>CAYRPC010000119.1:0-9464 GCA_964425995.1 uncultured Phycisphaeraceae bacterium
TCATGAGCCCCGCGCCGCCGATTCGCGCGTGTCACTGAAAGCCAACCAACGTGCCACCGACTGGCGCTTCGCCGGTCGATGCGCCGCGCGCCAACAGCAACAACTACCCCGACCACCACCCCGACCCCTAGCCTGAGTCGATGCGACTCCTCGATCTCTACGCCCCCTCGCCCGCCCGCCAACGCCGGCTGCAACGCTTTGCCAGGCCGCTGACGATTCTTCTCTCGCTGCTCGCAGCCGCGTACTTTGGTTTCCTCTTTACCCGCGGCAAGTATCAGGACTGGTACCACCTCTACCACGGCATCTATGCCGTGATGCATGGCACCGATCCCTATCAATCCGGCATGCAAGGCTATATCTATCCGCCCTTCTTCGCCGTGGTCTTTGCTCCACTGGGCTTGCTCAGCCAGGGCACTTCCGGCTTCGTCTTCGCGATCATGAGCGGTGTCATGATGCTGGCCGCGCTCTGGCTGATTGCGCGCGAAACCTGTCGCTTGCTCGGGCTTGGCGAGCAGTCGTGGCGCGTCTGGACCATTGCGCTCGCGGGCTTGCTGTTCAACGCAGACAAGTTGCGAGCCGTGCTCTACTCCGGTCAGTCCGACCATCTGGTGATGCTCTTGCTCGCGAGCGGCTTCGCGCTGGTCAGGCGATGGCCGTTTCTTGCGGGCCTCTGCGTCGGCCTTGCCAGCGTCGTGAAGTATCAATCGCTGATCTTCCTGCCCTACTTCGTCCTGCGACGTCGTTGGCACGAAGCCATGGGCATGCTCGCCGGCTTCGCGGGCGGGCTGCTTGTGGGCGTGCCCGTCTTCGGTTGGCAGACGAATCTCTCCTACCTCGCCCGCAGTTTTCGCGGGCTTGCTTCGATGGTGGGCTTGTCCGTTGCCGACGCTACGCCAGTACACCCCATGACTTGGTACGCCAGCGTCTCCATCGCCAGCGCGCTCGCTCGTATAACCCACTACCCGGCCAACAAGCCGCTATTCATCGCGTTGTATATTGCCGTCGCGATCGCTTGCCTCGCATCCGTGGCATGGATGTATCGGCGTGTCGCGGTGGACGTGGGGCTTGGCGAGCCGCTCTTTGTCGGGCGATACGGACAAGCCGAGCGCTCGCTCGCTCGCGGCACGCTCACGGCCCTCGAATGGTCTGGCCTCATCATCGTGGCCATCGTCTTCAGCCCCCAGTCGGTGGGCCGCCACTTCGTGCTCGCCGTCTTTCCGCTCATGCTCGCCGCCGCGCTGCTCCTGCACCCGCGCTCTAGTATTTCCGGCACACGAGTCTCGCGCACCTGGCTCGTCGCGGGATTGATCGTCTACGTTGCTGGCCTGACACTCCCACCCGGCAATAGCATCTATGAGCCATGGCTCAAACAATGGAAGCATATTGGCGGAGCAAGTTGGTGTGCACTCTTCATGTTTTTCACGCTCGTCGCGCACGCACTGGCATGGGGCAAGGCCCACCAGACCAGCGGAACTATCGCAGGCACAAAAAACCAATAGGCACGCCTGAGGGCGTGCCTGGTTTGAAGCGTTGTGGATTTGTCGCGTAGGCGCGATCCCAGTCTGTCTGGATTGGCGTGTATGGATTGGCGAGTAGCGATTGTTGATCAGGCTTGGCTTACTTCGCCAGCGCCTTGGCCTTGAGTTTCGAGTTCATGCGGCTCTTGCGGCGTGCGGCCTGATTCTTGTGGATGATGCCCTTCTGGGCCGTGCGGTCAATCACCTTCTGGGCGACGAGGAACTTTTCCTTCGCCTGCTCGGGCGTGCCGTGGACCAGAGTTTCCTGGAACTCCTTCATGGCCTCTCGCATGCCACGCAACCGCCAACGGTTGACGGCACGGCGAGTTTCGTTCTGACGGACGGCCTTCTTCGCGGTACGGGAGTGAGCCATGAATTCCTCTGTCTATCAACAACTGGCCAAGCAGTCGAGCGCGAATCATCGCGCGTTGAATCAAACCCCAACGCTCCACCGCGAATGCCACCGCACTCGCAACGCCGGGTCGAGATGATTGGACGCATCGAGGTGCGAATCAAGCGGCGATCAATGACTTCCCAAAGTCTCCCCACGAATTACCGGTATATGTTTGGTATTCAATTGACTGGGGAAAAGCACGAAAGCCTTCGGATCAACTGGTTCGGGGTCTCTTGACTGCTACAGAGGTCCAGCGCCGCGTCGTGCTTGGCATGCGGCACCGTGCCGATACGAGCGGGTTTTCATGTCGCCAAGTACTCCACAACTCGTTGCTTTCACAACTTTTGTGGACAATAGCGCTTCCCGTACTGGCTCCCCCCGGCTGGCTCTGAACCAGCGGCTCGCATCCCTCCTCAGTTTCCATAAGCCACCGCACTTGCCCCTTGCCGGGTCGGGCACTACCATTTCTACTTGCACCGTATCAATCATGGGCCAACCCTCAGATTGCCACGGTCGCTGCGGGCGTAGCTCAATTGGATAGAGCACCTGACTACGGATCAGGAGGTTAAAGGTTCGACTCCTTTCGCCCGCGTTTGATTGGCAACCAATGACAAACAACCGACCATAAACCGGTCGGTTGTTTTTTTGGACGTGATTCTCAAGCGTGGTTGTCACGCGCAAGGACTGATCGCACCAGTTACTCTAGAGCAGCGGCTCACAAGCACGGGCCTTCGCTGAAGATGCTCAGGAACGCATCGATGTCGCGCGGGTCAAAGAGCGAGTTGTCATTGTTGAAGTCGATGTCGTTGCACGTGGCGTTGGCCGGGATGCAAGGTCCCTCGCTAAAGACACTCACAAATGCTGCGATGTCAGTGGGATCAAAGAACGAGCCGTCGTTGTTGAAGTCGATGCTGTCGCAGACACGGTTGACCTCGCACGCGCGGATCGTCGCCTGGGCCGCGGCTCGAATCTGGTAGAGCAGGGGCTGGATATTGCTCGAAGTGGTCAGGTCGGTCGCAATGACGCCAACCATGCGGTCGTCAAAGTCGATCCAGGCGCTAAAGCCGCGAGCACCCGCAGCGATACAGCCCAGCAACTCATCATCTGGCCCGCGCTCATCAAGCCACACCCCCACGCCATAGTCCGCGCCATCGGTGTAGGGCGTCTGGATTGGCGTGCTCGCGATCGGGACACCCTTGGGCGTCTGACGCGTCAGCATGGTCTGCACAGATTGGGGCGAGAGGACGGCGATGTCTTGTCCATTGACGCGGCCCGTGCCATCGCGGCGAAGCATTTCCATCACGCGTGCAAACTCCGGCGCTGTGGATTCACAGCCGCCAGCGATTCGCGGATTGCTGGGCGAGGAAAGCACGTAACGCGTCTGCGTGAGCTGCAGGGGAGCAGCGATGCGCTGCTCGAAGATGGTGTTCCACGGAACCGGATTGCCTGCCGGGCCAGCGACAATTTCGGCAACCGCGCCGGCTGCATGCATCGACGTGCCCCCATAGGAAAAGCTGCTGCCAGTAGTGCAGATGCCAGAAAAACAGCGAAGCGGTTCTCCAGCGATAGTCAAGGCGACCTGTTGGAGTGTGAGGGTTGTACTGGAGAGAGTGTCGGACTGGCGGAGGTTGCTGGTATGGGAAAACGCCTGGCGAATCGTGATGGGCTGCTTGAGTCCGGCGAATTGTGGGATGTAGTCCGACAAGCGAGTGTTCAGCGTAAAGGGCTGTGCGGATTGATCGATCAGGGACATGATGACGGCGCCCGAGATGGTCTTGGTGGCGGAGTCCGCGTTGGCGACCTGCCCAAGTTGGAAGTTGCCAAAGGCTCGCCGATAAATCGGGGCACCGTCGCGGAGGATCAGTAGTTCGAAGCCGGGCACGGGCGTTTGCACGCCAACGCCGCTGATCGCCCCTTCGGCCAGTTGCGTGACCTGCCCAAAGTCGCAGGGACCCTGGGCACGGGCGAGCGAAGAAAGCAGGACCGGGGCAAGTCCGCAGGCGACGATGATGGCAAAGCGGCCAGGGCCATGGCCATAGCCAGGGCCAAAGCCAAGGTCAGTTCCGGGAGTGAACGTGGAGTTGGAGGTAGAGGTCATGCCCGCACAACGCACAGCCGCTGCCCTTCTTGCGTGCTTCCAGCGTGCGGAGTAGACTGATTGATGCAAGCGATCTCCGTTGGCAGAATCAGCGATAGTTTTTCTGGACAAGAGCGTTGTCGCCCGGTTGTCGGCGGGGTTTTGTTCGCGCTGCTGGGCCTTGGAAGTATTGGCGGCTGCACCATGGACTCGAACCTGACGGGCGGAAAGCATGGGCTGGCCGGTCAGTCATCTCGTAACGGAGCGTTGGTCGAAGCGGCGTTCGAGCCGGTGCGGTTGCGCATCCATCCGCTGACGCATGTCGATGTGGCCGGGGTGGTTGCTACTCCCGCGTCGGGCAGTGCTCAAGGCACGGGCGCGGTGCTAGTGCTGCACTATGAACTGCGCGATCAGTACACTGATCCGGTCAAGGGGCTGGGGGTGCTTCGGGTGGAGGTTCGTCAGCAGCGGGCGAGAATCCTGCCTGGCGAGGTGGGTTCGGATGAACTCGCAGGGGATGCAACCACGTGGGATGTTGCCGACCTGATGGACGCGAGCGTCAACTCGCAGCGCTTTGATCCTGCGACGCGAACCTATCGGGTTGCGCTGACGACGCCATCATGGGTTCATATCTGGTCAACCGACACGCAGGCTAATGGCGGGCGCGGGCTGATCGTGCGCGCCACGCTCACGACGGCTCGGGGCGACGGCACGCGGCGTGTGCTGAGCGACGAACTGCTGCTGGAACGGTGAAGCGCACTGGCCTTGTGCTGTGCAGCGAGCCATACCCGCAGAGCCTAGTTTGATACATAAGAATCTACGGACCTGTCGGCGCTGGTGTCGTGGGCGATGCCGACGACAACAACTTGAGTCCCACAATGCCCGCGACGATCATCACCAGGCACGCCAGTCGCAGTGCCGTCGCGGGTTCTTTCAGCACCAGGATGCCAAACAGGGCGGTGCCGATGGTGCCGATGCCGGTCCAGATCGCATATGCCGTGCCCAGTGGAAGGTTGCGCAGCGCGATGCCCAGCAGACCCATGCTCAGGATCATCGCGATGATGGTGCCGATGCTGGGCCAGAGTTTGGTGAATCCGTGCGTGTACTTGAGGCCCACGGCCCAGCCCACTTCAAAGATGCCCGCGATGATGAGAATGAGCCAGGGCATGGATGGGGACTACTGGATGGGGACAGAAGCAGAAGACGCAGCAGCAAGAGCCGTGGAGCGCTCAACGCAGCAGCGTGTACGTCGCGGGCGGCTTGGGAATCAGGACCAGGACCAGCCAATCACCGCGTGGCGAAGTCGCGAGCGCATCGGTCAGCAACGCCTCGCCCAGCGACGCCAGCGCGGGCACGTCCGGGCCAACATCGCTCCGCGCAACTATCTTGGGGGCTGGACTGGCATCGTCGTGTGGCGGTGCGATGCGAGAATCGAGGTGAGCGATGCCGTTGGGGTTGGCGATGCTCTTTGGTCCGCTTGGCGACGCGCCGGATCGGTCGTTCACGTCGGTCTCTTTCAGGGCGGGAAAAATCAGGATCGCATCGCCCGCACTCACCGATGCTTCGAGCGTCAGGCGTTTGAACATCGGGCCAGCATCTTCGGATGCGATCGAGGTCGAGATGCCAAATCCAGACAGCGGATTGAGCGCGTTCGCATCGCGTGCAACGGCGCTGGCACCATCCCCAAATCCTCTGCTGGCAGCGCTGTCCACGAGTGCCTGGGGCGTTACTTCAAAGCGCACGTCGGCGGTGGCGTGTGGAGCGTTGCGATCTTTGGCGGTGCGAATTGCAGAGTTGGCTTGGTCCAAACCGGCTTGGTTCAAACCACCCTGATCCTGGCCACCTTGGTCCTGCATGGGTTTGGGCACGGGCCAACTGCGAAGCAGGAGGCGCAAGTGGCCTGATTCAACGGTCAGCACCCCGGTATCCAGTTCCAGCGCTTCGCTTCGAGGGAATGATGTGCCGCGGACGATGGGGACGCGACTGCTGGAGAAGCCGATGAGTTGCTGCTGCTCGGGCGCGATGAGGCCCAGCCGCTCGCGCAGGACGGGCAGGCGATCGGCGGGGATGCGCACGACGCGCATGCCGTTGCGCCGCCAGGCCTCGATGATGGCGGGATCCAGCGATGGGTTGCCGACTTGGTCAAACTCTCGGGCCAGCCCTTCGAGCGTTGCCCGCGCGTCGGCCGCGGCTCTTGGATACGCCGAGTCGCCGCGGCGGGTGGAGGGCGTGGAGGTGGAGGGGGGCGCGGGGCGTTTCGTGGTCGTGGCTGGGCGAGCAACGCCTGGGGAGACTCGACCATTGCCTAGATCAGGCGGGCCATCGTCGGTGCTAGGGCCGGAGTTGTTGGTGGCCTGCTTCGTAGGGTTTGTGTCGGGCTCATCGGGCAGGATCGCGCTCGCGCCCATCGGCACGCCACGAGGCACCGGCGGAGCCAGCGTCGGATCGAGTTGGAAACCCGCGCCCGATGGCGGCGACAAGACCCACAACCGCACATCCACGCCCATCCCCTTCGCAAGTACATCGGTGGGCGCACGAAGCGGATCGCGTGTATCCGTCAGCGCGGCGGGGGGCTGTTCGAGTCGCTGGTCGGTTTGCCCGTGCTTGTGTGACGATTTACAAGCCCACAGCGACATCACGCACATGCCCAACAGCACGAGCGTCGCCGGGTTGGTTGGTTCGTGCCGTCTGCGAGCCACGTTGAGATTGTAAGGTGGCTGGGGACTGAAAAAACGGGATGCGGATCGGCCTTGAGGATGTTTTAAGGTCGATATCGATCTGCGAAATAGCCACACGACCACTCGCGCGAAATCACCATCCTGTGACGCGGCTACGAGAGAAAATCAATCAGCACCAAGATCGTCGCCCAGATGAGTTTCTTTGTGAGCTCCTTGGCGACTTCAACGTCCGTCAGGGCATAATTCGACCAGAGCACGTGCAACGACTTGAAGGCACGCTGCGTGAGACGCTCCGCTTTGGACTGCATGTCTGCCGCAAGCCGCACACCACCAGCGGCGGCGTGGATCGCGCTTTCCCGTGCAAGTTGCTTGGTCTTGTCCTGCCATTCCTCTGCCAGCTTCTTGAGCGAGACATCAAGCTGCTCGGACAACTCAGCTTCGATTCGACGCGAGCGATCAGTTTCTATCGGTGGCGACGACTCTTCTTCGCCCACGTCTGTCTTTGCCGATGTCGTGACTGGAACCAAGCACTCTGTATTGAGAGAGTCGCGGGTTTCTTCGGTCGCGATTCCGTCCGGGCTGACACTCGGATCAATCTGCTTCAGTTGAACGAGAATGTCAAAGTAGCGATCGCCTGGCTGCTGCGTGGGTGCCGCTTCGATCTCATAGGGAAGCAGTGGCGTCTTGACGCGCTTGGGCGAGACCGGCTTTTTGTCGCCTGGCGTCTTGTTGGTCTTGCTCTGCTTGCGGGGCTTGATTGGGCCATCATCTGCGCTATCCGAGCGTGGCTTGGAAGGTCGCTTGCTCATGACGGCACCCCCGCCGGAGCAATTGCTCGTTCACGCACCTGCAGTTTGTCGATCTTCAGTCCCGACCCGCCGCGGGCGATGTGTGTCATGCTTGCCGCGTGTACGAACTCTGCGACGATTTTCTTAATCTCTTGGTCGGACGCGCCCGCGGGCACGCGAATCCTCAATTGCAGCGGTTGGTCTATGGGTGGCCTTTAGGCAGCCTTGGTACTCGGCTTCATTTTTTTGTAGGTCGCTTTGATGGCTTTTTCTTGGATTGAGAATCATCATTGATTGGCCACCCCTTCGGCGCGCCGTCCGCCCACAGCGGGCCGCAGAGGTCGGGGTCAACGGGCGAATTGTCGGTCCACCCCTCGCGTTTGTTCAACGCCAGCAATATGTCATAGTCGCGCCATGCCATCATGTTGGCGGCGTTGGCGTTGGCGGCGTTGGCGACGGCGTCGGCGGCGTAGGCGAAGACGGCGGCGGCGACGTTGGCGACGGCGTTGGCGGCGTAGGCGGCGTCGGCGGCGGCGTCGGCGGCGTTGCTCACCGCATCATCGGCACGACCCACGCGGGCCGATGATGCGGCGAGCATAATCGCCTTGTCAATAGCATCGATGTGCTTTTGAGCAGCCTTTGGCCAAAAGTGCTGGAAAAGAGGCTGGACCCGCTGGGCACACCGAGCGGCAAAGGCCACGCAGGCCCAGCGCGGGAGTTTCTGAATGTCCTTAAGTTGCGGTGAGCGTGTGCGGTCGGAGTCTTGCATGGGTGTTACTTTCCAAAGGAAAGATATGGGAGGGGTGGGGCAGCGGTTCGAGCGTGGAAGTAGGTTTTGGTTGCAGAGACTTTGAAGCAGGCTGTCCATGGCGGGCGGGGCAATATCTGGGAGCAATCACGCCGGGTCGAGGTCGTTGATGCGGTCGATCAGTTGCCGGACCATGCCGTACTTGTGCTTGGTGTGGGTGAAGACCAGGCGGGGGAGGTGGGGGAGTTCGGCGTCGGGTTCGCCGCCCGGGCCGGTGACGGGGCCGCGCTGGGTCATGCCGCCGGTTTTGATGAGCACCTTGAAGTCGTGCTCGAGGCTCTGGATGTCCTGGGCCCGGAGGGGACGCTGGAGGCGAATGACAAAGTCGTCCTTGACGTATCGCGAACTGTGGTAGTTGCGATAGAAGCGCAGCACATGCCGCGCGGCGTCCGCAGGGTCCTTGGCGATGTAATACAGGCTGGGGTCCTCGGGGCTGATCCACTTGCGATCCAGAAGTTGGGTGCGAATCCACTGGTCCCAGGTCTTCCAGTAGTCGTTGCTCGCTCCTTCGACACAGACGACGGGCATGGGGCTGCTGCGACCGGTCTGGATGAGCGTGAGGGCTTCGAAGGCTTCGTCGAGGGTTCCAAAGCCGCCCGGGAAGAGGGCGACGGCTTCGGCCTGGCTGACGAACATGAGTTTGCGTGTGAAGAAGTAGCGGAAGTTGATCAGTTTTTCGTCGCCCGCGATGACGTTGTTGGCGTTGGTCTCAAAGGGCAGGCGGATTGAAACGCCAAAGCTCGCATCACGCCCCGGGCCCACATGCCCGGCCTTCATGATGCCCAGCCCCGCGCCGGTGATGGCCATCCATCCGGCCTCGGCCATGAGTTTGCTGAACTCGACGCAGGCGGTGTAATCGGGGTGGTCCTCGGGCGTGCGGGCGCTGCCGAAGATGGTGATCTTGTGCGGGTCCTTGTAGCGCCCGAAGATCTTGTAGGCGTAGCGCATCTCCTTGAGGCTGTTGGCCATCAACTTGAGCTCGCCTGTGTCGCGATTGTCGCCCGCGAGCCGCAACGCCGTCTGCATGATGTCGCGGATCAGGCGGGCATGAGGATGGTTGGCCGACGTACCAAACGCGGCGATGAGCGCGTCGAGTTTCTCGATGGTGGCCGGATCGTCGGTGCGCGGACTGCCGGGCGCGGCGGCTTGCAGGGCATCGATAGCGATGGGGGCTTCGGGTCGATCAGAGAGGGGCATGGAAG
>CAYRPC010000120.1:0-9438 GCA_964425995.1 uncultured Phycisphaeraceae bacterium
CCCGATGCTCAAGAAAAGCATCGGGCCGCAGGTCTCAGTCATTGGCAAAGATGGCGGGGTAGCAAGTGCTGGTGCCATTACAAAGCCCCCTGTGCCCAGTGCCTCCGCCATCACGGAAGACCTGGGACCGCTGGTGATCTTCCCGCGAGGCGTCGATATCCTGCCCCCGGAGACCAAGGAAATCCAGCCCCATCCGCGCGGCGTGGAACTGGGCACACTCCTCCAGATGCTCAAGGACTATCAGGAAGTCGGTAAGCACGGCACGCTCTATGCCTTCTTGCAGGAGAAGTTCTGTCGCGTCACTGGTTCCACAGCGAGCGACTTTTGCAAGTCAATCGGGCTATCTTCTCGCACCAGGGTTGAGGATGTTGAATCCCCACAGGTCGAGAAACTCTACAAGGAGTTTCAAGAGGCCAAACTCGCGCCCCCGCCCACCGACTGCCTCGCGCCCATCGGCGTGCAGCAACTCCTTAAGGGTATGTTCAAGGGCGTACGCGCCGAGTTCTACGCCGCCAGCAGCCGCGAGGCAGCGGTCTATCGGGGCAGGCCCTTCCTGATCGAAACGGCCATCGCGTTTGGCGGAGAACTTCCAGGCGACGAGACGGCCCGCGTGATTCGCTTTGCCAATCGCGTCCCCCTGCTCTTCCAGCAGAGCGCGTGCAGTTCCTTCAAGGCCGTTACGGAAACCAACTGGCGCAACTACGACCTCCAGCAGCCGCGAGGAGGTATTCCCGTCGGGCCGCTGGTCATCATGATTCACATGGCCAGCGTCTGGGTCCCCTTCACCAGCGAGAGCAAGGAAGCGATCGCGGACTACGACGAAATCCGCAAGGAGATGAAACTCGCGCTGATGGAGTGCGGACGCAAACTGGGCACATACCTGCGCAAGCGGGCCAAGATGCGCCGCGAGAGCGAGCGCCGCGATGTCTTCGAGCGATACATTGGCGAGATTTCCATCGCCGTCAACGCGCTCAATGGCACCGACAAGAAGAAGTTGTTTGATGCCCTGCTGTCGCAGGCAAAGAAGCGCACAGCAATCGCGGACCTCGAACTCGACGACGAGGGCAAGCGCGTGAAAGACGACAACCCCGAAGATCAGGAGGGCGTCCTGATCATCGAGCCGCCTTCGGGCGAGGGCGAAACCGCGCCGCAAGCCACCAAGTCCGCGCAACCTCCCCGCGCTTCGCTCGACGATCTGCCGATTGAAACCGCAACCGGCAAGCGAGCCAAAGCAGCGGCCGCCGCGCTCAAGGTCGCTTCCATGCAGCACGACGACGAGCCCGCCTTGATCGACGTCAAACCCGCGAGGCGCGCCGTCGCAACCAATCCGCGGCGTGAGCGACAAGCAAAGCAAGCCCCCACGCCAAAGCCATCAAAGCCACTAAAGCCCGCCGCCAATTCCTCCACCAACAAGTCCACGTCGGGCCTCATGCCCAACTCAAAGCCAGGCACCAAACCAGCCGCGAAGTCAGCCGTCAAAGCGGATGTAAAACCAGACACGAAACTACAAGCCAAACCCGAACCACCCTCCAAGCAGCCCAAGCCTCGCGTGCGCCTCGATCCCAAAACCGGGAAGATGGTGCGAGTGGACGAGGGACCAGGTTTGTTCTAAATCCACCGCGTTACGCGTTGAAGCGAATGCTGAGAAGATCGATGAGAGTTGAGGCAGGATGACTATGACAAAGTTGATGATCGCGATTCGAAACCGGGATGGCTCGCTGAATGTGGCACCATACGAAGAGGTCATCCAGAGGCAAAGCAAGATTCGTGCCGTCGCCCGGGCGCGTCTCGCCTCCGCCGAGGCGATCACACCAACACCCGTACTAACCCCGCCTCCGACACCGCTGAACGCCGAGGTCAAGCCCAAGCGGCGCACGCCCGCGCTCGACTCCTGGATCCATGTGCGAGGGAAACTCAAGCACTGGAAGGAGCCGGAACTGATCGGGCTGCTGCAGGACTTGTACAACTCGTCTGCGGAAGCACAGGCAGTGATTGTGGGCCGTGTCCTGATTCCCTCTGCCGCCAGTGAGAACCACGCTAGATCAAGTCATCCGGCAACATCAACTGCATCGGGGGCGACGAGTCTCAGCAAGCTCGAGACACAGGTCCTGCGCTACATCTGGTCCGGTCGGGGAAAGGGCTACAAGGCCAATCCAACCTTTGGCGAGCCCAAGCGCATCGCGGATCGATATCTGAAAGCAACCGCGGACTTTGGCGGCTATGTCAGGCTTCGCTGGGCTGTGGTCGATCGGGCGATGATGCTCACCATCGAGTGGGGCGACTTTGGAAGCGCGTTCTACGATGGTTTGAACGCCGCTGTGGATTCAATCATCAAGGCCCTGCCCAACGTCGATGACATCGCATTGCTCCGCGCGATGATCCTGCGGAGTTCGCAACTGCTTGTCAGCGAGAACATGCCGGGATTTGGCATTGATAGCACGATCAACGAATTATCTATTGCCTGCGAGCAAAGGCTGGCTCAACTGCTCTGATCCATCTCGGGACATATTCACCGCCGCGTCGCCAGCAGGACGCGATCGAGATTGTCCTGATCCTTGAGTATCTTCACATCGCCAAGCAGCGGGCTGCGCTGCGCCAATGACAACGCGATGTTCGACTTCGCGTCCGCAATCTCGATAAGCAGTTGCCCGCCCACCTTGAGCAATGCCGGCCCCTGCTCGATCAGTGGTGCCACGAACTTCATCCCGTCCACGCCCCCGCGCAGCGCAATATGCGGCTCGTGCAGCAGCACATTCTTATCCACCTGCCCCGGATTGCCCTCGCTGGGCCACTCATCGTCGGGGATGTAGGGTGGATTGCTCACAAGGTAATCCAGCGTCCCCTCGCCCGTGGGCGGAAAGGCCCGAATCGGCGCGAGCAGATCACCTTGAAGCAGGTCAAGACGATTGGAGACCTCGTGACGCTGTGCATTCTCCTTCGCCAGCGATAACGCATCGCTGCTGATGTCGCTCGCCACGCCTCGCGCGCCGGGCAGGTGCTTAAGCAATGCAATCGCGATCGCGCCGCTGCCCGTGCATACATCGGCGATCAATATCCCTTCGCCTCGGACCGAGGTTGGTATCGTCGCGCCGGACTGGCTGGGGCCGTGCATCGCCCGGTAGTGCTGGAGCACATGCTCGACCATCGTCTGCGAGCAGGCCCGAGGAATCAGGGCACGCTTGTCGCTGCGAAATGGCAGCCCGAAAAACCAGGCCTCGCCCACCAGGTACTGCACCGGCTCGTGCCGCAACGCGCGAGCCACCAGGTTGCGCAATGTGTCGCGCTCCAGCGGACTGGCGGGGCGGTCTGGATCTAGGTACAACTTCAAGCGCTCCGTGCCCAGCACATGGGCCATGAGCAACTCAGCGAGCAATCGCGGCGAGTCCAGATCCTGCTTGGTAAATGCCTCGCCCATCCAGGCGAGCAAGGCGCGAGTGGTCCAGGTTTTGGAGGCGGTGGCGGACATGCGTCAATCAACGAATCAAGATACACCAGCGTAGCGAGCGTTCTCATCCCTCCGACACCTTTGATGGCAGGCGTCCAACACTACCCGTAACCCCTGTTCGCGCGACGTTTGGTGCGAGATTCCCTTTTCCTCGCCGGTCTTCAAACCAGCGAAACATCACTTCTCTCCCTACACTTGTCCCAGAGAGACAAGCAGTCTCGCGTGAAAGCGCGAGTGCGATTGCACCCCGTTGGACCAACTCGAAAGTTGTGCGATTGTTAACACAGTTTTTGGTTCGTCAAGTGGCGTGCGGAGGAGAGAAATATGCGTTTTACCTTGATTGTTGCGTCTTTGGTCGCCGCACTGGCCGGGTCGGCTGTTGCAGGTCCGCTCACCCCAGGCAATCTCGCTGTGGTCCGCATTGGCGATGGCTCCGCATCGCTGGGCAACAGTGCAGCCGCCACCTATATCGATGAGTACACCACGTCGGGCGCTTTCGTCCAGTCGATTGCCGTGCCCACCTCCGCCAACGGCCCGAATCGCACGCTGACCATGGCAGGCACAGGCACCGCGATGGGACAACTCA
The DNA here is from genome assembly GCA_964425995.1 of uncultured Phycisphaeraceae bacterium. Taxonomy (GTDB): domain Bacteria; phylum Planctomycetota; class Phycisphaerae; order Phycisphaerales; family UBA1924; genus BJHL01. Next base: position 4,032 of record CAYRPC010000120.1, read on the forward strand.
ACCTTTCCCTCGACGGTCGCTACCTGACCTTTGGCGGATTTGATGCCGCTGTTGGCACCGCCAGCGTCGCCACCACGACCACCGCTGTAAACAACCGCATCATCGGTCGCCTCGACCTTGCGGGCAATATCGACACCAGCACCTCCATCACCAGCGCTTTCAGCGGCCAGCAGATTCGCAGCGTTTTTTCCACCGATGGTGCAAACTACTACGCGACCGGCGGCACCAGCGGCGTCCAGTATCTCAGCCACGGCGCAGCCAATGGCGTGAACCAACTCAGTAACGTTGGTCCCACCAACCTGCGCAACCTGGGCAGCGCTCTGGGCAACATCTACGTGACGAGCGCCTCAGGCGCAACCACTTCAGGCCTGCTCCAACTCGGCTCGGGCCTGCCCAATGCCCCGGCTCCGCTCGCCCTTCTCCCAGGCTTCAGTTCGACCCTGAACGGCACCGGCTCGTTCTACGACTTTTACTTCGCCGATGCGAGCACCGCCTTCGTCGCCAATGACAGCGCGGTCGCGGGCGTTGGTGGTCTTGAGAAGTGGAGCCTGGTCTCGGGCACCTGGACCCGCCTGTCCACCACCGCCGTCCCCGCAGGCAACCGTGTCCGCCAGATGACCGGCGTGACCACGTCGGGTGTCACCACCCTCTACCTCACGGGTGATAACGGCAGCAGCACCAATTCCACAATCTACGCCTACACCGAGTCGGGCGGTTTCTCCAACGTGACGCTCGCTGGCACCAATACCGTCTTCCGCGGCATCGAACTGATCGTGCCCGCGCCCGGTGCGCTCGCTCTTGTGGGCATGGGCGGTGTGGCTCTGGCCCGTCGTCGTCGCGCTTGAGGCAGAGCCTTTGCCCCAGGCTGCACACGCAGCACATGCAACACGTACGTTCACACGTTCGCGCTACGGGCAATGGGTTTCTTTTGTTACCAAGAACGCCCGTCGCGAAATCGCGGCGGGCGTTTGTTCGTTGGGGACAAACCCTGAATCGTTGGAGTGAATTTCTCAGTCTGTAACGTTTCCGGTTGACAGGCATTTATAAAGAGCGATAATTTGTTGCAGCATCCAATGCCTCCTTTCACCCCGCTGACACACTTCCCCCCGGTGTCGGCGGGGTTTTTTTTCTGGGAAGTTTCTGGGAAGTTTTTTTAGGCAAGTCAGTCGCATCAGGCTGGAGTGCCGGTTCTTCAGCCCCCGCCAGGCACGGTAATGGGAAAGTTGACTATCTCGCCAACGTCCGACACGCTCGTGTCCGCACCGATTGATACAAACCGCCGGCCCTTGGTGCTGCTGATGTTGGTCGAGGTGCCGGGCCAGTAGGAATAGCCGTTCAGAGCGCGATGCATGTAGTCGGGTGCCTTGACGATCAACGCTTTCTGGAATCGACGAATGCTCCCGCCGCTCCCGCCGTTGGTTTCCCACTGATCTTCTTCGACCAGCGTGGTGAGCAGTTCGATCAGTTCGTCCGCACGCTCATTGAGCGGGCGGCGTTCCGGATCCTCGCCACCAGTGTCGCTGAAGGGCGATTGACCGCCACCGCCGCCGCCCCGCTGGCTGGCCTGCAAGGCTTGCTGAAGATCGAGTTCGGGCGCATCGTCGTAGTTGGGCACTTCGAGAATCAGGTCAGCGATGTCGTAGACCTCGGTGCGCTTGTACTTATTCAGTCGCTCGCGAGGACCAACTTGCATCGCGCCGCTCTCGCTCATCTGCCAGGTGCTGCTCACACTGCCCGGGCGCTCCTTGCTGTCGGCCTTCTCCAGAATGATTTCGAGCACGCGGAGGGCGGTCTGGCCCTCGACACGGGCGGTGATGGGCGTGTCCTTGGACAGCCCCTCGCTGTTGTCGTCGTCGGCCCACATGACCTCAATATCCGCGTCTGACACGGTCTTGAGAAACGTGATCACATCCTCGAGACGCGTCTCACTGAAGTTGACACTGACCCGCTGCATCATGCGCAGCAGCGTCTGGCGCTCGGGCACCGCGCTGCGTGCGCTCTTGCCGTTGGACTCGGGGATGACCGTGATACCAGAGGGCAGCGCCTGAGCGGCCGTCTTGGCGGGCGTGGCGGGCTTGGCCTGCGGAGCCTGTTGTGCCAGCGCAGGACTCATGACAAGCCCGGCAATGGCAGTGAGTGTGGATGCGACAAGCGCAGGACGAATATGGCAACGCATGGTGGACTCCTCTGATCAACAGTCTGGGAGCGACTCGAGAGCAGCGCGAACATCAGACACAAAGGGACAACTGGAAGGATATTCGATGTGACGCGCCGCTCGGACGAATTCGTGCCGCGATCTCAATCGGCTGGTATGGCTTCACGACAGCCGCACTTTGGTCGTAGGTGGGTCGGGGTGGGAGGCCAGAGCCGGGACGGGGACATGGGCTGTTTGCCCGGGCTTGCTCGCACCAGTCGTAGTTTGGACGCGGATATCTGGGAACCAGTTCCGAGCAATCTGACGATTTACGTTTGCCTAGCGACCCGAATCAAAATTCTTTCCGATTGCAAAATCTACAAATGTCCGAGAATAACGCCACTGGGAAAATCCAGTAACTGTTCCTGAATTGATGTGGCAGTTTTGGACGAGGTGACGATAACTCCTGTGTCGCGGTTCTTGTGTGTGCGGTTCCTGCGTCAATGCCTGATTCGTGACCGCGATGGGCGTGTGTCCAACGCGGCTGTCCGTCTGGTTGGCTTGGCGCAAGAAGTGCCGGCCTGGGAATGCGAAAGGACTCTGCGATGACCTATGGCTTCGGTTGGAACACGATTGCTCAGAACCTTCAACTTGGTCTGAACCCCATCAACTTCGTGCCTGGCTATGGCATGCCCTACGCCAATCCCCATTTTGCGACACCCCAGTTTGCCGCGCCTTGGAACAACTGCGTTGGCACCTGCGGCGTCAATGGTTGGCTGCCCCAGAACACAGTTGCGGGCCTGCCCTATGGCAGCTGGACCAACACCTGGCCTAGCCAGTACGGCGCTCAGTACTCGGGCCAATATCCAACACAGTACCCAACTCAGAACCCCGCCCAATACGCCCCGCAGTATCCCACAGCGTGGACCAACGGCTTCAATACGCCCAACGCACTGCCTTTCAACTACACCCAAGTGCATAGCACCCAGCAGGCACCTATCACTCAGGGATATGGCACCCAGGTGCCCACCACGCAGTTCGCAAACACCTACCAGCCTTGGCAACAGCAAATCTCACAACTGCTCCCCCAGTATGGCTTGGGCACCACGTTTCCCGGAGCAAACTCCTACTCCGTCCCCTACATCCTTCCCAGCAACACCACCATCCCCTACAACACATTCTCCAACGCCTCGCCCATCCAGTTCCAAGGCTTCCAGCCCAGCAACAACCAAGTCGCGCAAGCCTTCACCCCCCCGCCCCCGCTCCCGCAAGCCAACTTCCAGCCCAACTTCCAGCCCAACAACCAAACCGGCTTCGCGTGGGGCACGCAAGTGAACAATGGCCTGGCCTATCCGCAGTTTTTCGCCAACACCAATGCCCTGGGCATCTTCGGCACCAGCCACTTCCAGCCCCAATATGGCCAAAACTACGGCCAGCAGTCTGGCCAACTTTTTGGCCAGCCCGTCAACAACCCACTCGCCAATCCGCTGGCGCAGTGCTGGACCAACTTGCTACCCACCACACAGAATCCCTTGACAACGCCCATTCCCTTTGCGAGCGTGCCTGGTGTCAACATCCCCAACTACTTCGTTCCGGGCTATCCAACTAATTACACACCCACCAACTTTGCCCCCACCAACTTTGCCCCCACCAACTTCGCGCCCAACGGCTACTCCCCGACCGGCTACACCCCGATCAACTACGTTCCGGGCACATACCCTTTCGCCAACGTCATGCCCGGGCAAGTTTCCAACATGGTGCCTGGTTACATTCCCGGCCTCATTCCGGGCGTTGTTCCCGGCACCATCCCCACCGGCATCAATGGCCAGCCCTTCCAGGGAAACCCGCTCGAGAATGTCGAGCCCAATGGCCAGCAGATCGGCAACCAGAAGCGTCCGCTCAGCCGCACCGGCGCGTGAGCGACGTGAATATCTCGATCATCGAAACCAAGCGATCATTCCACCTGTAAAAATGCTCGAACGAAAAACAGCAACGCCCGGGCGACATGCCAGGGCGTTGTTGCTTTATGAAAATCTTCAATCACCCGCCGCGAACTTGATGGTCATACTTGTGACCCGGCGACTACCGATGGTTTGATCGCTCAGCGACCCGTCGGATCCACTTCGCGCTGCGTCGGCTGGGCAATGGTCTGCTGCCACTCGGTCGGCACCCTGGCAAAGGTGGGGCCGGGAATCTCGCCCAAGTCCCGAATCCTGGGACCAAGCGTCTTATCTTCGGGAGTCAGGAAGTAGGCCATGCGAAGGCGATCAACCGAGCGAGGACGATCCCCAACGCTCTGATAGAAATCGGCGAGGGCGAGATGGATGCTCGCGGTGCGCCCCTGGTCGATCTTGGCCGCAGTGAGATAGGCCTGCTGGGCCTCGTCGGGATGTCCGATCTTCTGCATGTACTTGCCCATGCGCATGTAGTCGGCGACGCGCCCGCGCTCGCTTGCGGCACGCTGGAGGAAGGACGTGAGTGCCTCGCGGTTGCCCGATTGGTACAAACCTTCGGCACTCTTGTCAAGGATGCCATCGTTGAGCGGGTCGACATCGAGCGCAATGCCGAAGTTCCAGTTGGCATCGCGGGTCTTGCCCTGCTCAAGTTGCGACTGGGCGAGCAGGAAACGCACGTCGTTGGACTCGGGCCGGCGGTCGAGAATTTCCTGGTAGTCGGCTTCGGCCTTTTCCCACTTCTCAATCAAGTACGCATGGTCGGCATCCTTGCGGACGGTGGGGAGGGGCCGGCGACTGGTACAGCCGCTCAGCAGCGAGATGGCAACCACCGCACCAGCAACCAACATCAGACCAGCAATCTTCTCGCGACGCATACGTGAACCTCCATGTTCAAGATGTTCAATAACGGTTCTTGACGCAGGGCGCTGACCCTTCGCCATTCCTTGCGCCACGATAGTATCCGTTTGTGACCCCGGATATCTTGGATCCAGGATATCTTGAATCGTTGATATCTTGGACCGTCACGCTTGCATCAGGCGGAATGACCCATCGGGGCTGGTCGAGGCATGGTACCAACAACTTCTGCACAATTCGGGCACTCGGGCGCGGATCGCAGGTGGGTGATACTGCGACACACCCTGCCCGACGGGTCGTGGCACTACGACTGGATGCTGGAGCACAAGCCTGGTGCAGAGTTGACCACGTTTCGAACCACGCATCGCCCGGATGATGCCTCATTACATTGGTTTCAGGCGCTGCGGCTCGCAGACCATCGCCTGGCGTACTTGCAGTACGAAGGCCCGATTGGGGGGGGGGG
>CAYRPC010000121.1:0-9249 GCA_964425995.1 uncultured Phycisphaeraceae bacterium
CCAACCTCAAAAGCAGCACCATCGCCCACGCGATACGGATGCACGCTGCGCAGCAGAAAACAGAAAAAGCAAAAAATCAGATACCGGAAAGTTGTCCATCCACACATGTCAGCGCACATGCTGGCAGCAACGTCAGGCCCGCGAACTTTCATTCGCAACCGGTGCAGCGTTCGGGATCAGGCCCAATCGTTCAGCATTTCGTCGATCGCCGCGCTGAGTTTTTGCGGGGTGTCGTACGTGCCCTTGGCGATCTCAGCCTTGACGCGGTCGATCAGTTCCTGCCGCACCGGCAGACTGCGAATCTTGCCCATGTAGAACGCCACTTCGGAGGCCGCTTCCGAGACATCGACCTGGTCCTCCGATGTGTCGCTCGACGATCCAACGCCGTAGCGGCGTTTCGCCTCACTCGCAGCAGCAACCCGAGCCGCCTGCGCGCCGGCAAGCGAGGTGATGTTGGCTGCCTGGCTGGCACCGAGGATGAAGTTGGTAGTACCGGAGATGGAGGAGATATCCGTCATATTGATGATCTGTCCGAACGACGAGCCCCAAACATCAGCGCGGGTGGCGAGCGTCATGCCCGAAGCCCGCTGGGGCCTTGCCGATGTGACTGGCATGACGCGCTCCGCGCGAGGGCCAATCCCTGCACCTGGGATGGCAATCCGCCATCCCGGTCTTCGCGTTGGTCATGGGCCAAAGTCCTTTGGCCACATCTCCAACCCTGTGGAACCATCCACGAGGCGAGGTGGTATCGGAGTGCATCGGGGTCAATGAACAAAAAAGCCGTTAGGGTCGCTGTTCGGCGTAAGATACTGCGCTCGAAAGACTTAGTTCGAGTTACACACATGAAGGCCAAAGGAATATTTCGAGATTCTTTCGATTGCCCGACCAGCAGGCAGGGCCTGCGCGACCAAGAGTGCGCAAGTACAATTTGCGCGCGAAGTGTGAAGGAAATTTTCATGTTTGCGGGCTACTCCTCGGGGCGGACAATCCTCACAATACTGCTGACTGGTTTGGTTGCCAGCCTGATCGGATGCACGGTCAGACCCACGACCACCACGCCTGCTCCACAAGCAACGGCCAGAGAGCCCGCCCCGCCCGTGCAGTTCCTGTATCGGCGCGACCGCCAACGCCTGAGCGAGCAGAAAGAACGCGCCAAACTGCTCGCGTCGGACCCACAGGCTTTGCAGGCAGCGACATCCGCCACGGCGGGCGAGGCACCTCGGCCATTATCTCGCGATTTTGCAACGCTCTTTGATCTTCCCGGGTCAGGCTTGTCGACTGCGAACACGACTGGCCCAACGACTGGCCGGGATGGCAGCAGGCCGATGCCATTCAGTTCAACTGCTGACATGCCCATGGTGGGTGTCGGACTCGACGAGTCCGCCGTCGCCTCGCTCCTCCAGTATGACCTGACCGGCGTGCGTGTGCGCCTGGGTGAGCAGGCCGTCTACACGCTTCAGGTCGCTCGCTATGGACGCATACGCAACGAGCAACCCACGCCCGAGGAACTGGCCAGCGCCCGCAGCGCCGCCGAGCAGGCGGTGCTCGCGCTTCGCAAGGCCGGCGACGAGGCCTACTTCTTCCACGGACCCTTCGGCAGTTCCGTGACGGTCGGCGTCTTTGGCGAGGCGGACTATGTCGCGCAGGTTCGAGGCCCCGATGGCGCGATGACGACGCTCCAGCGCCCGTACGAGAGTCCGCTGCTTACAGCACTTCGCGTCAAGTTCCCGCACAATCTTGTCAATGGCAAGACCTATGAGGTGCGGAACAAGGGTGCCGACGAAGCCACCACCCAGTCGAGTTTTCTGGTGCGCATTCCGTAGGCCTGGCGCAGCGCATACTGGCCAAAAACAGCAAGCCCCGGCGTCGGATTCCGCCGGGGCTTGAAGATGACAGGAAGCGTTCCCCCTGACTTTTTTGAGTTGAGCGTAAAGGTCGCAACTTAGACGCGACGACGACGAGCGACCATCAGGCCAGCCACGCCCGTGAGCGCGAGCGCGCCGGGGGTGGGGACGGTGCCGTTGACGGTCACCTGGTCAAACCGGGCCGTGCCAGTGGTGGCATAGGCAGTAGCGGTGTTGGCGGTAGTAGCGATGTAGGTGCTGGTGCCGGTGGCGAAGACGGCAACGACGCGCACGCCGAAGTCGGCGTTGTTGTTGGCTGCGGTGACAGCGCTCAGATCGATGGTGCGGGTGTTGAACCAGGTGTCACCAGCGGTGCCTTCGAAGGTCACTGCGGTGATCCAGTTGGCGCCGCCGTCGACGGTGTACTGGCCAGCATAGAAGCGTGAGGAGGTGTTGCTGTGGCGCTGGTCGAAGGTGACGATGATGTCGGAGAAGCCGACGGTGCTGGCCAGGAACTGCACTCCGCGGCCGGCATTCTCAGCCCCTTGAGCAGCGAAAGTGGTGATGTTCCAGCCCGAGTCGTTGGTGCCCAAACCGGGAAGTGCGGTGAGCGGATCGGTCGAGCCACCGTTGGCATCGCCGCTGGCGAAGGTGGCGGTCGTGCCACCGACGAGGCTGGCTGTGCCTGCGCCGATGTTGGGCGTGAGGGTGCCGGTTGCTGCGGCGTTGTCGTTGGGCAGGGAGTTGAAGTTCCACTGCGTGATGATGTCGGCGTTGGCGATACCAGCCGTGGCGACGAGCGCCAGAAGGGCGAACTTGGTCATTGCATTCTCTCTGTTTTGGTCCTTTTCAGGACGCATTTTGACAATCCGCTCGGCCTCCAAGCCAAGCGGGAGCCAACGTTATCCTGAGCAGTCGCCTGCGGCGGGTGTAGAGGATGGTTTAGCAAATGCTTTGCGCAACATGAACATTATGTTTGGATATCAAACGGGTAGCCGAGCCTGATCGGACGGGAAACCCCGGTGATTGACTCGTGGGATCAGGACTTGCACGTGATTATCGACCACAGGCCACACCATACCACTACCACATCATGCCAGATCACGCCACATCACGCCGACGGGCCGCGCCAGCGCTGGGCGATGGGCATGCGGCGGCCGGTGCCGAAGGCGACCGAAGTGACTTTGAGGCCAATCGCCGCCTGGCGGCGTTTGTACTCGGCGAGGTCGATCATGCGGACGAGTCTTTGGACCAGGGCAGGATCAAAGCCTGTCTCGCGGGCGATGGTTGCGGGCGACTGGCGCTGCTCCACGAAGCGAGCGAGGACATCGTCGAGCACGTCATAAGGGGGCAGCGAGTCCTGATCGGTCTGGTTGGGACGTAGTTCGGCGCTGGGAGGTTTGGTGATCGTGCTTCTGGGTATTGGCGGGGACTGGCAATGGTGCAGTCCCGGGAGATCACGATACTGCTCGTTGATGAATCGCGAGAGGGCATAGACCCATTGCTTGCTCACATCGCTGAGCACCGCCAGCCCGCCATTCATATCGCCATAGAGCGTGCAGTATCCCACGGCCATTTCGCTCTTGTTTCCAGTCGTGAGCACGATGGCACCGGTGCGATTGGAAATAGCCATGAGGATTGTGCCGCGAATGCGCGACTGGAGATTCTCCTCGGTGATGTCTGGCATGACCTCTCCGAGTGTACTGGCGCGCATGGCGGTGAACTGCTGATTGATGGTGGTTCGAAATCCTTCGATGGGGTTGGTGATCGGGCAGACATCACAGCGCATGCCCAGGACTTTGGCCAGCGCTGCGGCATCGCTGATGGAGTGCTCCGAGGAGTATGGGCCAGGGAGGGAGAGGCCGAAGACATTGTGGGCACCGATGGCTGCAACTGCCAAGGCCGCGGTGAGCGCGGAATCAATACCGCCCGAGAGTCCGATGAGGGCGGACTTGAAACCGGTCTTGCGGAGATAGTCGCGAATGCCCAGCACGAGCGCGTGGTAGAGCATCGCGGCATCCACTGCGGTATGCGCGATGCCCTGGGAATGGGGCGTGAGAAGCGGCGAGGCGGCTGAGGGGGATGATGGGGATGATGGGGATGATGGGGATGATGGGGACAGGTCGATGGCGAGCATCGCGTCGTCGAACAAGTGACCAGTGCTTGCAATCGCACCCGAAGGATCGAAGAGGTAGCGATGGCCATCGAAGATCAGTTCGTCGTTGGCGCCAAGTTGGTTGACAGAGGCGACGTGGATGGCGTGGCGGCGTGCGTGGCCCGAGAGGATATCTCGATGCTTCTGTCCCTTGCCCAGCACGAAGGGACTGGCACTGGCGCTGAGGATAAGGGTTGCGCCAGCCTTGACGAGCGACTCCACGGGGTCGGGGCGTTCGCGATAGCGGCTTGAAAAGCCCGCGTCTTGACCCTTCCAGAGGTCTTCGCAGATGGTCAGGCCGACGCGCGTGTTCTGGACTGTGCCAGTGGCATGATCACGCGAAGGCACATCCACCAGGATGGAATCCTGGCCAGGTTCAAAGTATCGATCTTCGTCAAAGACGTCGTAGGTGGGTAGCAGTTGCTTGTCGTAACGATGCGTGATCTGTCCATCTCGCGCGACAACCAGCGAGTTGGTGCATGCGCCTTGGGCTGCACTGTCAAGGACACGCACCCGCATCGGCAAGCCAAAGACCGCTGTGATATTGCGGGGCATCGCGTCCGCGATCTCTGCTGCTCGACGCTCGCAGGCTGCGACGAAACCTTCTGTTGCGAGCAAGTCCTTGGGGGGATAGCCGCACAGGGCGAGTTCGGGAAGCAGGACCATATCAGCGTTTATGGCAGCGGCACGGGAGATGGCATCGGCAATCTGGCGTGCGTTTGCTTCGATGTCGCCGACGGTGGGGTTGGTGGTACAGAGTGCAAGCCGCATTGGTAGAGGGTACGAAGGGTGAAGCGGAGCGCGAGAGGTTGGTATTGCACAGGCCTGCTTGCACTTACTTTGTATTCATGCGGGGGATCAGGCTCGATCGAGTGCGATGTCCAACTCGACCACCATGGGAGGCAGGCAGGCGTTGTCGGTGCAGGCTTGATATCGCACGATCAGCAGCGGATTGCCCTTCCAATCACCGTTGCGTTCCAACACCACGGGGATTTCGAGCCGCCCGCCGCCCGAATAGACGAGCACGCGTCCGACATCGGGGACGCCATATGGCGTGCCTTGCGGGTAGTCGGCATAGGCCGCGATGCCCGAGCCGTTGTGAATATCGATGCGAAAAGGCACCAGCGCGTCGAGCAGGTCTGGCGCGGATTCGCCAGGAACACTCATATCCGCAGCGATCACATGAAAGCCGGGATCGATCTGCACGAGGATGGTGCATTGGGCGGGAGCATCGGCGGCAACTGTCAGTCGCTCGACGCTCGCGAAGACTTGGACCGCGTCTGCTGCCAGGTTTGCACCCATGCCACGAGCATGGGCAACAGGGGCGGCATGGGCAGCATTGGAATCGGGGTTGGTGGTTGCTGAATCGTCTGCCAGTGATCGCATGCTCTCGACACTCGCGGGCTGTTTCAAGAGGCGAAGCAAGGCGCGAACACTCTCCACGCAACCTGCGGGACTTGCGGCGATGCGTCCGCTCTGATATGCCAGCGCTTGGATGACAGTCGCGTTCTCTCCCAGATCAAGCAGCGCGTGCATCATGGTTGCAAAGCCGCTGGGGTTGGCGCCGTCGTGAGTCGCGCAGGCACGGACAAAGAGATCGGGCTGATCGGCGCGGGTGTCAAACCAGGCATCACTTGTAGAAAATAGGGAGGTGGCTTCGCGGACGAATTGGATGGCAGAGTCGCGCCGCCCCACTGCGACCGCAGCGCGAGTGAGAGCGGCGTAGTCCTCGAGCAGGGCCAGCGTATGAGCCGCGTCGCCTCGGGCGGTGCGAACCAGGCCCGATGGGGTTTGCAAGCGCTCGAACAACGCATCGAAGGCATCAGCGGCGAGTTTGCGCAGCGATGCGTCGTCGAGTTCTCGACCTGCACCATCCAGCGCGGCGATCATCTGGCCGTTCCAGTTGGCCAGCACCTTGTCATCGGTCGCGGCGGGCTTGCGGAGGGTTCGGGCCTGGAACAAGCGGGCCTGCACGCGCTCGAACTGCTGGGCAAAAGTCTGATCGCTGATGCCCATTCGGCGTGCGATGGCATCGGGCCGCTCGCGCAGGCGGAGCACCCATGTCGCGGGCTCGTGGGGATGATGGGGGTCGTGGAAGTTTGGATCGGCGTCGAGGCCGAAGACATCCAAAGCGAAAGCGATGTCGGCGTCGGTATTGGTATTGGGCAGGGCCGAGAGTGCTTCGCGGACTTGCTGGGGAGTCCAGATGTAGTTCAGGCCCTCGCGCCCATCGACTTCTGCATCCTGGGCACTGTAGAAACCACGAGGCCGACCCGCCTGGTCCTGATCGGACAGTTCGTGGGTGACATATGTGACGATGCCCATGGCGATTTCACGGTACCAAGGATCGCCATAGATCTTTGCGGCTCGCGCGTAGACGCTGAGCATTTGCGCCTGGTCGTAGAGCATTTTCTCGAAGTGCGGGACTGTCCAACTCGCGTCGACGCTGTAGCGATGGAAGCCGCTCCCACCACCGCCGGATCCGCCCAGATGGTCGTGCATGCCGCCGCACGCCATGGCGTCGAGCGTCACGCGTATGGCCCGGTCGATTGCAGCCTTGGTGTCGGCACTGGCAATCTGACGCGCGTCGAGCAGGAACTCGATGAAGACGGGCTGGGGAAACTTTGGTGCTGTGCCGAAGCCGCCATGCGTCGCGTCGAACATCGCGAGGATGCGCGCGAGCGCGGTCTCGACGGTCTGTGCGTCCAGGGGTGCGGTCGGGGGCTGAGCGGCGACGTGCTCTGCGACTGCCTCGGCGAGTTTGCTGGCCTGCTCCTGCACCTCGGCACGCTGGGTTACATAGGCGTTGCTGATGCCTTCGAGTACTTGCGTGAACGTGGGCATGGCGCGAGCGCCGGCGAAGCGTGCGTCGCGCGGGTAGTAGGTGCCGCAATAGAAGGGGCGCAGCGTGTCGGGCTCGAGGAAGACACTCATGGGCCAGCCACCATGGCCGATCATGGTGATGGTCGCGGCCATGTAGACCTCGTCGAGGTCTGGTCGCTCTTCGCGGTCGAGTTTGACACAGACAAACTTATCGTTCATGATCGCGGCGGTCGGCTCGTGCTCGAAACTCTCTCGCTCCATGACGTGGCACCAGTAGCAGGTGCTGTAGCCGATGGAGAGGAAGATGGGGACGTTTCGACGGCGCGCCTCGGCGAAAGCTTCTTCGCCCCAGGGCTGCCAGGCGACGGGATTGAATGCGTGCTGGAGGAGGTAGGGGCTGGTGCTGTGGAGGAGCTTGTTGGGAGAGCGTCCGGGCGGTATAGGGCGCGTTGCCATGAAAAATTCTCTTGAACACCTAAACACGGAGAAGCCATGACTAACGGCGTATCTGGCTGCCCATGGTTTTGATCACCAGGCCCAGGAAGGTTTTGCCGCGGAGGCCGTCGTGGGGGAGGATGGCGGTGGTGGTTGCGGTTGATTGGAGCGCAGCGTCGGGGGTTGATGTTCGTGCGTCGATGTGGGCGGGGGCGGGGGCGAGCGTGTGCATTGCGCGGACGCTGGATGTGATGGCGGCATCCCAGGGCAGGCGCATGGCTGTGATGGTGGCAACGCCCGGAATCGCCCGGACTTCATCGTCGATGTGTCCCATCATCAATTCGTCGGTGCGACCGTTGGTTGCGTCGGAAAGGGCGTGCGCGGCTGACTCGAGCGCGGCGACATCGCCACTGGTGGGCATGGCATCCGGATCGGCGAGGCGGACCATCGCAGCACGCAGGGCGGAGAGTTCTCCAGCCAGCACATCGCGGAAGTGCATCAGCCTTTCGCTTGTTGCCTGCAACAGGATCGGCACGGCGATGGTCGCGAGCGTGTCGCCCATGCGCACCTCTGCCTGCTGGGCCAGTGAATGTGCTCGCGAGCGCGCGACGGCCAGGGCGTGGCGGGTGGCGAAGCGATCTAGCCCGACCACGACGGGCAGGCTGATTCCCGGATCTGGTCCACCCTTGAGCAGATCGGCCGCGACGGCAGAGAGATACGTTGCGTTGTCGGGATAATCATGGTGCCTGAGAAAATGACGCAGCGACGCGCAGGCCGGTTCGTCCTCGATGTGCTGGGCGGCTGCCCACATTTCCTGGACGCTGTTTTGCGATGCGAACGCGAAGGTGAGCACCTCACGCTTCCAGAGGGGCGTGGTCCAGGACCAACTCTCAACGAAGCGGCGATAGGTTGGAATGCGGGCCGCTGTCTGCAACGCAGACATGCCGGCCAGCCCGCCCGTGCCCTCGACGGGCACGGGGAGCATCGTCACCACACGCTCACCAAGCAGCAACGCTGCCATTGCGGGAACTTCCCGCGTGGTGAGGTGGTAGGGGCTGACGGCGATGACCATGCTGCATAGTAAGAGCCGAAAGGTGCAAGGCCTTGGCCCCCTTGGCCCATTGGTTGATTCGAGGGACTTGCGATCCTTGATTTTTATTGTATTGTCTTGACCAACGCGACGGGCGGGGCGGGCGCGAAGCCAGCCTGACCGATGGCCTGGTTGCTTGCGATGAGTAAACGCTCTCGCACCGCGTCCAACTCGGTGGTCTTGCACCAGACGGCAACACTGAACGTGTTCGCGGCTCCCATCGATGTGAGCGCACAGGTGGCGGGCTTGGCAGTGATGCGGCCTGGCAACTGATTGGCCACACCATGCAAGATCTCGCGGGCTTTCTCGATTGGAATAGTCGCGTCGGTCCCCACGTTCACGTCTGCCACTCGCTCGTCGTAGGCCGTGGCATTGGTGATCACACCGCTCACGATCGCGCCGTTGGGGACGATGATCTTGCGATTGTCCAAGGTTGTGAGAATCGTGGAGAAGAGGCTGACCTCGTCGACGATGCCGGTCTGACCGCCCGCGGTGACAAAGTCGCCAACCTTGAAGGGACGGAAGATGAGCAGCATGACGCCACTGGCAATGTGGCTGAGCGAGCCTTGGAGGGCCAGGCCGATGGCGACGCCAATGGTGCCCAGCAACGCGACCAGACTGCCGACCTGGACACCAAAGCTGCTCAAGCAGGTGATGACCACTGCGGCGAGCACGATCCAGCGGACGAAGTTGCCCAAGAAGCGGACGAGCGTTTCGTCGAGTTTGGCGCGACGGCAGGTGGTGGCAACGACCTTGCCGATCCAGCCCGCGATGATCCCCCCGATGATGAGGAGCACGATCGCCTTGACAACCGGCAGGCCATATGTCTCCACAAGACGCATGATCTTGTCGGTATCCAATTCGCCACCGATCACAGCGTTTGTGGCGGCTTCGCCTAGCGG
>CAYRPC010000122.1:0-8992 GCA_964425995.1 uncultured Phycisphaeraceae bacterium
GAGATCGAGAACGCAGTGAGAAACTTTTAGTTCTCAGGTGAACGAAAGAACATGCGATGCGGCTATCCCGCCGCGGTTTCAATCAATTCAAGACTATGCCTGCCTCGATCCCGCGACCGCCACCAGTACCAACGCAAGGATTCCTCGAGCCGTCCACAGCAGTGTTCGCGGCAGATTGACGCGAACCAATCGCGGCACCAGCGAAGTATCCCCCGTGGTTTGCAGCCGATGGTGCAATGGTACAACCACGAGGAACGTACTCAACCAGTTCATCACCAGCATTCCAGCACCGACAAACACGATCCACGATTCTTTGAGTGCAGTCGCCGGATCGCTAGGATGATGCCGGACAATCGCTGCCAAAAAAAGCAGCGATGCCGATACCGCCTCAGCGAGCATCACCGGGGCCACGATCCATGTGATGCGCCGAGCATGAACACGCGCGGCTTCGCCAAGCGCTGCTCCGGGCGCAATCAACGCGAACATCGGATAATGCACCAGTTGCACACACCAGCACAGCCCGGCCATGAAGCAGGAAGCAAAGGCATGCACGAGCAGTATGAGAATCACCACCTACAAGCGTACTGCGCTGCCAGCGTCGGCACTACGCTCCTCCCATGAATGCCATTGACAAGGTGCGGTCGCTGCTGAATGAGCTTCGCGGCTCCTGTCCGCCAGCAAAGGCGGCGGAACACTGGGGATTGATAGGAAGACTGCTGTCCCGAGCAACGACGGATCAAGCGAGCGTTGATCGAGTGCTCGCAGCAAGGGATGTCACAACCGCCGAGGCGCTGATTCGAACCATCGAGGGCCAAGCCGCCGCCGCTTCGGCTGCGCCGACGGTTGCCTACCCCAAGGAAGAACTCGACCGCGCTCACAACGCCTTCATGAAACGCCTGAAAGTCACACGCCTGGCTGATGAGTCGAAAATGACCAATCGACCCATGACCGACGGCAAGCCTTCGGGGGTGGATGCGATCCGCCCGCCGGATGGATTTGCGCCTGGTGTCTGGAAGGCATTGGCAAAGGCAGGGAAGTTGAAGGATGTTGGTGGTGGATTCTATATGGAGGGGTAAGTGGAGGGCAATATGTCGGGTAGCAAATTGACAGAGTCAACAGCGTCGATCGATGCTCGCCCGCCATAATCGCCAAATCCCGACGTTTAATGATTCCAACTCAGAGTTCGACTCGAAAAGTGCCCATCGGATTCCTCTGATTCACGATCTGCATCATGTATGACTCCAAGGACATCAAGGTGCCCACACATTCGCCGTCGAAGTCTTCACTGTCGGCACAGCTGCCCCGCCACCATTCGCCCCAACAGCATTCCCAGCATTGCCCCCGCCATGACTAGTGGGCGCTGGCAAAATCTGCCCCGTCGGTTCTGCCTTGATCACCGCCACCGGATGCACCTCACGCGGGAACGCCGCAGCACTCGCGGGCGGCACGGTCACGCCATTCAGGTGCATCGTGCCCGTGCTCAATCCGGGGAAGTGCTCGCCCTGCCAACTCGCGGGATACTTGGGGTCATCAAGGCCCAGCGCGGCTTTGGTCGGGAACAAGGGCTTGAACGTGTCGCACATGACCGCAAGTTCCTGCGTGTGCGTCGCTGCAAGCGAAGCTTCGATCGTGCCCGGATGCGGACCATGCGGGATGCCTTGAGGATGGGCCGTGAGGCTGCCGATTTCGATGCCCTTGCGGCTGCCAAAGTTGCCGTCGACATAGTAGAGAACCTCGTCGCTGTCGAGGTTGCTGTGATTGTAAGGAACCTTGATCGACTGCGGGTGGTAGTCGAGCATGCGCGGCGCAAACGTACAGATCACAAAGTTGTGTGCCTCAAACGTCTGGTGAATCGGCGGCGGCATGTGCAGTTTGCCGGTGATCGGGCTGAAGTCGTCGGCACTGAAGATGAATGGGTAGTAGCAGCCGTCCCAGCCCACGATGTCCAACGGGTGATAGTGATAGATGTATTCGTGGATAACGTCACGGGCCTTGATGCGGACCGGGAAGTCGCCCCGCTCGTCCCACGTCATCGGGAATACCGGCATCCTCATATCGCGCTCGCAGTACGGCGCGTGCTCGAGAAACTGGCCGTGGGCCTTGCTCACATACCTCGGTGGCGGCCCGATGTGCGAGCCATTGGTGGTTTCTATCAGCAGGAATCGCCCAAAGGGTGTGTTCTCAATCGAAGGCCCGCCGTCGACAGGCTTGCCATCAGGACCATTCTCCCGCTTGTCCCAGATGAGTTTGTAGATGACTCCCTTGGGAATGACGAGATAATCGCGCGGGCCAAACTTCAGCGTGCCCAGCATGGTGTGACACACGCCCGTCCCAAAATGGATGAAGATGCACTCGTCGCCCTGCCCGTTCTTGTAGTGATACCCCATCTGCTGAGCGGGATTCGCCACCGCCATTTCGACATCACTGTTGCCAAACAGCACAACGCGACCGTCGACACAATCACCAAGCGCTGCCATCTTCTGTCCGCCAGTCATCACGTGGCGCATGCGCATGACGTCCTTCTCTACATACTCAGCCTTCGTGGAATACAGAGGCTTCCAGCCAAACACCTGGGTCGGTGGATGGATGTGGTACATAGTGGTTGTTGGACCAACAAATCCCTCAGTGCCAAAGACCTCTTCGCTGTACAAACAACCATCGGGCCTGCGGAACTGCACGTGTCGCTTGCGAGGAATCAGGCCGAGTTTTGCATAGAATGGCATGGGAAACTCCGATGCATGCTCTATAGATGAGCAGAGGGTGAACACGCTACTTGCGGCTAGAAAATGGTAGACCTGAAACGCCGTGATGATTCGGAACGTCTGTTATAGTGTGAAACGTGCTATGGATTCGTGGCGGTCGTGGGGACTTGCTGCGGAGGTTGAGATGCAGGTATGCGAACCGCTGTTGCCAGGTGCTGAGGCATACTGGGTCTTTGGTGATCGTGTCACGCTTATCGCGACCGATGCCGATACCGATGGTGAGTTCTTTGCCGCATTCATCCAGTCCCAATTTCGCGAGGGGGATCGCGACATGTTCATGAGGCACACCCATCCCAACGAGCAGGGTTATCTGGTGCTGCGCGGACGGGTCGGATATGAACTTGGAGACGAGACTGGCATCTTGACCCTTGGCCAGCAGTTAGTGATTCCCCCCGGCGTTCCGCACAAGACCTGGAATGCAGGGCCAGATGTCTTTCACTCGCTGATGATCATGCGACCGGGCGGAGCCGAAGGGTTCTATCGCAGCGTGGGCACACCGGCCAGGATCATCAAGCCGACAGCGTTCCCAGACTTCACGCAGTCGCAGTATGAAGAACTGATGGCAGCGTCCCAGGAGTGGATGGTGCGTGAGTACGTGCCGATGACGCAGCTTGAAGTCTGAGCGAATGCGAAGCACGATCCTGTCGTGACGGCACGAGAGTGTTACCAATTGGCGTGACCAGGACCAGGGACTCGCTCCCGAATCCTGCCTCACAGCAGGAACACCTTGACAAGCACATCGCCAATGCCAACTAGTGCCGCGCCAGCGATTATGCCCGCGCAGATCGGTTCGTGACAATCAACCCAAAGCCTGTGCCCGCCCGATTCCTGCTTATCCTTGTATCGCTTATGCATCCATGAGAAGAACAGCGCGCCAGCGAACATGCACAGCGTGCTCTCGGGCGGAACCACAACACCAAGACCAATCGCCAGGGGCGACAGGGGGAACTTGCCCTTCGAGCGAATGCGGACGATTTCCATGACCAGGCCAACAACGCCAGCGATGATCATCGACGTGATGATCGACTGGGTCAGCAGCGTGCCGTGCCCCTCGCCAAAGATCGAGGTCACCAGGTCGCTCACGCCCTTCCACTGCAACGCACTGGGAAAACTGAACTGATCCGTCACCATCGCATTCTGTACGTGTAGCGGATCGGTCGCTGCCTTCTCCGCGCTGTAATTCTGCATGAACAAGAGATAAAAGAGCGGCGTGCTGGCGATCGCGCCCGCAAAGATGCCGATGATGTGCCCCCACGCCTGGTGACGGGGCTTGCCCCCAAGCATGTAGCCGGGCTTGATGTCCATCAGCAGATTGCTGGCGTTGCTCGCAACCTCGACGCACATCACACCGGTCATCAGGTTCGTGGGCGGATGCTTGGGATCAGCCGCGCCAAACAGAAACTGTGGAATCTTGCTGAGTGAACCGGTGGGCGTAATGCCCGTCATGCCCGTGCTGCTCGCAGCAATCAGCGTCAGAATGATGATGAGCGGAATCGAAAGCGCGCCAAAGACCCACGACACCCCGAACCAGTCGTGGGCCATCCACACCCCGATCGCTCCGACGATCGGGATGCCGACCCAACTGATCCAGAGCGGCACTTCAATGTGCTTGAGAACATCCTTGCCATGATCCTTCTTGCGACTGAACACGCCCTTGAAGGCTTCGACGAAAATCTCAGGCTTGGCAAACAGTGCAACCATCGCGGCAGTCACCATCAGCACAATGCCCCACCACAAGGCCCAGTTGTTCAGGATGTAGGCCCGACCAAACTCAGCTGTGCCCAGCGCAATATCGCCCGCCTTGGGTTTGAGTTCACCCAGCGAGATCATCCAGGGCACGATGATGAAAAAATTGAGGACCATGCCGATCATCATGCTGCCCGCTGAACGCAGGCCCATCAGGCCGCCCGCGCCGATCATGGCAAAGTCCAGCGCCGGATTGATCGCGAGTTGCTTGAACGTCACACCAACCAGGCGTGGCTCGCTCCCCTTGGTCGCCAGCCACGCGTACAAACCATCCAGATTGTGAGGCAGGTAAATCGCTTCCTTCAGTCCCAGCCACTTCTGCTGAATCAACTTCATGTAACTCTCGCCCGACAAGAACTGCACCGTGCCCGCAAGGCCCGCCGCCATCACCAGCACCTTGGCCTTGAACATGCCGATCGCGGCGGACGACGTGTACAACGTATCGAGCACCACACCGCACGCCCGCCCCTCGGGAAAGGGCTGTTGCTCGTCGTTGATGAATCGCCGTTTCATCGGGAACGCGACCAGCACGCCCAGGATGCTCAGCACCACGTTGAACAGCAGCATCTGGTGCCACGCCATCGGCGTGTTCGTCACCCACATGTACGCCGCCATGCCCGAAATCAGCGGCCCGGTCATATATCCCGCCGCGGTTGCGATGGACTGCATCGCGTTGTTCTCGAGGATCGTCATGTCCTTCGCGCCCATCCTGGAGAGCGCCTTGAACATGGCAAAGGCAAGAATCACGCTCGTCAGGCCCACGCCCAGCGTCCAGCCCGTCTTCGCACCAACATACAGGTTCGTCGCCGAAAGTAGCCCGCCCAGCATGAAGCCAGTCAACGCCGACCGCAGCGTGAGCTGGGGCATGTTGCCCCGAAAAATTCTCTCAAGCCACCAGCGATCTTTTTGCTCGCGTGACCACGTTGCAACTTGTTCGTCAGTCAGTGACTCAATAGCCATAGACGCCAGCGTAGGAGATCGCACACTATCTTGAAGCAACCAAACATGCAGCCCGACCGTAAGCGAGGGCTCCGAACTCATGATGAGCAGCGAGCCCCAACCCATGCCAACCCGTGCCCCCCGTGCCACCGACTGGCGCCTCGCCGGTCGGTGCCTCCTCAGTGTCCCGTCCTGTACCACCTCCCCTCCAATCCACCCCACAAAATTCACCCCACTTCACTGGCACCATCCGAAAAATCATGCATACTCCAGCATGCTCGGGACCACCACCGCCATCCTCACATCCCTCGCCTGCTTGTCCTCCCTCGCCCTCGCCCAGGTGGACCCCTTGACGGGCATCGACATGGCCCGGATCGGGGCGGTTGGGAATGTGGGCTATAACCGTGAAGACCCCGTCGGCCAGACCATCGGCCGCGGCAGCGTCGGCTATGAATATAACATTGGCCGCACCGAGGTCCCCTCCAGCCTCTTCGTGGAGTTCTACAGCGCGTTGTACGCCAGATCAACGCCCGTGCCGATTCCTGTGAATCTGGTGGAGCCCTTCCGCTGGGGCGGCGAGGTCGACACGAGCTATGCAGGACCTGGAACGAGGTTTCGGCTGCGCACCGATGTTGCAAACGCCGCCATGCTCCCTGTCGGGGGAATAGATTGGCGGACCTGCGCGATTCTGTGCAACTGGCTCCATAATAACAAGAGCCTCGATGCAAACGCATTCTTGAACGGCGCCTACGACGTCAGCACCTTCTCCCCCGTGCCATTTCCTACATTTACAGACCAGCGAACCCACCATCCAGATGCCCGCTATTGGATTCCCACCTGGGACGAATGGCTGAAAGCCGCGCACTACGACCCCAACAAACAAAACTCCGACGGCACCCTCGGCGGGTGGTGGATTCAACCCAACGCCACCGATATCCCGCTCACCTATGGATTGCCCGCCAGCTTGGGCGGCAGCCCGCTGAATCAGGCCAACGCAGGCTTCCAAACCCCCCAGCAAGTCGAGTACACCGTGCCCCTGAAAGCGTACATGGGTGTCCAGAGTCCGTGGGGCCTCTGGGATGTCGCGGGTGGGGCACGAGAGTGGACGGAAGAAATTTTTGAAGTTATCCCTGGACAACCAAGCAGCCGCATTTTCGATGGAACTGGTTGGGGATCAATCGGTACAGCAAGCGATTTCATTTATGGACGAGGTGGTGCTACTCCCAATGCAAGCTCGACAAGCTACGGTCTAAGAATTGCATCACTTGTGCCATCACCAGGAGTAACTATTGCTTTCGCTCTGAATATCCTGTGGATAACTCGCCGAAATCGCTCAAAACAGAATTGACACACGAAATCAACGCCACCTTAATCGCGAGTTCCGGTAAAGTGATGTAGGTTTCCCACAGGGGGGAACCATGACATCCTTTGCCGGAGGCATGAAGATGAAACGCATTACGTCTGTGGTTGGGTTCTGTGCTATCGCTGTTTTGGGGGGGGTCGGGTATGGTCAGACCGTCAGCGTTGAGAAGCGCCGGGCGGACGGGGCGCTCGTGTCGAGCAACACGTAGTCGCCGTCCATGGTCATCAACTTGGGTGTCATCACTGACGAAGTGGCTCGCATCAACGTGTTCTCGACGAACACGCTGGTGAACATACCAAAGATTGAACTGGACGTGCCCGCGAGCCGCCCGACGAACTCTCTGGTAAGTCTGTACTTGGCACAAGGCGATATCTTTGATCCAGTCAATCCGCTTCCCGCCGTCGGCCTGAACTTCGCGGGCCTCGACGTCTCCAGCAAGGACGAACACCGTATTCGCTTCGCCTGCGCGGTCGCGGACTTGGCCGGCTCGATCCGAGTCGGCCAAGTCCGCCGCCTGCAAGCCATCGGCGCGGTGAACGCCGCCGTCGTCGCAGGTTTCTCCTACCTTCCCGACGGTGTGTCCGTCGGCGCGGTCTCGGTCGGCAAAGTCGGCACCAGTGGCACCATCACCGCTGGCAACGGCATGGGCGAGGTGCGGCTGCTGAGCTCGGGCAACACGCTGGAGGGATCGATCTCCGTGCTCGATGGCGGGGTCGAGTTGTTCGACATCCCCAACGGGGACGTCGGAGCCAACGGAGCGAGCGCGTCTGTGCAAGTAAGCGGTGCAATCCGCCGACTGGACATCAACGGCGCTTTGGCGAGCAGTATCGTGACCGCGATCGACTGGCCCAACTCCCAGACCGAGTACGTCGAGATTGGCAAGCTCACCGGCAAGTTGGTGCTGGGAGAGGTGGCTGCCACGCCCGCTCGCCCGGGCGTGCGAGTGGTCAATCTGTCTAGCGGACGGATTGAGGCGACCGCGTTGCTTGGTGCTGGCAGCGGCCCGGGCGTAAACACCCTGTACTTTGACCAAGGCCTCACTGGCACCGGCACCACTACAGGCGTTTTCGCAGATCAGATCGAGGGCCGAATCGTGTGCGGCGGGCCGCTGGATCGCATCGTGTGCGATGGTGACATGACCAAGAGCTTCATCGACATCTACGGGCACGTGAAGGAGTTCATCGTTCACGGCAACTTGACGGTCAACTTCATCGTTATGTACGACGGTGGCATCGATTACTTGCAAGTTGACGGCAACTTCAACGCGATCGATTGGGATCCCAATAACAACGGAGTCTTTCGCGCGGACAATGGCATCCACGCACTCCGCATCGGTGGCGACTCGAACAACGTCTGGATCGTTACGCCCTTCATCAACGAGATGTCCGTGAACCGGTTTGCCGGGAACATTTCTTCGCTGCGAGTGCCGCCACTCGATGGCGTGGCGTCGGTCGGCAAGTTGACCGCACGATCCTATCGTGGCACGGCTTACATTGGAGGTGTGACGGATTGGAACATCTCCGAGTACTTGCAGATCGATCCTTTCTACTCAGTCTTCGAGGATCGCGAGTTCTTCTTCATTGAACCATCACCAAACTTCATTCCTGACTTCACGTTTCATGTTGGCACGACGCTCAGTGGAGACCTGCGAATTCGGTCCGCATCGCCTGCATTCAACGGGCTGATCACAGCCAATGCCTCACTTTGCATCCTGAATGCTCAACAGGCCGTCACGAACGCACAGGTGCAAGTCGGAGGTACCTCTGTTAGCCCCTTGCCCTTCTACGCCCCCACCTCCCCCTCTCTCGGCGGCGGCTACCTCGCCGTCCTCCCCTACGGCCTTTACGAATCCATGTGTACGCCCATCAACAACTCCGCTGGCACCGACCGCATCACCGCCAGTTCCTTCAACCGCGAGGGCGACGACAACTGCTCGGTGGACCAGCCCATTGCCCTGCACTTCTATGGCCCCGTGCTCATCTTCAACCCCGCGCTGCCCGCCGCGAAGGTCGAGTTGATGGTCCATGGCGTTCCCTATTCCGACGTGTCGCGGCGTGTCAACTTCCGGATCAATCCCACCAACCCCCGCGAGCTGCTGATCGAGGGGAAGACCGGATTCCCGATTCCCGCCGGGCAGTATCGCGTCACCAACTCCACAGCGACAAACCAGGCCCTGTATTGC
>CAYRPC010000123.1:0-8937 GCA_964425995.1 uncultured Phycisphaeraceae bacterium
GGGCTTAGTCGAACTTGCTGCTGACGGACGGGGGTTCGATGTTGCGCAGTTGCAGCGTCGTCGACATGCGGAAGTTGCTCTGCGTGCGATGGCGCTCAGCGAAGAAGAACCGCAGGTCGTAGGAATTGCCGTTCTGCAGCCAGTTCAGACGGTCGAGTTCGATCGTCTGGCTCACCGCACCGTGCACGCCGCCCAGGTCGATCACCAACTTGCCGTCGACGAAGACCCAAACGTCGTCGTCACCGGTGAAGGTGAAGGTGTGGCCAGCGCCTTGCTGGTACGTGAACTGCGTGCCCAATTCATACGTGAAGTGAAAGTTCTTGCTGCCATTGGCGGAGTTGCCCTTGAGCTCACCATTGATCGGGAAGAAACCGCCGCGGTTCGTATATCCCTGGTCGTTCTTGTCATCAAAAACATAGACATTCGAGTTGGCCTGGCGAACCAGGGTGATGGGCAACTGACGGCTCATGTTCACCGTCACATCGTCCCGGTACCACTGCGAAAAACTGCTCGCAGTGGTCAGGCTGCCGCCTGCGGCCTCAGACATGCTGCCCGATGCATCGCCGGAGCGAGCGTTGATGTACGAACGGGGCTTGATGATGTTCCGGCCCTGGCTGTCGCGCCAGTAACTGCCCGCCTTGTTGCCCGTGCTCCTGAAGACCGGCTTCATATCGGCATCAAGCTGATCCTGCACCTGGTTGAAGTACACGCCGAAGCCCGCAGAGGGCTGACGCTCGAAGTCCGGGTGCCCGCCCGCAACCGAGCGCTCCGCAAAGTCACGGACAATGCCGGTGAGTTCGACCGTCTCGGGCAGGTTGGCGAAGGGATCGCCATCACCACCAATCTGAGCCGAACCAGACTGCGCGTTGACGCTCAGAGCGCCGACACACGCGACGCCCGCGAGTCCGACCATCATCATCGCCTTGGACTTGGAAAACTTCATACTTCGCCATCCTTTCCCGATCCGTCGCGGGCCCACGCGGGTTGCGTACATGGATCAGATCCTGCGGGTCAAGTGCCCACGCTGCGTCAAAGGTGGTAAACGAATGCTGCGCTGTCAAGGCAATCGTGGCGATCGTCGCGCTGGCACAATGCCTGTGACGCATGGAGTGCTTGCAACGCCTTCCCGTGATGTTCGGTCCCGGATGCCCAATGTCCATCTGCCCCACGCCCAAAAAAAAGAAACCGCCCGGGCGGCCAACGCGGCCAACCCGGGCGTGGAACTGCGATGCTGCATGCCGCTCGATCAGTCGAACTGGTTCGAGATCGAGGGCGGCTGCACTGGTGAGAACTGGATCGTGGTTTCCATCCGGAAGTTGCTCTGGTTCGTGCGCCGCTCAGCATGGAAAATCTTGAAGCGATACTGACGTCCGTTCTCGAGCCAGTCAAGACGATCCAGTTCGACCGTCTGCACGCAGCGGGGGTGCAGGCCGCCCAGATCGATGACCAGTTTGCCATCGATGAAGACCCACACGTCGTCATCGCCCGAGAACGTGAACACCTGCCCCTGCTCAGCGCGATAGATGAAATCTGCCTCGAGCTGCGTCGTGAAGTGAAAGTTCTTGTTCCAGTTCTCGAAGTTGCCGAAGAGTTCGCCATTGATCGGGAAGAAGCCTTCGCGATCCCGCCAGGGCTGGTCATTGGCCGAGTCAAAGACGTAGCGGTTGCTCTCTGGTACGAGGTTCAGCACCATGTCGACAATCTTGCTGGTGTTGACGCCATTCGTGTCGTTGTACCAACTTGCAAAGGAGCCGGCGCTGCTGATCTGGCGGTTGTTCTCGTTGGAGTATGAACCCGCGATATCGCCCCGACCGGAAGCAAAGTCGGCGGGACGGATGTTGCGGCCCGCGCTATCACGCCACTCGTTGCCGATGTGCTTACCGACACCGTCATTGCGAAGCACGGGCTTGCCATCCTCTCCAAGGTTCTCTTCGACGAGTTCGACGGTCGCTCGACTGCCCGTAAAAGTCTGAAAGTCCGGGTGGCCATTGGCTCCCCCGCCCCGGAAGTCCCGGATGATGGCTGGGAGACTAATGGTCAGGGGAAGGTCAGCATTGGGTGCATGCGCGTTGTTGGCATTCGCAGGCGGCGCGGACGGCAGGCCTTCAGCGTGGTTGACGCTGATGCTGGCGGCGACACCGACGATGGCGAGCAGGGTGCAAATTTCGACGACGATCCACTTCTTATTGTGTTTCATATTCCAAACCTCCGGCAACGTGCTTGCAACTACCTGGGAGACAATCCCGGTGGTGTGGAGCATCGCTGTGGAATAAGGTCGGAAACCTTGGCGGGGTAGACAACCCCAATGGCGGGAGATTGTGCATAAACCGTCGATTGGGTCGGCAAAGACCGCCCAATCGGTCGCAAGCCAATCGGGAATCGCTTGCATCGAGAACTGGGGCGAGTTTGCTCTCGGACCCGATGTATGATCGGACGGACAGAACCATGCGACGCTGGGACCTCCAGGGATGGGGGCGGCACCGCACCAAGGGATTGGAAGGCTCAAGGAAGGGCGTTGGCTATGGATAGTTTCGTGATCGAGGGCGGGCATCGTCTGTACGGGCGAATTCGTATCAATGGCAGCAAGAACGCGGCGCTGCCCATGCTGGCAGCGGCGCTCATGACCGACGACCCGCTGATCCTTCGGGATGTGCCCGAACTCGCGGACATCGGCAACATGCTCAAGTTACTGGGCACGCTGGGCGTCGAGCGATACGACCCAACCACCAACGAGGTGATCGATGTCAACGCGCCCAAGGGCGTGGTCGCTATGCGGGTGGTCGATCCGACCGCCAGTCATGCGAAGTACGAGATTGTGAAGACCATGCGTGCGAGCATCTGCACCCTCGGGCCCATGCTGGCAAAGCGTGGCTACGCCAGAGTCAGCATGCCGGGCGGCTGCGCCATTGGCGATCGCCCCGTGGACCTGCACCTGCGCGGGCTGGCGGCTCTGGGCGCTCAAATCGAATTAACCAGCGGGGACATCATCGTGCGGACACCCCCGCAGGGGCTCACGGGCACGACCGTCTTCCTGGGCGGTCCCTTCGGTAGCACGGTTCTTGGCACGGCCAACGTCATGTGCGCCGCGACACTGGCTCGGGGCACGACGATCATCGAGTGTGCTGCGTGTGAGCCGGAGATTGTCGACCTGGCCAATCTGCTCAACGCCATGGGCGCGAGAATCACCGGTCAGGGCAGCCCGCGTCTCACTATTCAGGGGGTCGACTGCCTGAGCGGCACGGATTACACCGTCATCCCCGACCGCATCGAGGCTGGCACGCTGATGATGGCCGCTGCCATGACCAATGGAGACCTCATCCTCGACAACTGCCCCGTCGATGCCCTGCTGGCTTCGATTTATGTCCTGCAGGCCGCAGGCGTGCATGTCCAGCCCATTGGCCCGGAAGGACCCCAGGCCAGCACCTTGATTGGCGGACCCACCATGAACGGAACTGGCCCGGCCCACGATGCCCTTCGAGCAGCGGCCAAGCGTCATCGCGCCGGGCTGCTCAGTGCGATCACAGGTACCAGCGACCCCGCAGCCAGTTCGGCTGATTCACCCATGCGCCGCACCGTGCGTGTCACCTGCGAACGTGTGCTGCGTCCGGTCGAAGTCACGACCCAGCCTCACCCGGGATTTCCAACCGACTTGCAGGCCCAGTTGGTGGCGATGCTCTGCCTGGCCGACGGCAACAGCGTGGCAACCGAGCGAATCTTCCCCGATCGCTTCCTGCATGTGGCGGAACTGATGCGCATGGGCGCGAAGATCAATCGTGTGGGCAGCACCGTGGTCATCACCGGTGTCAAGCAACTTCGCGGCGCACCCGTCATGGCGAGCGACCTGCGCGCCAGCGCGGGCCTGGTGCTTGCTGGGCTCGCCGCCGAGGGCACGACTATCGTCAATCGCGTGTATCACCTCGACCGCGGCTACGAGCGACTCGAGGATCGTCTCAGGATGCTCGGCGCACAGGTTGCGCGAGTGGACGAGAAGGAACTCGCGCTTGCCGAGTAGTCTTGATAATTCAAGAAACGGTTGCCCGACGAGTCAAGCGGCCTCGTCATCATGCAGATTGAATTAGGTTTTCGACTCATTCTTTGATGGAACAGTGCGAACGCATGGGTTGAAAATGTCTGTGATGGCGGTGTGAGTGTCTATGCTAATATGCCCTTCTCTGGAGGAACAGCATGCAGCGACTCACCCCGGTCCTACTCGTCCTTCTCAGTACTGCAACGCCCCAACTTGGCATGCTGGTGCCCAACGCGATGGCCCAGCCCGCATCGACAGCCGGATTGGCCGATGCTGATCTGGACGAACTACTCGCGCCCATCGCGTTGTATCCGGATCCGCTGCTTGCGAATGTACTCGCCGCAGTCTGCTATCCCGATGAATTGATCGAGGCCAAGCAAGCCAATGGCGATACAGCCAAGATCGATGCGGCGAGTTGGGAGCCCGCCGTGATGGCTGTGGCCAAAATCCCAGATCTCATCGGTATGCTCACGCAGTATCCCGAATGGACGACAGCACTGGGCGAGGCTTTCATTCTGCAATCTGAAGGCGTGATGACTTCGGTACAGCGGCTTCGGGCTCGTGCATATGCCAACGGGGCCCTCCAGACCACGCAGCAGCAGGTAGTCACAGCGGACAACGACACCATCGTGATCGTGCCTGCCCAGCCCGACGTGATCTATGTGCCCACATACAGCCCAAGCGTTGTCTACGTAGATAACAACAACGACGAACTTCTTGCGGGCGTCATAGGCTTTGGCATTGGCATTACCGCCGGCATCATCATCGGCAACAACTTGGATTGTGATTGGCACGGCGGGGGATGCTGCTATGGCTGCGGCTGGGGACGCTGGCACGGCGGCGGCAACAACGTCAACGTCAATATCAACAACAACAACTTTAACAATGTCAACGTCAACAACATCAAGAACAACGGGAATCGCTGGAAGGCCAACCAGACCAAGATCAATCAGGGCATCCGCAATGGCCAGCCCCGCGCCCTCAACTCCTATCGCGGCGCGGGCGAGGGACGCTCGAAAGCCTCGATTCCTTCTCGTGAATCTGGTGCCAAACCCATCTCGATGCGTCCGGCACCCCGTCCTTCACAAGTGCAGGCGCGCCCAAACCGAGACAACAATCGCGCCGCAACGCCGACGAACAATCTCCCCGCTCGTCCGCAGGCTCTTCCAGCCAAACGCCCAGATTCCATGAAGCGATCAGAGACGCCCAGGCCCAGGCCTTCGGTGCCTCCTGTAGTGAGAAACCCGACCGGATCTCAAAGTTCGACCGGAGTTCGCACACGCCAGTCCGTGCCAGCCAAACCCACGATTAATGCGTTTCAGCCGAGCACGGGTGCCGCTAATCGTGGAGCCACTAGTCGTGGTGCGGGCAGCCGTGGTGCGGCGCAGAAGGGTCGCTAATCGCCAGCGTCGTTTTTCGATTCCAATCACGGAGATCCTCACATGAAGTCCTCCTCAATGCTGCTCCCAGCGATATTCTTGGTCCTCGTGCCCGCGGGCTGTGCGTCGTCATCGCGGACGACATCTGCTTCGTCCGTCGAGCAACTCACCTTTGCGACACCCCAAGATGCCGTCGCTGCGCTCGCGAACTACGCCCAGAGCGACGATATGGCCTATGGCCGGGCGATCTTCGGTCCTGAGGTGAGCCAGTTGTCCTCGGGCGATGCGGCGGTTGATCGCTATGAACGCCAGTTGTTTGTTCAGGCGATTCTGCGAAAGCACGAACTGCGAGTGATTGATAAGGACGAGCAGGAAATTCTTATCGGTGTCGATAGCGTGGCCTTCCCCGTCCCGCTCGCAAACGTCGAAGGTCGCTGGATGTTCAATACGCCAGCGGGCCTTGATCGCCTGGTGGACCTGCGCGTGGGCGATCATGAATTGCGCACACTTGAGGCGCTCCGAGCCGTCGCTGCTGCCCAACAGGAGTACCGCTCCATCGACCGCGATAACGATGGTGTCCTGGAATTTGCGCCGCGCATCCTGAGCACACCGAACGACCGCAACGGCCTTTACTGGGAAGCCGGCCCCACCGAGCCTAACTCGCCCCTTGGTGCCTTCTATACCCAGGGCGAAGTGCCCATCAGCGGCACGTTGGGATACAACGGCTACTTCTTCAAAGTCTTGACATCCCAGGGTGCAAATGCGAGCATGGGTGGCAAGTCGTACTCGGATAACGCTAACAACCTGACCGGCGGCTACGCCATCCTTGCCTACCCGGCGATCTATGGTGAAACCGCGATCATGACATTCCAGATGGGCCCGGATGGCACGATCTACCAACGCGATCTAGGAGCCGACGCGACTGCATCGGCTGGGAACACCATCACCAAGTTCAATCCCGATGGGTCATGGGCTGTGACTAGCGACTGAATCGAAACATCGTCAAGCCGCCAGCATGCGGGTATAATCCTCTCCTCTCAGCCCGTGAGGGCGGTTTGGGCTTGTAGCTCAGTTGGTAGAGCGCACCCCTGATAAGGGTGAGGTCGGCAGTTCGAGTCTGCCCAGGCCCACTTTGGGATTCTCCCGCAGGCCTCCCGAACGGATGTTTGGGAGGTTTTTGCATTTGATTCCGTTTTGCTGGTTGAAAACTCTCGGCTGGTCGCGCAATGAAAAATCGGAAGCGGGGTACCGCTTCGCACAACGGCAGACCTTGGACGTACGATGCAGACCGGGCCTAGATCGCGTTATGTTAATAATTTGTTATGGTATGTGATTGGGGCGTGCGAAACAGGTCAAAAACTGGGCTCACGTGGGGTAGCGGGGTATCGATAGCAGGGAGGTTTGTGATGCGAGTAGATGTTATTGGTCGGAGCATGGAGATCACCGAAGCGATCCGCAAGTACGGCGAGGCCAAGGGCGGCAAACTTGACAAGTACTTTGACGGACTGCAGTTAGTCACAATCTCCATCAAGAAGACCAGCGCCCAGCATTCCAGCGACTATGAGGCTGAACTTGTGCTGGATGTCGAGCACCACAAGGACTTTGTCTCGCACGCGATCGGGGCCGATCCGTACGCTGCGATTGATGTCGTAGTGGAAAAAGGCGAGCGGCAATTGCGCGAGTTCAAGGAGCAACTGAAGTCGCACCACTAATTCAGGATGTTCGCTGATCGACCTGAAGCCAACTCCTTGTGGCGAGTCCTCGCGGCGAGCAAGGCGAAGGCTTTCACTGCGTTGATATTGTGCGCAGGTCACGCGATGAGATGGACCCTGCATGAATCGTGGTGCCACGGTTGAGGTGCAGGAATGTTAGAGCAGGATCATGAAAGTAGGAACTCCAGTCGCTGCCCTTTCCATCCGCTCGCTATCGTCCCTTTGCTGTCTGGATGCCATTGATGGCGGCGGGACTTGGAGGCTTGGACGTGTTGAAGTTGTCCGAACTGGTGCCTGAGGGGGCGATTCTGCCGGCGCTCGTCGCGAATGAGCGAGAGGGCGTGGTGCGAGAGCTTCTCAGCGCCGCCATCGGCAGCGCGCAGGTGCCTGGCGAGATTGGCGAGGAACTGGTCCGACGGGTCATGGAGCGGGAACGACGCGGCTCGACGGGCTTTGGGCGTGGCGTTGCCGTACCGCACGTCAAGCACAGTGCCATCATCAGGATGGCCGCGGCGGTGGGGCTCTCACAGACGGGAATCGAATTCGCGTCGCTGGATCGCGCTCCGGTCTACACGGTCTTCCTGCTGCTGTCGCCCGAGGACAGGCCCGAGGAGCATCTCAAGGCGATGGAAGTGATCTTCAAGAATCTGTCGAAGGACGCGTTCCGACGTCAGTTGCGACAGACCCAGTCGGTCGCGGACGTGCGGAGCATCCTGGAGGATGCCGACGCGCAGCACTTGGGGGCGTAGTCAGGGAGGGGGCTGGGGGCGGACGGTTGTTCGGCCAGATTGTCGGTTCTTCAGTTGGCTCTTGGGAGTTTGCATCGTTGTCTGAGAAGTGCTGTGTCAACTCGACAGTAGTGAATCGACTGGGCCTGCATGCCCGGCCCGCGATGACATTTGTCGATCTCGCCAGCACCTTCGCCAGCGAGATCAAGGTCTGCCGCGATGACACCGAGGTCGATGGCAAGTCGATCATGCAGGTAATGATGCTGGCGGCGAGCCAGGGCAGCACGCTGGTGATCCAGGCCGAGGGCGCGGACGCGGCAAAGGCCTGCGAGGCGCTCAAGAAGTTGGTAGATAGCGGGTTTGACGAGGAATAGGCGCTGCTTGGAATGCGCACGCAAGCGCGCGCATTCCGTCAACGTGCGAGTCGCCCCAAAAAACCTCGCGTGTAGCATTCAGTTTTCTGCTGGTTCTTCTGGTCATGTCCCTTCGACCTGCTCCCTTCGATTTGCCCATCGCGTTTGCGTGGTTCTTATTGAGCATGTTTGCGGGTCGCATGATTCTCATTCAATACGAGCAACAATCCTCTCTAGTTGAGAATACTTGGCGCAAGAAAAAAGCGACCGCAGAGCAGTCGCTTTGGTCATTGGCTTGTGAAAATCAAAGCGTTCCAGAACCGATCAGTTGAACTTGATCTTGTCGGTGCCCATGGCGCCGTGGTCGGCATCCATGCCGCCTTTCTCGGGCTTGGGTGCCTTCGTGCGTTTGGTGGGTCCTTCGCCGCTGCCTGATGGGCCAGTGCCAGTCGGGCCGCTGGCCGGACCAAGGTCGCCCCCAGCGCCGCCACTGGTGTCACCCCACTGGGCACGCTTGAGCGACAGGCCGATCTTGCGGTCAGACTTGTCGACGCGGAGGATCTTGACGTCGATCTCATCGCCTGGCTTCACCACATCCTGCGGGTTCTCGACCTTGTGGTCGGCGAGTTCGCTGATGTGCAGGAGGCCTTCGAGTTCCTGTTCGAGTTCGACGAAGACACCGAAGTTGGTGATCTTGGTGACGGTGCCGCGCACGACCATGCCGGGCTTGTAGTGCTC
>CAYRPC010000124.1:0-8586 GCA_964425995.1 uncultured Phycisphaeraceae bacterium
CTCCCCGCCCCGCCGAATCAACCCCCACAGCAAGAATGGACCGTGGCCGGAGATTGTTATCTCGCCAAAGTCCCAGCATGAGATTCTGAAACGCCATCGGCAAGACCGACAGCCGCCGCGTAAGTCACCGCTGCGAGGGAAGGGCCAAAGACATTTCACAACTACCCACAAACCGCAGCGGCACAGCGCATTCAGACAAAGCACCCAAAGCAAAATACCCAGACCAAGGCATATAGACCAAGGCAGAAAGACAAAAGTACAAAATCAAAAGTGCAAAGACTAAAGCACACAGCAAGCCATCGCCTTTCGCCCCAACGGGGCGCAGGCCTGTAGCCACGGGTGAAGCGGCGCAACCGCGCAGCGGTCCGACGCGGAACCCGTGGAATGTGTCGTATTTCAATAGTGGCCGCCCCAGAGGGGCGGTGGAGGCCCACGTCTGCCAACGGAATTGATCGTTCGATACAAACTCGTACATCATCCGCATCGTGATTACATTGACATTATCGCACAAGCCGATATGCTAATGGTTATACGAGCTCACTTACCATTAGTATAATTTTACACTGCTGCCGAATTGGCAGCCGGTGCTTGTTTGTCACTATGTCTGGCAGCCCCCACACCCTGAACACTAGATATTAGATTGCTTTCCAGGCCGTTTGCGGTCTTTACATGACTGCGCGTGTTCTCGGGCGAGTGGCACGGGAGTTGCCTCTGTCCACCGAATCCGCACGAGGTGTGCGGCCTCGTGGAGCAGAACATGGCCGAAGGACAGCAGGACGCAGACAACACACCGACCTCCGATACGCCCGATTCGGCTCCCTTGCCGGACGTTAAACAGCACGCCGACGCAATTGTCGCGGCGAGGCAGCAGTCGGACTCGCTCATTGCCGAGATACAGGGTCAGGCTACGGCGGCGACAACGAAGACAGGTGAGATTGAACTGGTCCGCATCGCCGCAGAGAAAGCCAAGGCGGACATCGACACCCACCTCACTGAGATGTCCGGAGTATTGCCGACGTTCAACCAACAGGCTGAATCGGCCAAGGGCGTCATCACTGAACTGACGAACCTCTCCGCGACATTGCAGGCGACCAGCAAACAGTCTATCGAAACAGCCGCGCAGGCAAGCGCGTCTCTAGAAACGCTCCGCACGCTTGCCAACACAGCGACGGAGAGCGCGAGCCGGATTGAAGCTCTCAAAACTCAGGTCGAGCAGTCGGCTCAGGTCGCCGATGCGCGCTCTCAGCACATCGAAGAAGGTCGCCAGTACGTCGACAAAAAACGGGCTGAGATCGACGTCGTTCTGAATACGGCACAACTGTCAGCAAGTAATGCAGAGTCGCAGCACCAAGCGGCACGCACGAGTTCAGAGAACCTCACGATACTCTATGTGGCGGCGCAGAAGGTTAAGGCGGATACGGAGAGCAACTCGGAAGAGGTTGCGTCGCTCCTCTCCGACTGCAATCAGCACGCGACGACGACGAAAGCGCTGGCAGACAAGGCGGAGATAACTGAAAAGCGGATTGCCGAGTACGAATCTCGCCTCGCTCAGTTGGAAAGCACGGCCAACGAACGACTCAAGACAATCGAGAGTCTTCTTCCCGGGGCGGCGAGCGCCGGCCTTGCATCGGCGTTCAACCAGCGGCGTAAGCACTTCAAGTGGCCGCAACGAGTCTGGCAGACTGTGTTCGTGCTCAGCCTTCTTTTGTTGTTGGTCATCGCGGGTTTGGAGTTCAGTCTGTTCTCGAAGGATGTCGGTGCTCTTACTTGGGACCGGCTTGGGCTCTCATTACTTCACCGCCTCCCGGTTGCACTCCCGCTGATCTGGCTCGCAATCCACTCAGGGCACAAGGCAGCGCTAGCGCAGCGTGTCGAGGAAGATTACGCGTTCAAGGAAACCGTCTCGCGGTCATTTGAGGGTTACCGGCGAGAGATGGCCGAGTTGGAAGGAAAAGCCGCGCCAAACTCGGCGCTCACTCGTCTGTGCGCCGGTGTTCTTGGTGTCATCACCAACCCGCCGGGTCGCATCTACGAGAAACATCCGTTGAACAACACTCCACTCAGTGCTCTGGCGGAGTCTGCCGGGCCTGTTGCTTCGGCGGCGACAAAGGCGGCGAAGGCTCATGCGGGTATCTAACGCTAAGGCAACTCCGCTCATGCCGGGGGCTATCGCCCCCCGGCACCCCCGATTAAGAATGGATCAGACTCAATGGCCCAAGGCGACCATCTCTTCATCCAGTACTCTTGGGGCACCCACCACGGCATCGACCTCGGCGACGGCACCGTCATCGAGTACGGCGGCAAGGGCACTGGCCATATGTCCGTGCGACGGGTGCATCGCAACCACTTCCTCTCGCGCGGGCCGTCGTTCGTCTGCAACTACGCGCCCGGGACCGCGCTGCACCCGGGCAAGACTGTCCGGCTCGCGTGGGCGCGTCTGCGTGAGAAACGCTACGACCTGTTCAACAACAACTGCGAGCACCTCGCGTACTGGTGCAAGACCGGGCAGCACTGGAGCCCGCAGGCCAACGGACTCAAGGGCGTACTGAAAGTCGGCGCGGTGATCGGGCTCATCGCCTTGATTGCGAGCGTGTCGGGTTAATAGTTGCAACCCTCTGCAAAAGTCCCAACCGCCCCCACCACCCCCGCTCAAAGCAGCCGGAGCGCACGACTATCCAAGCGTGCGGTCTTCGTCTTCCCAGATGATGTGCCAGAGACAGCAGCCGCCCTCTCTAACACCAGCGACCCACACTTTAAACTCACACCCAGATCCGCCCATGCCCCGTCCAGTCTGCTTCATGCAGCCTGCCTCATGCACTCCCGCTGCATTCAAATCCGCTTCAATCCACCATCCGCGCGCGCAAGTTTCCCGTCATCGCCCCCTTCCCCCTTGCATTCGTTGTGCCGCTCGTCATACTACCACCGTCGCCGAGCAACAAGGCCCTGGCGTTCGGTCCGTGCGGTTCCAGGCAACGCACTTGGTAACGGAGAGGAACTCAAAGGCGATCGCTTCGCCCCGAGCACTCCCTCCCCAGCCGAGTAAGCGTCAATGGCGGCCCCGCACGGCTCCGAATGCCCGCGCACCAAGGCAACGCGGCACGGTCGAGCATGGTGGCGTGCGGTGCGAAAAAGCCAATCAGACACGACGCAGCGAAAGGTGCGCCGTGGATGTGAAGCTCAACCCGCTCGCCACGGAGCGTCCCAAGTCTCCACGCATCGTGAACCCAATCGCAGATGCGTCAGATTCGCCCGTCAGCCACGCCGAAGTTTGGAAGGGTCTCGCAAGAGTCCCGCGCCGCCCATTCGTGCGTGCCCTGAAAGCCACCATCCCGTGCCCAACGCATGACACCAACTGGCAACCACCGGTGGCTGCCCGCTGCGCACCATTCACATCAACTTTCCACTAACTCCCCATCAGCGTCGCCAGCAGTTCCAGCACGCCCTGGCCCTTGGTCGCCACGGTCTCCACGATCGCTCTGCGCCCCGCGATATCCCGCAGGTCGCGTATCAGTTCATGCTCGCCCGGATGATCCGCCTTGTTGGCCACAAACACATCCGCGATTTCAAGAATGCCCGCCTTGTCCATCTGAACAGCATCGCCCATGCCGGGCGTGAGGACCACGGCGGTCGTATCAACAAATCGGCGAATCCGCGTCTCGTTCTGCCCCGCGCCGACCGTTTCAACGAAAATCGTGTCAACGCTGTTTGCTCCCTCGAACGCGCCGCCAATCAGTTCGATGATCTCGGGCAGGGCGTGGTAGTCTTCGCCCGAGATTGAAAGGCTGCGGTAATAGACCGCCTCATCAAGGTTGTTGAAGTCCACGCGCAGGCGATCACCCAGCAATGCGCCGCTGGTGATGGGGCTCATGGGATCAAAGGCGATCACCGCGCAGCGACCTTGAAACGCAGCGTCGCTCGCCTTGGACTTGCGCGCAAACTCACTAACCATCTGCGCAACCAGCGTGCTCTTGCCCGCGCCCGGACTGCCCGTCACGCCAATCACACGCCGGGGGCGACGGCGCTTCGCGCCCGGGCGCACAGGCTGGTTGTCGTGCATCAATGAAATATCACGGGCCAACTGCGCTGCTGGTGGGGACGTCGGCGTGGAATCAACCAAACTCTGCACGCGCGGCCTGGTGGCTTCCGCGACCGCCTTCACGATGTCCTCAAGGCCCGTACTCGTGGTGAAGCACTTGGCGATGCCCGCCGCGGCCAGTTTGGGCAGGTCTTCCTGGGGAAGAATCCCGCCCATGTAGACGGGCAGGTCGGGTCGGCCCAGTTTCTTGAGTTCGTCGACGAGTTTGGGCCCAAGGACCAGATGACTGTTGGACATCATCGATGCGCAGATCACATCGCAGTCCTCGTCGCGGGCCGAGATCGCGAGCGAGCGCGCCGTCTGCCAAAGCCCGGAGTAGATGACGTGGACGCCGCTATCGCGCAGGGCGCGGGCGATGACCTTCACGCCCCGATCGTGGCCATCCAATCCCATCTTGCCCAGGAGCACTCTGGGGCGGTGGGGGAGAGCGGCGCAGCGATCCTTGCGCTCAAACTCGGTGGTGGCGGTGGTAAGTGTGTGGGAGGGCATAGGAAGCGCGGACCGGTAAACCAGGGAATACAGGCTAGGTCGGAATCGAGAGTATTCTACGGGATACGCCAGCGGTCAGAATCCTCTGGCCACAGGTCCAACGAAAGATACGTCAGGTCGTGTATCCGCCCGGTTTGCTTCTCCCGTTTGTGTACCTGGTTTGTATATTTGGTTTGTCTTCTCCACCCCATGCTCTCCCCATCCGCACCAGCACCATCGCACAATCTCTCCTACGGGCCTGCGACGCTCAACCGCCAGTCGCTGGTCTATACATGGCTCTGTGCCTTCAGCGCGACATGCCTGGTCATCGCCGACATTATCGGGATTCGCCTCTTCAGTTTCAAACTCCCCTTCTCCTTTTCATGGCCCTGGGATCAGGCAACCACGATCAACTCGATCGATCACACCTGCGGGCTTTTGGTCTTTCCCATCACCTTCCTGCTCACCGATCTGCTCAACGAATACTTCGGCAAGCGCGCCGCCCGGCGCGCAGTGATAGTCTCATTCGTCATGGCCCTCTTTGTCTTTGGTGTCATCAACGCTGTGCAGGCCATGCCGCGACTGGACGCGTCGTACAACGTGAGTGAAGAGTCGTTCAGCACCGTCTTCGGCAGTGCCAAGATCATGTACATGGCATCGCTGATGGCCTACCTGATCGGCAACATCTGCGACATCGCGATGTTCGCCTGGATCAAACGCATGACGGGCGGCAGGCTGGTCTGGTTGCGCGCCACCGGCAGCACCGTCTTCAGCCAGATCATCGACAGTTTCGTGGTCTGCGCGCTGGCCTTCAAACTCGGAAGGGAATGGTTTCCCACACCAGGGCTTGAGCCGGTCACATGGATGATGGTCATCAAACTCGGCATGACCAGTTACATGCTCAAGTTTGTCATCGCCATCTCGCTGACCCCGCTGATTTACGCCGGTCGTTCGTTCATCAAGCGGGTCTGGGGCTTGCATCCGCTGCCGCCGGAGTGATCCATACCTGTCGATCTATTGCCTGGATATCCGTTGGATGCTTGATCGATATCCTTCGGCTCACGCTCCAGGTTGGTTGACGCACTCCCAGAGCGATCGGGGCATTGCAAGTGGCTCTCGAGCCGGGCGATTGCCAGGCTTGATATTGATCCAAGGCGTTGGCCCATCCCAACTCGCAATCGTGCAGGCGGGAGCGTCGGCATCCCTCGACCAATCGTGCGAGCAACGGGCCTTGTCGGGCGTGTTGCAGTCGAGGGATAAGTGCAGCAGCACGACATGAGATCGGGGCGCGACCTGGCGCACCAACTTGGCAGACTGATGGTTGGAGAGGTGGCCGCCCCCGCCCATGATGCGGTCTTTGAGAAACTTTGGACGGCTGCTGGCAAGTTGCATCTCTGGGCAGTAGTTGGACTCAACCGCGAGCACGTCCACTCTTGAAAGATGTTGCGCCAGTTCGCGCGTGGTTGAGCCAATATCGGTGGCAAACCCCAGCGATGCACCGTTGTGCGCGAACTCGATGCGAAAGGCCGCGGCACCCAAGTCATCATGCGCGTTCAGGATCGGCCTGATGAGTATGCCAGGCGTGAGTTCGAAGTCGTCATCGAACAGGTTGGTGCGCAGGTACGTCAGGCCCGCGCGGTCGGCCCGCCCGCGATGCGAGCGATGAATATGCACGGTCGCTTTTTCGGGCATCGCCCCGAGCCAGCCGGTGTTCCAGTGGTCGTGGTCCAGGTGCGTGAGCAGTGCGCCAGCGATTGGTAAGTCGCCAAGGCCCACTTGCGCCAGCAACGCATGTGTTCGCCTGGGCGAGAGCCCGGCATCGATCAGCCACAGTTGGCGATGCTGCTCGGTGCCGACCAGCAGCGCCGAGCAGTTGCCGCGGCTGCTGCTGGAGAGGACCGAGATGGAAAGCGGGGCAACGCTCAAGGCCAAGTACTCTGCATGGTGCATCACAATCTGCGTTCTGAATTACTATCTCTGTTGTGGTTCACTGTCTGTGTTGTGGCTCACTAGGCGTTGACTGGCTCATCCTCGCTCTGGGCCATCCGCCCCATGGCGATGCCGCGCTTGGTTGGCGCCGCGAGGAAGTCGTAGAACTCCTTGACGAAAACGCTCTGCGCGGCAAATTGCTGCACGGCGGCCAGCATCGCCTCGCGCGGCTGGCGAACGCCCAGGCCCAATCGAAAGGCCTTGCGCAGCAGGGTGATGTCTTCGCGAGGAACGCCGCTGCGCCGCAGGCCGATAGCGTTCAGGCCGGCGACCGTGTTGCGCCCCCCGGCGATACAGAATGGCGGCACGTCCATAGCAACCGCAACCAGCCCGGAGATCATCGCCAGGCGACCGATGCGCGTGAACTGATGGGCCGCCGCGGCGCCGCCCATCGTGACGCTACTGCCGACATGAACATGCCCCGCGAGCAGCACGCTGTTGACAAGCGTGCAGTTGTCGCCGATCACCACGTCGTGACCCAGGTGCGAGTTGACCATCAGGAAGCAATTGTCGCCCACGGTGGTGGGATGATCCATCTTGCTCGCGGCGTGAATTGTCACATGCTCGCGTATCAGGCAGTGCTTCCCGATGCGCACGCCCGGCGTCTGCATCCCGATCTTGAACTTCACATCCTGGGGCGGAAAGCCGATGCACACGCCCGGATAGAGCATGGTGCCCTCACCGACGACGACGGGGCCCTGGATCGTGACGTGGTTGACGAGCGTGACGTTTGCTCCCAGCGTGACGGGCCCATCAAGGACGCAGCCAGGGCCGATAGTGACATTGTCCGCGAGTTCGACATGCTTGCCGACAACGGCGGAAGGATGGACAGACGTGGGCATGTTCGCAGTGTACGGAGCGAGCCATCAAAGTCCGCTGCTCGGAGAGAACTTCGATGCGGATGATGGATACTGCGGAAGTACTCGCATCCAAGTCGGCTCAGAGCAGCGGACTTGGATGGCATGGGATGGGGCTATCTGCGATCAGGGAAGCTGTCGCCGTAGGTTGGAAATGTACAGGTCGTGCCGCGAGCGATGACGCGGCCGATGTTGGAGTAGGTTGTCGGGTTGCCCGGCTCGTACCCGATGGGATCGCTGGCCACGATGGTGCCGCTGAGCAGGCCGATGGTGTTGATTTCTTCGATGGACTTGAAAACCAGCGGGGGGTCGTTGGGTTGTGCTCGCCAATCCTGATCTTTCGTAACCGCCGTGATGTTGGCGCTGACCTCGCCGCTGAACAATGCCGTGTCGTTGCTGACGATCCCATTCTGAATGCGAAAGATTTGGCCCGCTGTGATGTTGCCGCGGATGTCCTGCAGCACGGCGATGGCGACGCGGGTGCGACGGCGGAGGGCTTCGTTAGTGATTTCGAGACCGTCGGAGCCGTTGACGCCGAAGGAGCGGGCGCCGCGATCGACAATCGGTTGATTGGGCTGCGTAGGAAACGCAGTATTGCGTGAGATCCAGAAATCCATTCGGGCATAAGTGCCCGAAGGCGTTCCATCGATAGTAACTTTGCCGATCGTCTCGTCAGGCAGACCGTTTAAGTCAAGTGTTGAATCGTAGATTCTGACACGCTTCAACCCTGAAAACGTCCCGACGTTGATGCTGATGTCATCGTTGTTGTTATACGTTGTCGTTTGAGCAACGCCGTCGATTTCAACGATGATCGGCCCAGCCGTCGCCATCGTTGCCGCGATTATGCAGGCTGCGATCCCTATCCAAGCTTTCGACTTCATCGGATCCTCCGAATCTTCTCCTTCGCATACAGACCAAGAAAGCTCCAAGCATCATCGCGAAGGATGACGGTGCTGGAACTGACGCTGCGATTCGAAAACCATTAATCAGTGAACCAATGTCCGGAGCATCTCCGCCGCCCCCAATCACTTGATCTGCAAAGAAACTATTACCGGATGATCCGGTCCAGTAGCTACCGTCCGCTATGCGGTCTTCGAGAGAACCTACGGTTCCAATCACTTCCTCCGTCCACTCACTCGTCATCCCTGCCGCGTCGATCAGTCCCCAGGGCGTGCG
>CAYRPC010000125.1:0-8579 GCA_964425995.1 uncultured Phycisphaeraceae bacterium
CCCACAACCCGCCCCCACACCATCTCCGCTGGCCCGTCCGCCCGCGCGAACTTGCAACCTTTCACGCGATCGGCAAGCGAAGGTTGAAAGTCGCTCCGGGATTCGCAGTTTCATGGGTGAGCGACCCGCCCAGTTGTTCCGCGAGCGATCGTGCGAGCGCCAGCCCCAGTCCCATGCCTGGTGTGTTGCCGTGGGCATGGTTCGCGCCCCGTGTGAACGGGCGGAAAATACGTGAGATATCGGCGTGCGATATGCCAGGCCCAAAGTCACGGACGCGGATGCGAAGCGATGAAGCGTCGGCTTCCCAGGTGATGATAACCCGCACGACACCATCCTCGAATCGCGCGTACTTGCCCGCGTTCTCAACAAGGTTGACCAGTATCCGTTCGATCCGCGAAGGATCGGTCGCGAGCAGAAGGCCAGAAGACCCTTCGCCCGTCTCAAACTCCTGCACCAGTTTCATCGCATGCGATGAAGCGATCGCATCAAGCGAGGGCAAGACACGCTCCCGCAACTGTGCAAGCGTCAATCGTTCCAGCCGCGGCTTCTCCCCTTTTCCAAGCCGCGCATATTCCAGCACGCTTTCGACAATTCGACCCAGTCGCTCGCTCTCGCTGAACAGCGTCTGCGCATACGTCGTCCGAGTTTCATCATCGCGCACCATGCCGCTCGCGAGCATCTGGGAGTAAAGGCGAAACGTGGTCAAGGGTGTTCGCAACTCATGAGTCACGGCGGACACAAACTGCCCGCGCCGTGCCGCCAGATCGGCCATCGCCCGCGTCGCGATCGCAAGTCCTACTAGCGCCAGCAACACGAGCACCCACATCGCAAGCAGCGCCGTGCGCAGCGGCGTCCAGGTCGGCCCTGTTTCCAGCGAGAGCGAAGGTACCACCAGTTCGGCGGGTATGGACGCGAGCATCCTTCCCAGCGTCGCACTAGGCAGGCGCGCGACATTCTGCGTCACAGGTCTCAGCGTTGCATCCGGGAACAGATCGTTGATCGGCGCGAGCAGCGTCCGTTGCAACTCGGGCCAGTTCATCCACAGACCCTGCTCCATCTCACGCAGGCCGATTCGCACCGAGCGTCGGAAGAGCAACTCGGCCTTGGCTGTATTGCCACCCCGTACTACCCAGGCTGCCTGAAAGTCGCCCAGTACCACATCCTGCTGCACGGTGACGCGAAGGTCAGACAGTCCCAAAGCGGAATCAGTCAATCGCTCTGAGTCGTTTCCGTCCTCCAGAACTGTTTCAACAGAAGGCTCACCGGCCCGCAGACTGTCTCTTGCAAAGTCTGCCCTGGAAGACGCAGGCGACAGAATTGGTGCGACTGATTGGTCGTGCATAGTCAAACTGAGCGAAGTTGCCTTGCCGGTCCGCTCAGCGGTCTCTGGTTGCTGCGAGCGCGTACTTGCCGTCTCCGACTCTTGGACCGTCGAATCCTTTCGCTGCGAAAAATTGGACCCGCGATTGATGGACTGGGCCTGCTTCGTCACGGCCGCCCGCGCCTGATAGTCGCTGCGTTGCGAGTCCTTCGAACTGTCCGAGGGTTGGACCGATGCGCTGTCAGCCTCGGGATTGGACGCGGTCTCATCAGCCGGCGGACGGTTCTGTGCTCCGATTTGCTCACGCTTCAGACCATCCAGCGCCATGGGTTCGAATCTGCCTGGAGTGTCAGCCCTCACCTCACTGCCCGGCGCGACCGACTGCTTGGGCGCTGTCTTCTGCCTATCAGCGCTCTCCAAGCCCCTCGTAGCGCCAACGCCAACTCCCGCAGTGATCGACTCGTCCTTTTCCCCCTTGAACAACGCCTCAAGCAGCACAAGGCGTGAGTCGTTGGTCGCAGCGGCATAGGGCGTCAAGTACGAACCTTCAGCAGTCACTCGCGCCGCGCCCAGTGGAACTTGCGGCGATTCGACCGCCCCGTCGCCATCGCGCTGGTAATACAAGTTGACAAGCGCGTCGTTCGTGGTCAGCAATGGCGAAGGAACCAGGACTTCATGGGCCGAAACTTCGGTGAAGAACTCGGTGTACGCCCGATCGGCGGGATAAAACGGCTGATACTCGAAGTACGGGCGGGCCGCCTCGCGGGCCAGAATCGGCGTCATCACCGAATCGATGCGCCACAAAGCAAGCCGAAGCGATTCCTGCTCGCGCGTGGCTTGCCGGGCACGGACCTCACGAGTTTCGATGCCAAGCGCGTGCCACGTGACAAAGGCCAGCGCAAGCAGCACGACCGCAGCGCTCGCAACCAGCGCCCGCGCCGCCCAACGCTCGGGTTGCAATGATCCGCCCTTCACTCGCCACTCCCCTCACGACGCTCACTCGACCCGGCCGGCTTGTCCGGAAGCGCAGACGGCGCAAGCATGTACCCCTTGCCGCGAACCGTGGAAATGACCTTTGGATTTTCCGCGTCGTCGCGAAGCGCCTCGCGCAGGCGAGCTATGGCCATGTCCACCGTGCGCGTGTGCATGCCGCGAGGATCAAGCCCCCAGACCCGCTGGAGCAGTTCGTCACGCGTCACAACGCGCCCACGATGCAGAGCGAGGTACTGCATCACGAGAGCCTCCTTGTCGCTGAGGCTGGCGACCTCACCCCCGCCCCCGCCCCCGCCCCCCTCATGCCGCACTTCGCGCCGTTCCAGGTCGACCCGCCTGCCCTCGACCTCAATCACCCGAACTGGCGATGGTCGCTCGGCTGATCGACGCAGCACCGCCTCCACCCGCGCCAGCAATTCTGTCGCACTGAAGGGCTTGACAACATAATCATCGGCCCCCGCCCGCAAGCCCCGCACCTTGTCCTCCTCCTCACCCTTGGCCGTGAGGATGATGACCGGAACATGGGGCTTGGCCGCCCGCAGTTCCTTCAGCATCGTCAGCCCATCCATCCGCGGCATCAGCAGATCTAACAAGATGAGATTGAGGTCCAGCGCAAGCGCGCTCTCCAGCCCTGCTTTGCCATCGCAT
This sequence comes from uncultured Phycisphaeraceae bacterium, assembly GCA_964425995.1. Lineage (GTDB taxonomy): Bacteria > Planctomycetota > Phycisphaerae > Phycisphaerales > UBA1924 > BJHL01. The sequence continues at coordinate 2,963 of CAYRPC010000125.1, forward strand.
GCCTCGAAAGGTTGATACCCCCCAAACCGAAGGCAATCAACCAGTCCACGACGAATCGCGCTGTCATCCTCGACTACCAAGATGCGTCCCATGGATCCTTCTGACATGCAGACTCCCATCGCCAGTGCACCCGTGTGCTCGTACTAACCTATGCACTACCAGTACAATACGAATCGGGAGTATCGGTTGCGTCACGCCCGTGTCACGCCCGTATTTCGCCTGTATCACGCGATCTGCAATCGCAACCGAACCAGGCCCAACGCCAGCAATCCGCCCAAAATCGGGGCGACTACAAACGTTCATGTTTTGATCGCAATGTCCACGCCCCGCAGGATTCGCCGTGCCACAACAAGCCCCAACCGACAACGGGATTGAAGACCGCCCGACGAGTCGGACCTTCAAACCATGCCCCGGCCATCACGACCATGCTGATGGCATAGCCGTAGTTCTGGTTGTTGGCCGCTCCGGCATGAGCGGCTACGTCAGAATGAACAGAAACATTGCAACGCGGTGGGGGACACGCAGTTGTTGACACTGGGGCGCGAGCAGATTCGCCAGCAGCGTGAGGCGGGGTAGGAAATCACCGAAGACAATGCGACGGTGCGACAGGAAGTATTCGCGCGACTGTTCGAGAAGGTTGTCGAAGGTCGGCCCGAAGTGGCGGAGCGACTGCTCGATGATCCTGGTGTGTGGCGACGGTTCACAACCTGGGTGCGTGAGCGCATGGTCAGCCTGGGGTTCAGTAAGGGCAGTGCCGAATGGGTGACGGTGGCGCGTGCGTTGGATAGGGTGGAGAGTGCGAAAAAGAGCGCAACGCGAGGCGATGACACGCCGATGATGTTTTCAGCGGGAAGGGCTGCCGAATCGCCAAGGCAACGGGAAAATCGACAAAGAGGCGAGGCAGCGATTGGCCGCGTGGTGCGAGAGCAAGCGGATGTCCCCAACGCGATGGATGTACCTGGTCTTGGGTCAGTGGACTTTCTTTGGCTACGCCAGGAGATGCGGCCAAGGACTACGCAGGAGGAAGCGGCATCGCTCATGTGTCAGCAAAACACGGCGACGCTGTTGTTCGTGCAATTCCGAGTGTGTTGGCTGTTGGTACACAGGTTTCGCCTGCAAACGGAAAAAGCGTGTACTGCGGACCGCCCGGTGGGGCGCATACAAACATCAGTCACGATGGCTACACCATTGTGCTTTCGTTATCTCGGAAAGGTAGTAAGCAGCGATGGGTAATTACTGCGTGGCAGAATGAAGACTCTCCCGGTGGATCGGCGGCATCTACCAGCACGCCGCCCTGCGCGCCAACAAACTCCGGTAGCCGTTTGAAGGCGGGAGCGGGCGAGTCTTCATCAAAGTGATACCCCAACATCGGGCGTTCGCCTCTCGGCCTCCAACCCCCGACCGCCCCTTCACCCGCCAAGATGCACGCGATGCAAAGACAGTTGGTAGGCTCAGTCAACAGGCCGTCGATGCGTCCTAGAACCTCGATGCAGAAAAGCAACGCCGCAAGGCGGAAGTCGGCGCGGCTCGCAACGTGGCTAGCGTCGAGCGTGAGGGTGCCCGCCAGACTCAGCAGGAACTCGACAAGACCAAGGCTCTCCGCGATCGCCGCGAACAAGTGCTGCTCGACTTGTTTTTTGAACGTCGAACTGGGCGATGCGGGCGAGGAGATCACTGCGCGGCGGGTGGCGATGAAGAGCATGTTCGACACCATCACGTTCACCGAAAGCATCCACACTCAGTGACAGAATATTCATTCGTTGTAACGAATATTATGCGGGTCGAGAGCGGGCCATCCATCTAATCGAATTACTAACAAAATACGAACATTATGGGGCATCTACCTCAGAATTGGTAGTATTGCCCGGTTTGGTTTTTCTCTTGGGCTTTCTCTGGAAAAATACGTTTATACTGCAAGATAAATACAATGCGCCCCTAGTCTCTCACGGAGGCTCCACGAATGCTCGCAACCCCCGTTTCTAGTGAATTGCAAACGTTTTCCGCTTTCTCAAGCCCGCGACTTTCGCCCCGTATTGCGGAACTGTTGTGCTATCTCGATGGCCGGCCGCACATTGGTGCAGTGGCGAGAACAGACTTGTTCGAACTTCTCTGGTGCAACGAGCGATTTGCCCGGGCCTTTGGCACCACGCCCGAGGCTCTCAAGCGTTCGTCCTTCCACGATGTTGCCAGCGGCCCCGTGGTCGAAGAGCGTCGCCTGCTCATGCAACCTGCACTGGAGACGGGCAAGCCCCTCGCGTATATCCAAGTGTGGAACGGCGTGCGCTCCCTGACGCATGTGTACCCCATGGAAGCATCCGATGTGCTTGGCCATCGCGGGTACTTCGTGATGATCGAACCGCTGGTTCTGCCCGAGACAAGCGAGCAAGACTTAGGGCATTTGCCGCTTGCGACCATTCCGCACCTGGGTGACTTGGCATTGCTGTCTCGTCGCCAACTCGAAGTGCTGAGGCTGGGCGCCGAAGGCTTGACCGTCGAGGAGATGGCTCGGGAATTGCATCGCTCCGACAAGACTATCGACAATCACCTGCGCGAGTTGTATCGTCAACTGAAGATTCACAACCGTGCTCAGTTGACGCGTCACGCCGTGGAGCATGGCATCCTGGCGTTTACGCGTCGTCAATGGTTCGATCTAGTCGCCGCGGCGGAACTGAACCCGGCGAATCGGGCTCGTAATCCACAGATGAACGATGATCCGGCATAGATATGGCCCAGACAAACTAAACACACTGCCTGGATTTCATAGGCACACGTGCGTTTACGCTCAGCGTGAACTTCAGTCCTCGTGAGCACGCTTCCTCGTTGTCCGGTTCGCTGCTGGCAAGAGCCGCTGGTAAGGTGTAGTATCGGAACAATCGCGAGTCTAGAACCCTGAACGTCCCACGCTGGCGACCTTGCCATCGCGGACTTCCACAGAAATTTGTGCGCCGCGGGACTTCCAGATGTAGCGATCAACGTTATTGGTACTGGCCCCCGCGATGCCTGCGCCAGAGATGCTCATGCCAGTGGGCATTTGTTCCTTCTCGCCCGCTCCGCCCATGATTTGCTCAACTTCGTGCAGCGCCATGCCGGCCTTAAGTTGGACATAGTTCTCTTCGCAGACCGGATCCTCGCCGCAGCCGGGAAGTGTCATGGCTGCGCCGGTCAGGGTGAGGGCGAGCGTAAGAACGCGGAGTGTGTGGGCGAGAGACATGCATGCTCCTTATTAAGACACAGCAAGGATAGCGCGAGGGAGACGGGCTAAAACTGCCGATCCCGACACAAGTTGCTTGATCCTGGTCGATCGCTTGAGGGCAAGCGGGCGGATTGATGGCGTGGTCGCGGCGCGAGCCGGAGTACTCTTTCAACGGTGTCTGAGCCGAATCATCACCAGCCACGCCCTGCGACTCATGGCCATGATCTGGCCGTGATGCTCGAGCCAGTGCTGCACGCGGTCTGCGAGGGCAGGCTTGGTCCTATTGAGTGGTTCCACGCCTCATGGCAGCGAGGCGGCGCAGCGACCGGGTTCTCGACGTATCGCTTGCATGATGGCCAGCCGCCACTTGGCGTGCTCGTGAAGTTGCCAATTGGACCCAGCGAGTACAAGTGGACAACAAGGCTGGGAGGCCTGGGAAGCGTGGAGGCGTTCCATGGAGAGCGGTCCCGACGCCTGCCGGTTGCCAGGGTTCTCGCGCACGGCATGACGCTGGGCGGATATGACCTGGGTTGGATCATCACCGAACGGCTCGCTGGCGATCACATGGCGCGTCGCATGACAGCCCGCGACGTGGAGGAGTTGTTGACCCGGGTTTGCGAGTTCCATCACATGGCGTTGGAAGTCGAGCCCGTCAGTGGCACGTCCCATTGCCCATCCTGGCAGCAATTGCTCGACAAGGCACGCGACCGGTGTCGCCAGCATGCAGTCGCGGAGTTTTCAAGGTGGGCGGACGCGATCCGCAAGGTGCAGCGGGCCCTGCCCGGATTGGCGAATCGCTGGGATGCGAGGGCACTGGACACCTGGTGCCATGGCGATGTCCATCCCGGAAACGTATTGCGAAGGCAGGGTGAGGGAGCGGATGGACAGTTGGTGCTGATTGATCTGGGACTGGTTCATCCCGGACACTGGATCGAGGACGCGCTCTACCTGGAGCGCCAGTACTGGGGGCATGAGGATTGGCTGGGGAGCGTGAAGCCCGTGTCGATTCTGGGACGGTTGCGGCGTGAGGCCGGACTGCCGATGGATGGGAATTATGGCGAACTGGCAAACATTCGCCGCGTGCTGATGGCGGCATGTGCTCCCGCAGTGATTGACCAAGAGGGGAGCAACGTCAAGTACATGCACCACGCGCTGGAGTTGATCGAGCGGCTTTTACCGCAAGTGCCCCATTAAGGGGACGAATGAAGACTGCGCCACCTAGACAGAACATATGGTTTTTGTACGGATATTTAGGACTCCACTGCGCGAACACGCGGGTGTGGGGTACGATATATTCTTGCGGTCGACGGGAAGGACTTCGGCGGCCTGCAATGTGTAGTACGGTTTGGGTCGACGGGATGCGAAGGAGTCTGGCCATGGATGAGTATGAAGTGATGGAACAAATGCTTCGGGATGGCAAGAACGACTGGCTGAAGTGGAAAGGCGGCAACAAAACCGCAGGCACTCGAGTTCGCAAGATCATGCAGGACATCAAGGCCCAGGCCCAAGTGATCCGTGCCAAGGTGCTGGAATCGCGTGAGGCTGAGACGAAGGAATGAGTCTTGAGACGTGTCTTGGGACGTGTCTTGGGACGTGTCTTGCGCGACACAACTCAGACCGGTGGCCACAGGTATAGACAACATGACACAAACGCAGGCCGGCGGCACAGAGAGCAGCACCAGCCCTATTGCGAGCAAGGGTGTGCTATTTGATCTTGCGGGGATTGACCTTGGGAGCAAGGTTTTGGTGCGCATTGACATTGAAAAATTGCTGCCACACCGGCACGAGTTTTCGATGCTCGACGGGGTCGCTTGGCACGATGCTGGCTGGACGCGAAGCGTGGGGGTGAAGCACCTGCACGAGACCGACTTCTGGTGTCGGGGACACTTTCCGGGCAAGCCAACCTTTCCGGGCGTACTGATGGTGGAAACCGCGGCGCAACTGTCGGCGTTCGCGTTCCTGGCCCGAGTAGGCAGGCCCAGCATTGTTCTTTTCCTGCGGATTGATAACGTTGCCTTCCGAGCTGCGGTCTTTCCGGGCGACACGCTGTTCATGCTGTGTCGAGAGATTAAGGCGGGACGCCGACGCTTCATCACGGATGTACAGGGCTTGATTGGTCGCGAGGACGGGACACTGACAGGGAAGGTTGCCTTTGACGCGCAGTTGAACGGGATGATGGCGGGGAACGACGCGTTTTGAGTGCGTAACCAGCGCTATCGTGCCATCATGATCGAGCCGTATCCGCTGGTCTGTGAACCAATACTGCTGCCCAAGCCTTGGGGCGGGGATCGGCTGGGGCGATTTGGAAAGCGTGTGGCTTCGGGCGAGCGGATCGGCGAGTCGTGGGAACTCGTGGATATGGCGAGCACCAGCAGTAGTTCAACTGGACCGGGGGGCGGGGTGGGGAGCGGAATAGCAGGTAGC
>CAYRPC010000126.1:0-8572 GCA_964425995.1 uncultured Phycisphaeraceae bacterium
CTTGAGCGCTTGCCCCCCGCCGCCCCCCCGCGCCGGGCCCCGACCGAATATCGTCGATCGCGTGCATGATGCTGTCCGGCGACAGGTTCTCGTAGAGCGTTTCGTTGATCAGGGCGACCGGGGCTGTTCCGCAGCTGCCCAGGCATTCGAGTTCGATGAGCGTGAAGAGGCCATCGTCGGTGGTCTCGCCCGGCTCGATGCCCAACTTTTCGCGCACAGCGTTGGTCAGTTGCTCGTGCCCGCAGAACTCGCAGGCGATGCTGCGGCAAATCTGGATCAGGTACTTACCCTTGGGCTTGGTCCAGTATTCCTCGTAGAACGTCACCGTGTCGATCACGTCCGCTGGCTTGATCTTCAGAAACGTTGCGACTTCGATCATCGCCTGATGGGGAATCCAGCCGTATGCGTGCTGGATTTCGTGCAGCGTCGGCATCAGCGCGCCCATGCCTGTCTCATAGCGAGGCAAAATCTCAGTGGAAAGCCGCTCGCGCATCGCCTTAGTCAGGTACGGCTCGTCTCGTTTCTCGATCTGCATCGTTCCGGAGTTCTTGGTGATCCAGGCCATAGGCGAACAGGATAGGTTCCCGATTCACTTCCAGCACGCCTGTCCGTACGCCTATTGGTGTTCTTCAAAGGTACCAGGACTTGCGGGCACACCCATGGCCTCCATATGGGACACGAAGCCGCCAGTCTTTGTCCGTCGCTGCACGCTCCCACTGCGAACATTGGGCAGGTTCTCGACCTTGCCGCCCGCCTCCTCGGCTCGCTTATCGAGCACTTCGCCAGGCTCGTCTTGCTTTGTGGGTGCTTTGGTGCGAGTGTTGCGAGGGGGCTCTTTGGTGGTTCGTGCGGGCGGGCGCGGAGCGTCGTCGCGATAGTCCCAGCGAATGGTGGCAACCGCGCGCCCCTCGGCATCGATGAGTTGCACGACATCGTGCTGGTTTGAGAAAGCGGCGAACTGGCTGGTTGTCTGGGCAGAGAATACGTACGCCCCATCAAACTCTTCGCTCTTCTGGGCAGCCTTCTTGGCGGTTCCAACCTTGCCGGGAATCGAGGATTCAAACCCGTTGAAGACGACCACAATTTCGCCAGGCTCGAGCGTCAAGTCTGGAAAGGTGAACGTGAAGTGGGCGTCGTCGCGGGAATGTGGCTTGTCGTCGTTATCTTTTCCGGCTTGGGTTGCATCGTCGTCGGTCTTCTTGGTTGCGGGCCGCTGCTTGGGGAGTTCACGCTGCTCGTGGGTGCTGCCGATGGTGGTGCCATCACTGAGCCGATAGCCCTTGAGGTTGATGGGTTGGTCGTGTGGATTCATCAACTCGACAAACTCATCGCCTGTTGGCGAGCGCTTGCCATCTTTGTTCGCGTCGCCATCCACTCCCCGAGGGACATTAAAGAGCACCTCGGTCACGACTGGGTGGGGAAAGGCCGGGCCGCTGGCTTTGGTCGGCGTTTGCGTTTTTGATGGTTGCCCTGGTGCTTGGGTTGGTGCTTGGGCTGGTAGCACCTTTAGTGTTTCTGACTCCTGACCCAGGACGATACCAGCGTGCAGCACTGTGCCCAGCAAGCCAAGTAGCCACGGATTCTGCAAGTTATTTCGCCGTCGATTGCAGTGGATCGTTGCCCGCATGCGTCGCTCCTTCCGATGGGCACCCCTGCCCGAAACCGCCCCGTTTCCACAGACCGGACGCTTCCTTGCGTCCAAGCCTAGCCCCTGAAACGCCCTTCCCGTTCCGGCAACCGATAGAGGTCCAAACACGTCCAATACGTCTACACGAGGAGTTTCTCATGCACGCCACCATGACATCCAACGCCCCATCAAACACCCCCGCCAACCCCAGCAGCATGAGCAACGCCCCATCCTGCGCCTGCTCACGAACCCACAACATCGTCTCGTGGGTTGCCCAGGTCATCGCGGCGTTCATCCTTGCTCAGACGCTTTTTTTCAAGTTTACTGGTGCGCCCGAGAGCATTTACATCTTCAAGACGCTTGGTATGGAGCCGCTGGGTCGCTATGGCAGCGGTGTTGGTGAATTGATCGCCGTGGTGCTTCTGCTGATACCCAAGCCGCGCTTGAATGTGCTTGGTGCCGCGATCGCGGTTGGCGTTCTGGTTGGCGCGTTGGGGAGCCACCTGACCAAACTCGGCATCACGATCCCCGACTTCGACGACAAGGGAAACCAACTCGCGACCAATGACGGCGGCCTGCTCTTCGGGCTGGCTGGTATCGCGCTTGCGGCCAGCGCCATCGTCTTGTTCATCCATCGCAAGCACCTGCCGATCATTGGTGCTCGCCTCTAAAAAAGCAGTTGCCCTTCGCGAGCGAGCGCGTGTCTGAAAGGTGAATCGTCGAGCGTTCACGAGCCAGGCAAAAGATGTCCTTAATCGTCGACGCGTTTGCGCCGCTCCTTGGCTTCTCCCCGCACCTTCTTCCCTTCCAGCCTCCTTCGCACCGAGCCCTTGCTGGGCTTGGTTTTTTTTCGGGGCTTGGGTGCGTTCCACGCCTGGCGAATCATGTCTTCGAGGCGTTCGACGCATGCGTCGCGATTGCGCGACTGGGATCGGTTGTCGTCGGCATCGATGACCAACTCGCCATCGAGAGTCAGATACATGCTTGCAAGCCGTGCCAGCCGGTCCAATTGATCGCCTCGCAGCGCCAGGCTCAGCATGGCCACGCGAAGGACGCACTTGGTCGCGCGTTTATTGACATTCTGCCCGCCCGGCCCGGCGCTGGCGACGAAGGAGCAGCGCAGCGCGCTGGCGGGCGCGATGAGTTGGCCATTGACGACCAGCGCATTAGTTGGGAGTGACGTGTCGGGGTTTGGTACATACCCCCCCGCCCCGTCTCTATCAGAGTTTCGGTCAAGTTGGCCTGGCGAACCACTCATGGCAGCAGCGTACCCCGCTTCTACGCTTGTGCCATGCACACCCCCGTCGGCCTGCCGCCCATCTCCGCTTCGCAGCGAACCCACCATGAATCCTGGCTTGCGGAGGTGACCAGCATCCCGACTGCTGCGGGGAAAGAGCAGCGTGTGATCGCCTATATCAGCAGGTTCTTTGCCAGTCGTCCGCGCTGGGCGCTGTCGCGAGATAGTGCTGGCAATCTGCATCTGCGAACCAACGAACCAGGTTCCAAGGGTCGTCCGATATACATGACTGCGCACCTTGATCATCCTGCATTTGTCGTGGAACGCATCATCTCTCCAACCACCCTGCAACTCTCGTTTCGGGGTGGCGTCATGGACGACTACTTCAAGAAAGCGTTGGTTGTTGTGCATGATTGTTCAGAAGTCGCACATACTGGGATGCTTACAGGCCAGATTCCCGATCAGGCAGGTCCCTTCAAGCACTACCTGTGCGAACTGAAACAAGAAACCGATACGATCCGGGTGGGCGATGTCGGCGTTTGGAATGTCGGTCCCGCCGAGATTCGCGACAATCAGATGCACACCCTCGCGTGCGATGATCTTTCCGCTGTCGCGGCGATACTCGCCTTGGTCGATGTGCTGGACACGCTTCCCGCGCGCGAGCATGTTCAGGATGTCCGCCTGTTGTTCACGCGGGCGGAGGAAATCGGCTTCATCGGTGCGATTGCTGCGGTGGAGCAGCAGACCATGCCCAGGGATGCCCGCGTGATCGCGCTGGAGAACAGCCGAAGTTTTGCAGAAAGTCCGATCCATGCCGGGCCGATTGTTCGCGTGGGCGATCGCATGAGCGTCTTCAGCCCGACCCTGACCGATGCCATCGCCAAGCGGGCGGAGGAGATCGCTGGCGCACCCAGCACTGTGACCGCTGCTCAGAAGTCGATGGATCAGCCTGGTTGGCGATGGCAGCGCAAACTGATGGCTGGCGGAGCGTGCGAGGCCAGCGTCTACTTCAGCGCCGGGTACGAGGCGACTTGCGTGTGTCTGCCCTTGGGGAACTATCACAACATGGCTGATCTTGCGGCTGTGCAGGCTGGCACCAATACCGCGCCGGCGCGGGTTGCCCGCGAGTTCATCGGCCTCGACGACTTCCATGCGCTGGTTGATCTGCTCGTCGCGTGCTCACTCAGGCTTCCCGAGGCGGGCCAGCGCAGCGAACTTTTTGCGAAACTGTGGGCTGAACGCAACTTCGTGCTCACGCAATGAGGCTGTCCATCACGCAGCATTGAGCATGACTCGTGGCAAGGGCATCAGGATGCCCGCTGCCTCTTCGCATGCCATTTCGTGACGCGTCGCGTCAAACTGGCGATGGATGCGCTCGAATGCATCAACCACTCGCGGATCAAACTGCCGGTCTCGCTGCTCGCGGATCGCCGCGCGAGCCTGCTCGTGGGTCATCGCCTGCTTGTAAGGCCGCTTGGTTGTGAGAGCGTCGTAGACATCCGCGACCGAGACGATTCTTGCTGCGAGCGGAATCTGCTCGTGGGACAGCCCGTGCGGATATCCCGCTCCATCGAATCGTTCGTGGTGCGACAGCGCGATCTGGATGCCCATGCTGAGCAGTTCGTCGTCTCCGACGCGCTGGCGAATAGCCAGCAGCGTCTCCGCGCCGATTCGGGCGTGCTCCTGCATGATGGCTCGTTCGGTGCTCGTCAATGGCCCGGGCTTGTGGAGGATGCTGTCGGGAATGCCCACCTTGCCAATGTCGTGCATCGAGGCCGCGAGTTTGAGGCGTTCGATCCAAGTGCCTGTGATCTCACGGAACTGCTCGCGCAGTTCGTGGGCGAGCAGGGTTGAGTACTGGCAGATTCGCTCCAGGTGTCGACCGGTGTCGTTGTCGCGTTCTTCCGCGAGTTTTGCGAGCCCGAAGATCAGGCCGTTGCGGTTTGTGAGTCCTTGGCGCGTCCTTCGGTCGACCTCATGTTCCAACTGAGAGTTGAGTCGATCGACCGCGCTGTCATAGCGGCGCACCAGCGCAATCGAACCCAGCAGTGTCAATCCGACGAGCACAACTCCGCACCCTGTTGCCCAGATCAGCGCCTCGTCGGTCATGCGGGCCGATGCCAGCGCGGTGCTCACGGCGTGGCGATGCACGAGCACCTTGACCTTAACGGTTGGATCGTACACCAAGGCCATCGATGCCTGTTCGCTCAACGCATCGCGCAGTTCGATTGCCTTTCCTTGCGGCGCGAGTGCTGCAATCGTCGTGACATTCTCATCGCCCGCACTGCGAACCTGCTGCCACGAGAGGTTCAGCCGGCGCAGCGCGGGGGTCATCGCCATGTCCGAGTGGCAGAGCACACGATTTTCGTCGTCAAGCACCATGAGTTGCGTCCCAACCGGGAGCGCGAACCGCTCGACCTCTCGCTGCAAGTTCTGCCAGGATGGTGATCCAAACTCAAAGGGTTGTGAGACGTGTCGGCGAACCAGTTGCAGGAAGTTCTCAACAAGGCGTGCGTCTTCCGCCGCCAGCCCTTCGCTCACGCGGGTTTCCAGGCCGACCTTGGTTCCCTGCAGCACTACGTAGCCACCCGCGCCCAGCACGAGTGTCTGCAATGCCACCGTTGCGGCGACAAGCGCTCCGCGATGACGCAACTTTCCTGTCTTGAGTGTTCGGATGGGCACCATTTGCTGCATCGGTTTTCGAGGTTGGCTCGGCCAATGGTCCAGGGCCCGTCGCATAATTCAGGCTCACGGGCATCAATTGCAGCAGCAACGCCGCCCATACCACCCCTTGGGTCTGCGACGAATGTTCGGTCTGCGATGCGTGCGATCTTTCCTAGTTTTCTCCTCACCTCCCCCCCAAGGCCCTGTCGATACTCCACTTACGGGACATCTCTGAGGATTGCACGATCCAGTCAGGCTGCCCCCTCGTAGAGAATGCTGAGGAACACATCTGTCCGGCGCTGGTGCGGTGTAGGCCGCTTCTCCGTCGGCTCACGGCAGAGGCCGGGAGGCAGCACATGGACGCGCGGCTCTTCTCTTCCGTTGTTCGTGACGCTCGCAGCGATAGCAGTGGGGGGCCTGACCCCCAGCCATTGCGCGACCCGATCGCCGACACACGTTGGCCTGTACGCGACTCGATGTCACCCGGCAATGTGTCCGGTGCCGACCTGATCGCAGCCGTCGAGACGCGCATCGATCGTCGGCGTTTCCAGGAGCACCATTGGAGCGGCACGTTCTGGGAGTATCTTGACATCTGCGCCAAAGAGCCAGCGGTGCTTCGCAACGCGTATCAGCGTCTGTACGACGCGGTGATGAGCCAAGGCAGCGAACGGTACAAGCACTTCAAGAAGGAGTACGTTCGGTATAACTTCTTCAGCGATCCGTTCGATAACGGCGCTGATGCGATCTTCGGGCTCGATTCTGCGCTGATGACTCTGGTAGACTTCCTTCGCTCCGCAGCGGAAGGATATGGCACGGACAAGCGCATCCTGCTATTGCATGGCCCGGTGGGCAGCAGCAAGAGCACGATCGCGCGGTTGCTCAAGAAGGGGATCGAGCACTACTCGCGCACGCCCGAAGGGGCGCTGTACTCATTTTCCTGGCTGCTGGACGAGCATTGCGAGATTGCTCCCAGCGAGCATGATCCCAAGCAGGCGGCCAAGAGCCATGAGTTCAAGTGTCCCATGCACGAGGAGCCGCTGGTCCTGATTCCGCGCGAGGCTCGCCAGGACGTGCTGGCTCGACTCAATGACTCGTTCAAGCCCAAGCATCATGCGGGCAAACTGCGCGTGACGGGCGATCCTGATCCGTTCTGTCGCAAGGTGCTCGAGGACCTGATGACGTTCTATGCGGGCGACTGGCGCAAGGTGATGGACCATGTGCGTGTGCGCCGCATCGTGCTATCGGAGAAGGATCGCGTGGGCATTGGCACATTCCAGCCCAAGGACGAGAAGAACCAGGACTCGACGGAACTGACGGGCGACATCAACTATCGCAAGATCGCGCAGTATGGCAGCGATAGCGATCCGCGGGCCTTCAATTTTGATGGCGAATTGAACATCGCCAACCGCGGCATCTGCGAGTTTATCGAGGTGCTCAAGTTGGACGTGGCGTTCCTGTACGATCTGCTGGGTGCCAGCCAGGAACACACCATCAAGCCCAAGAAGTTCGCTCAGACGTACATCGATGAGGTGATCCTGGGGCATACCAACGAGCCGGAGTACAAGCGGCTGCAGAGCAACGAGATGATGGAAGCGTTCCGGGATCGCACGATCAAGATCGACGTCCCGTACAACATCCGGCTTGATGACGAGGTGCGCATCTATCAGAAGGACTTCAACTCGGGCAAGGTTCGGGGCGTGCATATCGCTCCGCACACGCTCGAGGTCGCGGCGATGTGGGCCGTGCTGACACGATTGGAAGAGCCCAAGAAGGCGGGCCTTTCGCTCATGCAGAAACTCAAGTTGTACAACGGCAAGAGCATCCCGGGCTTTACGGAAGACAGCGTGCGCGAACTCAAGGAAGAGGCCCATCGCGAGGGCATGGGCGGCATATCACCCCGATACATCCAAGACAAGGTCTCCAACGCTATGGTGAGCAGACAAGCCATCGAGGAGCGCTGCATCAATCCGTTCATGGTGCTCAACGAACTCGAGAGCGGCATGAGCCACCACAGCCTTATCAGCGACGAGAACACCAAGAAGCGGTATCGTGAACTGCTCAGCGTCGTCAAGGAGGAGTACGAGGACATCATCAAGGGCGAAGTGCAGCGGGCAATCTCCGCCGACGAGGATGCCATCAAGCGGCTGGCGACCAACTACATCGAGAGCGTGCGGGCCTACACGCAGAAGGAACGCGTCAAGAACAAGTACACCGGCAAGGACGAAGAGCCGGACGAACGCCTGATGCGGTCGATCGAGGAGAAGATCGACATCCCCGACAGCCGCAAGGACGACTTCCGTCAGGAGATCATGAACTACATAGGTGCGCTCGCGCTGGATGGCAAGAAGTTTGAGTACAACACCAATGCGCGTCTGTATCGCGCGCTGGAACTCAAACTCTTTGAGGATCAGCGCGACACGATCAAACTCAAGAATCTCGTGAGCAGCGTGGTTGACGACGAGACGCAGCAGAAGATCGATGTGGTCAAGCAGCGGCTCATCAAGCAGTTCGGGTATAACGAGACGAGCGCGACGGACGTGCTGAACTATGTCGCGAGCATCTTTGCACGAGGGGATAGCAAGTCGCGGTGAAACTACTCACTGATCAGTAATGCTTCGTCACTCGACGACCATTCCGCCAAGGTGATTTGTCCCTTGACCTGCTCGTGGTGGTAGAGACCGGGCGAGAGTTCGCGCGTCTGCTTGCGATTGCCAGCGGGAGTGCGATTGGGCGTGCCATCAGACGGTCGAGCGCCGAGCTTGTCAATGATGAGCAGCACCTGACGCTCACCAACCTTTGCAAGGATGCCGATCGCAAGGGGCGAGCCGCCAAGGTCTGTCCGCACACCAAGGTACTTGATTGCTGGCCCGCGTTTGAGCACGATCGTTGTGCTGAACTTCTCGGCTAGCAATGCTTCCAGTGCGTTGGGATCGGTTTCAACCATCGATGGCACAAACCCATGGGACATGACGCTGGCATAGGGCGTTGTTGCGCCGCGTCCACCCCCGCCGTGGTGTCATGGTCCGTCAGGGCGATGACGTCCA
>CAYRPC010000127.1:0-8541 GCA_964425995.1 uncultured Phycisphaeraceae bacterium
GCGCTGTGTCTTGGGGTTCGTACTCTTCACTGGTGAAACCCGACGACGAAGTCTGCCTCTGCTTTCATGTCTCACTACGGAAAATTCGCAGTTACCTCCAGCGCGAGAATCCCCCGGTGGCGAGTCTGATCAGCGAGTGTCTCTCCGCGGGCACAGGCTGCATGTGGTGCGTGCCGTTCTTGAAGCACCTGCACAAACTGCACCATGAAGGCAAAGAGCCGGACCTGCGAATCTCGCCCGAAGAGTACATGCGGACCAGGGCGACATATCGCGTGACCAATGTGCGGGATCAAGATGTTGTGGAGCGAGCGATGGATGAGAATAAATAACAAGCGCCACGCGGAAGCGTGGCGCTGGAAACATGCTCGTTCTATTTGGCAATGACGCAGACTGGGAAAGGCACTGACACCAATGCCAACAAACCTAGCCCGCCGATCATGCATCCAACTTGCGCAGTTCCAAGCCGTTTTCCTTCAATCGCTCGCGGATTTCCTTGAGCGAAGTTGCGCCGAAGTTCTTGATACCCATGAGTTCTGCCTCGGTGTGGCTAGCCAGGTCGCCCATGGTCTGAATGCTCAGCAGCGAAAGAGCCTTGCGGGCCCGCACACTGAGGTTCAGGTCGGCGACAGACTTGGACAGGACACCCTCGCGCCCCGATCCCTTGTACTGCTCCATCAGTTGCCGGCGTGCGGCGCGATGCGCGTCCTCGAGGCCCTGACCCAGTTTGAGGCCCTTGGCAGCCAGCATTCGCTTCACTTCGGCAAGGCTGGTATCGCCAAAGTTCTTGCTCGCAAGCAACTCCGCTTCGGTGATGCGCAGCAGATCGCCCAAGGAGCGGATGCTCATCTTCTTCAGGCAGGTACGAGCGCGGACGGACAATTCAAAGTCCGTCACTGGTGTATCGAGCAGGGCCTTGCGCTTGAAAATATCGCGGTCCTGTTCTTCTTCGATCACCATCTCCTTGCTGGCCGCGACATCCTTCATGAAGAGGCGCGCGCGGAGGTGGTTGGGGCTGCTCTCCAGAATCTGCCTGAGGCAGCGCTCTGCAGAGCCATAGTCGCCCTGATCTTCATACACGACTGCGAGATTCATCAACGCGTTGAGGTGTGCCGGAGCGCGGCCAACGCATCGCTCATAAAGGCTCACAGCCTCGTCTTCCTCGCCCACCAGATCAAGTTGATAGGCCAGGGCGAAGAGGGCCTTGGGGCTGTCAGGATCTGCGGCAACGGCGCGGCGCAGTTCCGAGATTGAGAGATTGCGCTCGTTCTTGGACTGCGCTTCTTCGGCTGCCTTCAGATGCTTGGAGGCCGCGGCCTGGTCGCGACGGGTGGAATCAGTGGAACCAATGACGATATCGAGCGGGTCGTGGGCCATTGCGAACAGGTCTCCAGCTTGGATCGTTGGCGGCAATCAGCACGCCGGGATACAAGTGCGCATTCTATGGGAGGTTGCGCGTGGATTCCAGCGGGGACCGCAGGCCGCCGGAGCGATGTCGATGCTGGTCCAGCTCAGGAATCGCTCTCTGTGATGGAAATGTTAGGTGCCTGTCCCTTCAACGACCTTGATCGACTTCCACTTTCCAGTCAGGAATCGGCCCAGCAAGAACAGGCAAAGCAGAGCGATGTAGGTCGCAGCGGCAATCCAGGCACCAAGGCTTTCCAGTTGCGGAACCCAGTTGGTCAGGGCAAGCCCTCCGCCAACGATGACCGTCCAACTCAGCATCACAGTCGCCACGCCCGGCACGACCGTATCACCCGCGCCGCGCAGCGCGCCCGAGATCGTCATCGCGGCCGCATCAAACAGTTGGAACGCAGCGGTTGCGATCAGGAACTTGCTGCCCAAACGCACCAGTTCTTCGATCTGCTCCGGGGGCGTGTCATCGCGGACAAACAGGCGAATCAACTGCTCGCGAAAAATCAAGAAAGCCAGGCCACACAGACCCATGTACAAGACAGCGATCTTGATCGCCAGCCAGGCTCGATTGGCGGCAAGATCGCTTCGTCCCATGCCCTGATACTTGCCGACCAGGGCAGTACAAGCGACGGACAGCCCCACAGCGGGCATGAACGACAGGCTCATGTACTGGTGGGCGATCCAGCCTGCGGTTGCGTGCTGGGGGCCAAAGTGGCTGACCAGATAGACCATGAAGAAGGCCCAGCATGCCATTTCGTTGCCGAACATCGCGCCACCAGGCCAGCCAAGTTTCCAGAGGTCTTTGATGTGCGGCAGCGAAAGCCGCCATGCAGAGCGGGTAGCGTACTTGGCGTGCATCTTCGCGCCCAGGAAGACGCAGGCGGGCACCAGGACCTCGACGATGGTGGCCAGGACAGTGCCGACGGCACTGCCGCGAATGCCCATGGGTTGGATGCCCATCCATCCTGCCACGCTGCTAGTCATTCTGCCAAACAGACCCAGCGATTCGGGCGCGCTGCCACCGAAGCAGAGCATGGCGGAGATGAAAAGGTTGAAAATGTTGGCACTGATGCCAGCGACCATCACGACGCTAGCCCTGTGCATTCCGTAGAAGAACTGCGCTAGCGCCCGCATGACCATGGTGATGCATGCGCCCCAGATGAGGACTTGGCCATACTGCACGGCAAGTGCGGCTTGCTGCGGGTTGAGCTCAGCGAGGCGGAAGAGGCGGGGCAGCAGGAACGAGAAGGGCATGAGGACGACAAGCCAGTACACCAGGCCCATGTACATCCCGTTCCACACATACGCCGGGCCGCGCTCGGGCTTGCCAGCGCCCATGTTCTGCGAGACGAACGTGTTGATGATGGTGAGCAGGCCGTGAGCGATGGAGATGGGCACCCAGGCTGCAAGGCCGCCATTGCCCTGAGCACCGACGTAAATCGGATCGGCGCTGATGTTGGAGCAGAGCCACTTGTCGGTGAAGGTCATCGCGGTGTAGGAGACCATCGTCGCGACCGTGGGCCCGGCTATGCGAAACAACTCCCTGAAGGGATGTTCATCGGGTTGAAGTGGTTGATCAGACAAGCCAGCCAGAGTACGTGCTCTGCCCGCACGCCGACGATCAGGCAACGAGTTGAATCATCATGCAGTTGCAAGCCAGCCAAGGATGCCTGGTCAGCAGTTGGCCACAAGCACGCACCAACCAGCCAAACCGCCGTCGATGGCACCATTGATCTGTGGCACGATCGATCAATTGCACAAGTCCCTACTGCTTCATCGCCTCGACAATCCGCTGCGCCGTCCGGACATTCGCAAAGCCCGCTTCGGCATCAATCGATGGCTTGCGCCCCGTGCGCACGGCTTCGATGAACTCGCGGATTTCCATCACAATCGGTTCGGCATCGTCCACTTGCAATATCTCGACATTGACCAGTTGATCCCACTTCAGCGTGGAAAGGTCGGTGCCGTTGCGAATGGCCTCCTGCATCTCGCGCATCTGAATCTCATTGGCTGTGCGCCGGATCATGTTGCCCTTCTTCTGGCCATAGTCGATCTTGATATACGCATTCTCGCCCGTAATACGCGTGATGCGTTCGGTCTTCATCGCCAAGCGCGAGGCGGTGACGTTCGCAACACACTTGCCCGCGGGCGTGTCAAACTCCAACCACGCGTCGCACAGATCCTCGTGGGGCGTGATGACCGAGACGCCCGCAGCCCTGATGCGGTCTGGCTCCCGTCCGCCCATCAGGCTTAGCACGACATCAATATCGTGGATCATCATGTCCAGCACCACACCAACGTCCACGCTGCGAAATGTCATGGGCGAGACACGGATCACCTGCATGAAACGCGGCACGATCGCCGGGCCTTCCGCCGCCGCCTTCTGCATCGCCCGCATCACCGGGTTGAACCGCTCGATGTGCCCGACCATCAGGGACGCGCCGTTCTGCTCGGCAAGGTCCTTGAGTTTCTGAGCAGTGGCCGTGTC
Organism: uncultured Phycisphaeraceae bacterium; assembly: GCA_964425995.1. Taxonomy (GTDB): domain Bacteria; phylum Planctomycetota; class Phycisphaerae; order Phycisphaerales; family UBA1924; genus BJHL01. The sequence goes on from CAYRPC010000127.1 coordinate 3,902, forward strand.
CCCCGCGAGCGGCTTCTCGATCAGGCATGCGATGCCGCGCTCAAGGAATGGCTGGGCCGCCTCAAGATGCCACGTCGTAGGCACCGCGATTGATACCGCGTCGACACCCGCCGCGAGCAACTCCGCCTCGCGCTCAAAGCTCGCACAGTTGAACTTCTCGGCATGCTCCTCGCGGGCTTCCTTGCGGGCATCAACCACGCCCACCAACTCACACCCCGCAAGTTGGCTGTACACGCGTGCATGATGCCTGCCCATCCGCCCGACACCAACGACGCCACAGCGAATGGGACGACCGTTGAATCGATCTTGCAAGATGGGGGCTCCAGCAGGCGCGAGGAGAGAAGGTGGAGGGAGGACTTCGAGGGGGGCCTGCGGGGCGAATTGGATCGCGTGCATCGCTTGCGTCATGTGGGATTGTTGGGGGGAAGGTGGGGACTGGAATGCGAATGCCAAGCCAAAGTCAAAGTTGGAAAAAATCGAAGTGAATCGTGGCTAGGGGGTTGACAGGGCAATCGAGATCGAGTAGTCTAAACCGTGAGGTGCATCTCTGTTGAGGTGCATTATGAAGTTTTCAACCTGCGTGATTAGTATCTCTCTTTCAGTATTAATCTTTGCGAGTGCAGCGACCGCTACGCTCACTGCTTGCCAATTATGTATGGTGACCGGCGCTGGTGACGCATGTCGACCAGGTAGTGGAACGAGCACTGTTCCGCCCACTGTTGCCCAGATATTGGCGTGCAGAGCATGCGTCAGTCGTAGCTGTGGCGGAGGCTGTTTGTTGGACCCATTTATCACTACGTTCTGCACAACGTGGAAGTATGTGACGACCTAATCGTCCAAATGGTAACCAGCACCAACAAGCGAATCATCCTCGTCGTGGCGATAGCGGTAGCCACCGGCGGTGGTTTTGGTGTTGCCTATTGGCACGGGACAAGCTCAGCCCGAACTCGTCGTGCTGAACTCGCATCGATCAAGACCTTGATCGATACTCCAAGAGTTGCTCGTCCATCGCTGCCTGTTTCAGAGAGGGCACGCGCTCAGGATATCTGGCCTTCGAAAGAGGAACTTGGCGCATATTCCTTGCAAATCGGTGTCTTCGAGGATGTATCAGACGAGGATGCCCAGTGGTTGCTTCGCATCGCTCGCGACCATCCCGACCCGGGCGTGAGAGTCGCCGTGGTGTCGCTGCTCTGCCTCCCGTATGGAGAGAATCGTGCAGGGGAACTGCGACCATCCCGGGCAAGCCAGGCGACGAAGGATGAGATTGCACTCTTGCTGATCGAATGGCTATCGAGTCGCAACGCCGATCAGCGACTGGCCGCGGCCATCGCAGTCTGTACAGGGCGGCTGTGGCGCGACGTAGTGTTTCGATCAGCAATCGAGGGGCTTCGCGATGATCCTGATGTGGCCCTGCGACGATGGATGAAGTTATGCTGGAACGAAATCGACCAAGCCAAGTGAAACAAGCCGCGTTTACCCTCGTCGAGCTTCTGGTATCACTGCTAGTCGTGACAGTGCTGATCGCGATTCTGGTTCCCACGCTCTCCGGGGCCCGCGCCGCGGCACGAAACACGAAGTGCCTTGCCAGTCTTAGCCAAATTGCATCCTTGGCCGCCTCATACAGCGAGGGACGCAATCGCTTTCCAAGGACGGAAGAAGTTGCAGATGAACAGTTCGGGAATCTGACACTGCCACGTCTCTTCGCTGACGATGACGCGCTGAACTCGTTGCCCCCATCATGGAAGTGCCCTCGTGACGACGAATGGCCAACGCAGCGATCGAGTTATTCCTTCCTGCCCGCTCGATTCATGCGAGCGGCGTCCGACAATGCGGACTACCGACCTGCGAGCGACGATGAAGGTCTCGACACCCCCCAAGCCATCTATCGAATCTTTGAACAGTCGCCGTCTACTCCGATCTTTGAAGACGCGATGCGTTTTCATGTGACAAAGTCTCTGCGGCAAGTGCTCGGCCAAACCGGCGGCTTTGAAGGGATTCAAGCAGGCTATCTCGACGGGTCTGCTCGCATTCGCAAGTAGGCCGCGTGTAGACCAATAGATCGGATCTCACCCCGCCGCCTGCTCAAGCGCAGCGACCAGGCCTTCCTTCTTGTGCAGGCCCACAAACGTCCGCACCGGCTTCCCGTCCTTGAAGATCATGATGGTGGGGATCGCGGTGATCCCGTACTTCATCGTGACCTCGCGGTTGGCATCGATATCAACCTTCCCGACCTTGACAGCCTCGCCCTTCTCGGTCGCGATGGCATCAATGATCGGCCCCAAACTCCGGCAGGGCATGCACCATTCTGCCCAGAAGTCAACCAGGACGGGAGTGGAACTGGAGAGTACTTCGCTGTCGAAGTTGGCGTCGGTGAATTCCTTAACGTGTGCGCTGGACATGAGTGGATTCCTGTGTGTTCGATTGCCCCACAGAGTGCGGGCGGGTGCGTCCGTACAGAATGAAATGTGGCAGAATGAAATGCGAATACCGAATCGTGAGAAGGCTATGCGATACAAGCGGGTCGGGCGGGTGTGGTAGTGGGGTCATCCAGAAGACTTCAGTAGCTAAACTGGATCGACCCGTCGCGTCCTTCACGTTGATGTTTTGCTCTTGATGTTTTCGCTGGGATTCAGGTCGGGATACTCATCATACCTTCGATGCCGTGCCGCGTGAATCGTCACAACGCCAACGCAGCCCGCAGGGCCTGAACGTGGGGGCCGACATCGTGGACGCGGAAGATGCGGGCACCTAGGCGAGCATGCACGACCGAGAGCGCGAGCGAGGGAACGAGCCGTTCCTCCGGCGCAGAATCCCGTCCGAGGCCAATCCGCCCCACAAAACTCTTGCGAGACAGCGCGCTGAGCAGCGGCCCACCCAAAGCAAGCAGCGAAGCCGTCGCCCCAATCAACCCAAGATTCTGATCCACAGACTTGCCAAAGCCCAGTCCAGGATCAATGACGATCGCCTCTCGATCCACACCAGCGGCAACCGCTGTCTCCATGCGACCTCTCAAAAAGGATCGAACCACAGCAACCACATCCCCAGCAAGCGGTGCCGGCTTGGCGGGCGTGTATTGGTCTGAGAATCGGTCCAGCGCGGGCGGCCCGTGCCGGTGCATCAGAATCAGGCCGCAGCCTCGCAAGGCCGCCAGGGGCAACATTCCCACATCATCGCGCCCCGCCGAAGTGTCGTTGATGATGGCGGCACCCGCATCCAGCGAACGCGCAGCAACCTCAGCGATTGTTGTGTCAATCGAGAGCACACACGCCCAAGGCAAGCGCTTTGCCAGTTCGGCGATGACCGGTATCACACGCCGAATCTGCTCGTGAGCGGGCACAGGACTCGCACCGGGCCGGGTCGATTCGCCCCCGATGTCGATGATCGATGCTCCCTCGCTTGCCATCAGCAGCCCGGCCTCGATCGCGCGCCCTGCGTCAAAAAACTGACCGCCATCCGCAAAACTATCCGGTGTCACGTTCAAGATGCCCATCACGCAAGGCCCGTTCGAGGCATCGAGTGAGAGCACGCGACCAGGAGCAATCCGCCAGGTTGTCGTAGCCAATTGCTCCATCAGTTACTTCACTAATTGCTCTACCAACAGATCAACCAATTCCTCAACCAATTGTTCCATTTTGCCTTTGGCAAGCGCTATTCCTTGACCCCCAACTTCTCGAAAATCATGCTCCGAACGCTCTTGGCATCCGCCTTCCCACCCGCGAGTTTCATGACTTCGCCCACCAGTCTTCCCGCCGCGGCAACCTTGCCCTGCTGCACATCCTGAGCAACTTTCGCGTTCGCTTCAAGCACTTGATCGATCCAGCGCGAAGTCTGGGCATCATCACGAACAATCAGCAAGCCAGCCTGGCGAGCCACATCTCGAACATGTTCTTGCTGCGCGGACAAGGGAATATCCAGCACCATCGCAGGCGTGGCAATCATCGCGTCCAGCAGCGTCTCGAGCGATTGATTGTTTACTTCGCCGTTCTCTCGCAGCACCGCGCAGCATGCAACCGTGGACGCAGCAAGTCCAAGCGCTTCCACGCCGCGCTGCTCCTCATTGCCGCCGCGTTCGTTGGCCCGACGCTGGAGTTGCTGAAGCACAAGGTTGGCCGCGATCTTTCCAGCCCGATTGCGTTCGTGGCCCAGCGTGACGATGTCCTCGATGACTTGCTCATAGAAAAAACACGAGCCAGGCTCGTCGATCAACGCGAACGCTTCTTTGGACGCAATCGCATACTCGCCAACGTATCGCCTCCAACGCGAAAGCGGTAACTCAGGCAGACGCATTCGGATCGATTCGAGCCACGCGACATCGATATGCACGGGCGGCAAGTCCGGATCCGGGAAGTAGCGATAGTCGTGGGCGTCTTCCTTCTCACGCTGCACATACGTCGCTCCAGGGCCATCATCCCAGCCCCGAGTAACCTTACTGCCCGGACCAAACACGCGTCCATCCTCAACCCAGCGAGCGGGTTGGTTGGCAAACTCATACTCAATTGCGCCCTGCAGCGAGCGGAAACTGTTGAGGTTCTTCACTTCCACAATGGGCGTCTTGATGACGCTGCCATCGTGCATCGTGAGCACACAGTTGATGTTGGGCTCAAACCGCATGTGCCCCTGCTGCATCACGCCAGCCGTCG
>CAYRPC010000128.1:0-8518 GCA_964425995.1 uncultured Phycisphaeraceae bacterium
GAAGGGGGGCGGGGGCGGGGTGGCCAGACTTCTGCCAGCCTGCGTTTCCATGCCGCTTTCGCATGCGTCCGCACCGATTGCTATCCTAGCTGATGCTCGATGCCCTTTTCGCGGGTGGTGCAGCGTGGTTCACAGTGCCAGCCCTGTTGGGAACAGGTATTTTTCTGCTCAAAATGGCCATGATGCTCCTGGGCGGCTCGGATGATCTCGACCTGGGGGGCGATGCCAGCGCGGGGCATGCTGGCCTCGATGGTGGGCATGATGCAGTCGGACACGCCAACGGACTGATGGCGATCGCCAGCCTTCAAGGTGTGTCAGCATTTCTGATGGGGTTCGGATGGGCTGGGCTTGGCGCCTATCAGGGACTTAAGTGGGGCACGCTCGCATCCATGGGCGTCGGTCTGCTGGGCGGGGTTTTGATGGGACTGCTCTTCCTTGGTTTGCTCTCCACGACCCGCAAGTTACAGAGCAGCGGCAACATCGACTTCGCACAAACCAAGGGAATGGAAGGCGAGGTCTACGCAACAGTGCCCGCAAGCGGACAAGGACGTGGCCAGGTTCGCCTGGTCATCAGCGGTCGCCAGCGAATCGTGCAGGCAATCAGCGCGAGCGCCGAACTATCAACCGGCAAGCGAGTGCGCGTCACGGAAGCAAAGGCGGATAACAGCGTCGTGGTGGAAGCAACCTAGGTAAGGGCAGCGTTTGCCAGGATTCGCAGGAACGCACGATTCACCAGCAGCACAACAGCAACAGTCGCAGAAATCCAACAGCCAACGCCACAACACCAACTCGCTGTGCTTCCTTGGCACATCAGCCAGACAGAAACGTCAGAGGGAAAACACATGCTCGACACCACAACGCTCAACATGCTCAACATAATCGGCCTTCAAACCGGAGTTTCCCGCACGCTGCTCGCACAGTTCCCGCAGCCGCAATCCGGTGGCGGCAACGCCCTCTGGTTCGTCGGCCTGATCGGCGGCGCTCTGCTGCTCGTCCTCTTCTTCAGTGTCCTTCTCGTCCGCCAATACAAGCGCTGCCCCAGCAACCGCATCCTCGTTGTCTATGGCCGCGTTGGCAAGGACAAGTCCAGCAAGTGCATGCATGGTGGCGGCACGTTCGTGCTCCCGCTCGTGCAGGACTACTCCTACCTGTCGCTCGAACCCATCGTGATCGAAGTGCCCCTCGAAGGCGCACTCAGCCTCAACAACATCCGCGTCAATGTCCCCGCGACCTTTACCGTCGCCGTCAGCACCGACCCCATCATCATGCAGAACGCAGCAGAACGCCTGCTGAACCTCTCCATCCAGATCATCCGCGAGCAGGCACAGGACATCATCCTGGGGCAGTTGCGTCTGGTGATCGCGACCATGTCGATCGAAGAGATCAACAAGGATCGCGAGAAGTTCATGAACCTGATCAACAAAAACGTCGCCGAGGAAATCAATAAGATCGGCCTCGAACTGATCAACGTCAACATCCGCGATATCACCGATGAATCAGGCTATATCCAGGCCATCGGCAAGCGCGCCGCGGCCGATGCTATCAACCGCGCAAAGGTCGAAGTCGCCGAGGCCGAACGCGAGGGCGCAACGGGTGAAGCGGCTGCGGTCCGTGACAAGGAAGTGCGCGTTTCCGCCGAACGCGCCGGCGCGGCCGAAGGCCAGAAACTCGCAGAGCAGAAGCAGCGCGTCGCCATCGCCGCTCTCGAAGCCACCGCCGTGCAGGGAGAGGCCCAGGCGCAGCGAGACCGAGAAATCACGCAGGCCCAGCGACTGGCCGAGACCATGGTCGCCCAGAAGCAGGCCCAGCAGGAGCAGCGCGTGCGCGTGGCAGAGGCCGAGGCCCAGGCCGTGCTGGGCGAGAACACCGCCAAGCAGCGCATGGCCGAGAGCCAGGCCAAACTCTCTGAGATTCAGGCCGATACCCGTCGCCGGTCCGAAGTTGCCGCTGCCGTCGCAGCCCAAGCGATCCTCATTGCCCAGCGTGAGCAGGAAATCGCGCGACTGGGCAAGGAAGAACTCGCCCCGCAGGAAGTCGAAAAGCAGCGCATCGAGATCGCCGCAGAAGCCGAGGCCGAAAAACGCCGTCGTGAGGCCAAGGGCGAGGCCGACGCGATCTTGCTCAAGTATGAAGCCGAGGCCAAGGGTGTCCAGATGGTGATGGAAGCCAAGGCAGAGGGGTATCGCAAACTGATTCAGGCCGCCGGCAGCGACCCCGCCGTCGGACCGACCCTGCTCCTCATCGAGCAGTTGCCCAAACTCGTCGAGCAGCAGGTCAAGGCCTTGCAGGGACTCAAGATCGACAAGATCACAGTCTGGGACCAGGGCACAAACCCGAACACCGGACGCAACGCCACCGCCGACTTCATCTCTGGCTTGATCGGCAGCCTGCCCAAACTCCACGAACTCGCGCAGCAAGCCGGCATCGAATTGCCAACCGCGCTGGGCAAACTGCGCCCGCGAGAGGATCCCGAAGACCCGCATGCGCCCCAGGCCGATCCCAAGCCACGCAAGTAAGCACCGGTGCGACCTTGCGCTCAAGAGCAACAACGTGGCAGGAACAAGACTTCACGTCGGTTGTACGAAAACCAGACGCACAAAACCACCACATATAAAACATCGCACACAGAAGCCAAGGCGTGCATTCCTAAAGAAACTGATCAGCGACACGAGCCGCTGATCAGGTCTGTTTTCGCTTCAATCTCTCCAACTGCGGCTTACTTCCCCTGCGGGTCCTGTTGGGCGGGGGCGGGAGCGGGGGGTGCAAGCACGGGAACAGGCTGCTGCGGCGTTTCGACATTCAACACGTCGATCGCAAAGATGATCGTGGCATTTGGTCCAATCTTGGCCCGCGGATAGCCGCGATCACCATACGCGAGCGGCCCTGGAACCACCATGCGGCGCTTCAGACCCTTCTGTGCACCCTGCATGGCCCGAACCCATCCCTGTATAAGCGTGCTCTGACCATAGTTATATGAGTATGGCGAATTGCGTTCATAGGAACTGTCGACGATAGTGCCATTCTCCATGCAGCCAACGTAGTGCAGCGTGATGCGATCGCCTTCTGAGAAGTTCTTGCCCTCGACAGCGCTGGGATAGGTCAGAAAAATCAGCCCATCGGACGCGACTTCAAGTTTGATGGGGCTTTCAACCCGCTGAAACGCATAACTCTCGCCCGAGGCAGGACCCCAGACAATCTGACCATCTGCACCAAAGCCACGATCAGCGCTCTGGAATTGCAAGGGCCCGAAGGCGATCTCGCTGGTCATCTCGCTCGCGCCGCCCGCGCTGGTTGGATAGGGGTGCGGGGTTGCGCCCTTGTAGCCCTCCCCGTCTGTTGTCAGTTCGATGTCCAGCGTCGTGACCAGTTCGTTCATGCTCACTGCAGGAAAGGCCTGGGGCGCTGCCCACAAACCGATTACGCTCAACAGTTCGCCCTTGGGACGACGAAACTCCATCGTCTTCATCCGCACCTTGCCCTTGACGCGATGCAACTGCAGGATCACTTGGCGATACGGACGGTCCAGCGCATCAGCCCGCGCCACCTCGCCATACATGGCGTTGGGAACCTCGGGAATCGCAACCGGTGCGAAACTGGTCACAACCTCGAACGACTCGGCCCCAACCTTGACAGGAGCAGCGCTCTTCCAGGTGCCCTTGAGCAAGCCAGCGACCTTCTCAAACTCCGGGTCTGACCAGGTCATGACCCGGGGAGTCGTCGCCATGGCGGGCGCGGTTGGCGTGGTGGGCGTGGGTGCGTCCTGGGCAAGCACCTGCGAAGTGCCGCACATGCCAACAAGAGCCAACGCCAAAAGTCCAGCCATAGATCCCGCCATAGGTCCGACACGATGCAAACAAGCCATGCATATCCCCTTCATATCGCCCTGCACAAGCACTCGTTGGCCCCATGCACAGGCTGAAGTTACACTCAATCAAAGTCCAAACAACAGTATTCCAAACTATGCCCACTCCATCGAACACACCCAGTCGCCCTACTCGCCAAGCCATCCCGCTCACGCAACTTCGGGCAGCAACTTCGTCGTCACCGCGATCAGGTCCTTGACGTGGCTGATGCTCTCGTCCATGAACTTCTGCTCCTGCTCATTCATCTTGAACGTGAGCACTTTCTCAACACCCTTGGCCCCCAGCACGCAAGGCACGCCCACAAACAGGCCCTTGCCACCGTTGGAGGCCTTGACATTGAACTCATCCTCGCAGAACGCGGCACACGGAATCACGCGCTTCTTGTCGCGCACGATCGCCTCCACCATTTCAACGGTGCCCGCAGAAGGCGCATACCAGGCGCTGGTGCCCATGAGCTTGACTACTTCTCCGCCGCCCGCCTTGGCGCGCTCAACGCACGCCTGAATTTTCTCAGCAGTCAGCAGATCGCTCACCGGAATGCCATTGACGCTGGTGAGCCGTGGCAGCGGCACCATATCGTCGCCATGCCCGCCTAGGAGCAAGCCCTGAATATCCTCAACGCTCACGCCCAGTTCCATCGCCAGGAAGGTCTTGTATCGGGCAACATCGAGCGCACCGGCTTGGCCAAGCACTCGCTGCGCCGGGAAGCCCGTCACCTTCCACATCACATACACCATCGCGTCCAGCGGATTGCTCACCACGATCACAATCGCGTTGGGCGCATACTGCTTGATCTGCTGGGCAACATTTTTCACGATCCCGGCATTGATCGCCACCAGGTCATCCCGGCTCTGTCCCGGCTTGCGCGGCACGCCCGCCGTGACGACCACCACGTCGCTCCCCTCGATGTCCTTGTAGTCAAAGGTGCCGGTGATTCTGGCATCAAACTTCTCGACCGGCCCGCAACACGCCAGATCGAGCGCCTTGCCCTTGGGCATGTGCAGTTCAGGTTTGTCCTTGATGGCGATGTCCAGCAGCACCACATCACCCAGTTCCTTCATGGCGATGGAGCGAGCGCACTCGCCGCCGATGTTGCCCGCACCAATCACGCTGATCTTCGCACGACGCATCATGTTGAAACGCTCCGTCGGATGCCTATTAGAACACAAACATACGCCCACGCCGGGCACGCACGCATCAGTGCCGATCCGATCGTCCCGAGCGACTAGAGCGGCAATGGCGACAAGGATAGGACAATGCTTGCTGGAGTTCCGAAATCCAGCCTCCTCACACAATCAACCACCTGAACGTGCTCATCGACGACCGCCGCACTCTACAGAACTTGCACGCCAATCCCTGATAGAGGCCCAGGGCTTTGAGCCTCTATCTCGCCTTCCAACTCGCCTTCCATAGACTCAAAGATGCACAGCCAAACTCCCCAAGGCTCGCCCCCCGATCCCCATGCCCACGCGCACGCCGATCCCTCAGGCATGACAACCGACCTGGCTGGCAAACTCGACTACGCCCAATACCTGAACCTGGAACAAGTCGTGACCGCCGCCAAGCCCTTGTCGACCCACCACGACGAGATGCTCTTCATCATTCAACACCAGACCACCGAACTCTGGTTCAAGTTGATCGTCCACGAACTCGAAGAAGCCCTGCGCCTCATTCGCAGCGACGAACTCGATACCAGTTTCAAGGTCCTCGCCCGAGTCAAGCACATCCAGCAGCAACTTCTCAGCCAATGGAGCGTCCTTGCCACCCTTACGCCCAGCGAGTACGTCAAGTTTCGATACCTCCTTGGCCCCGCGAGCGGCATCCAAAGCTACCAGAATCGCATGATCGAGTTCATCCTGGGCCGCAAGGACGAACGCATGCTCGCCGTCTTCGCGCACAAGCCAGCCATCCACGCCCGCGTCAAGGCCTGCCTTGATGCCCCGACCTTGTACGATGAAAGCCTGCGCTACCTGGCCAGAAGAGGCTTGCCCGTGCCTAAAGAGATTCTGGTGCGCGACGTCACCAAGCCATACGAGAGCGATCCTCGCATCACGATGGTTTGGAAGTTGGTCTACGAGAATCCCCAGCAGTACTGGGACGCCTACGAACTGGGCGAGAAACTCGTCGATGTCGATGAAGCCCAAACCCTCTTCCGCTTCCGCCACCTCAAGGTCGTCGAGCGCGTCATCGGTCACAAGCGAGGCACCGGCGGCACCGCAGGTGTCAAGTACCTCGCCAGCCTCGTCACCGAACCGATGTTCCCAGAACTCTGGGATGTCAGAACCGAAATCAAGGGCTGACCGCAGCCACACGATCTGCAAACCAGTATCGCATCCGCTCCCTTCCCGCCAACCATGCACCCAACCTCCACAATCACCCCAATCACCAGCGCCGCAACTCGCCTCGGTTCCGCGCCACTGAACGAAGCCAGCCTCCGTGAACACATCTGGCCCCTCTTCTCCCGCGTGCTCAAGCACGGCCCGCGCGAAATTTACCTCGCCAACCACTCGCTGGGTCGTCCCCTCGACCAGACCGCACACGACGTGCAAGAGGCCCTCGATATCTGGTACGCCTCCCTCGACGGCGCATGGGATGCCTGGCTCGCAGAGATCCAGCGCTTTCGCGCCGGCATTGCCCAACTGATCGGCGCGGGAGCTCCCGACAGCATCGTGCCCAAGACCGCTGCTGGGCAAGGGCTGCGTGCGGTTCTCAACGCTCTGGTCCCTCCCACCCCCAGAGTGCTCGCCACCTCGGGCGAGTTTGACTCCATGGACTTCATCCTCCGCACATACCACCACAAGCAACGAGCAAACGTTCGCTGGGTAGCGACTCGCACGCCAGCCGACCCACAGCAGCCCCCCATCATCGACCCCGCCGACATCATCGCCGCCATCAATGACTATCGCCCGCACCTCGTCCTGATCTCCCACGTCTACTTCACAACCGGGCAAGTCCTTGATCGCCTCAACGACATTATCTCCGCCGCGCACCATGCCCAATCGCTCGTCATGCTCGATACCTATCACAGCGCGGGCGTGATCCCCATCCACTTTGACCAACTCAATGCCGACTTCGCAGTCGGCGGCAGTTACAAGTACACCCGGGGCGGCCCCGGTGCCTGCTGGCTCGCCATCAATCCCCGTCACTTACCCACGACCAACAGCCCCGAGCGCGAAGGTAAACTCCGAACCCTCGACACAGGCTGGTTCGCCAAACTGGACACCTTCAAGTACCAGCGCCCCGACGAACCACTTTTGAGTTCGGGGGGCGATGCCTGGCTCGAAAGCACTCCGGCAATCCTGCCCTTCTACCAGGCAAGAGCCGGCCTAGCTCTCACCCTCGCCCTCGGGATCAACCGCCTGCGTACCTATTCCCTCGAGCAACAAGCCTTCCTTGCCAACCAACTCGATAAGCACGGCATCAACGTCATCGCTCCCCAGTCCAAAAACCAATCCAGCCGGGGTGCCTTCCTCCTCATGCCCCGAAACGACGCACAGCAGTTCTGCGCCCGCCTTCTTTTGTCCGGCGTCAACGCCGACTCTCGCCAGGGCTTCGTCCGCTTCTGCCCCGACATCCTGACATCCATGGAAGCCATGACCCAGGCAGCCGCGCTCATCGCCCGCGCAGCAAATCAATAACCGCCCGCGCAGCAGCCCGCCCACTCAGCGTCGCTCCCTCCATCGTCGCTGGCCAGCCAGTGTCGGTGTAATCGCCCGCGAGCACCACGCTGCTGCCAAGTCGCGCATCTGAAGCCAACGCCCCTGGCCGAGACCGCTCGAACGCAGGTGTCGCCGCGAAGGTCGCGAATCGTTCCTTTACTGCCCGCACATGCTCAAGCCGTGCCCCAACGCTCTTGGGAAAACAGGCCCCAATGTCCTCCATCACCTGCGCCGCGATCCGCTCCTCAGACCAGTCCATCCACGCATCCGCCGCACTGATCACCGCGTGGACTACCGCCCCCGCCTCGTCCTTGCGAAACAGCCATTGCGTTGGCCGCTCCACCAGCACCGCGTGCGGCACGTCCATCACCGCCCGATCAAACCGCAGATGAACGCCCAGGATCGGACTGTGCCCCATCGCATTGATCGCGTGAAACCGTCCGTCGCGAACATCAGCCTTGACCACCCTCCGAGCCTTCTCAAACGGCAACGCACACACCACGACATCCGCCCGATGCTCGCGAACATCATTCCCCACCCGTGTGCGCACGCTCGTCGCTCCAATCTCCTCCGCAGTCTCCCCAAGAATCAATCGTCCGCCCCGCGCGATGAGCAACCCCTCCGCCCGCTCATACAGCCTCCCCAGCGCCACACTGGGCACGCCAATCCGCGCCGCTCGCGCCCCGCCAAACACCCCGTCCTGAAACACATGCAACGCAGTCGCGGCACACACGCGATCAACTTCCAGATTGCAGGCCGACACCACCACGGGCCGCCAGAATCGCTCGACCGCCTCGAGTGGCTGCCCCTGCCCTCGAAGCCATTGCCCGAAAGTCTGTTCGACATGCTCTGCGCGTTCGCACACACTGATCGATACCGCCGCCTTCGCGATCGCAAGTTTGCTCGCGACCGAAAGAAACGACGCACGAACAAAACTGCTCGCATGCGAGAACAGTGCAGGAACCAACGACGCATAGGCCGCCGGCTCGATCACGC
>CAYRPC010000129.1:0-8474 GCA_964425995.1 uncultured Phycisphaeraceae bacterium
CTCCCGCCCCTCTCGCTCAATTCCCGCAACACCGCCTCCTGAACCGGCGTGAGTTCTTTGCCACGACGCTTCATCGCGACCTTCCCCACCTCAAGAAACTTGTTGATGCGATAAGGCTTGCTGCCTTCGTCGGTCGCCCAGATAAACCCTTCAACGCATCCTTGCACCGCCGCCGTCGTCGCAAACATGCTTCCCGTGTGCAGCACGCTTCCCGTCATGATTCTCGTACAAATCGCAGTTTTGATATGATCGCCCACGATCGCGCCCAGGAACTGAAGCCCTGTCTGCTCGTGCTTGCCACCGGGCGTTGCCCTCGCCATGATCTCGCCGTACGTGTTCAGCAAGTTGCTACTGGTGGTTCCAGCCCCCAGATTGACCCACTCGCCCACCCAACTATCGCCTAGATACCCGTCGTGCGACTTATTCGAGTACCCCTGGAAGATCGTTCCGCCAACCTCTCCATTCACCTTGCACCATGGCCCGATCGCTGTCTGCGGCCGGATCGTTGCTCGTTCCAGCACAGTCGAGTGCTTGCCGACATAACACGGCCCGATCAGAATCGCTCCCGGTCGTACCACCGCGCCCTCATCGATGACAATCGATCCCGCTTCGCAATCGAGGATCGATCCAATGCCGACCTTGGCTGAAGGATGCATATATGGGCATCGCCCCGCCGAACAGTCCGCGATCATGGCGATGCCTGGAAACTGCGACATTCGCGGAATCGTCCCAGGGCCTTCGCCGGTCAGCATCGCAAAGTCGTGCGTCATCGCCATGTCGCGATGGGTGCGAACGCTCCATGGGCGAGTCAGCAGTGCGATCGCTTGGCTGATCACTCGACCGCTAAGTTCGACACGATGATGCTCGCTGGGCCATCCCTCCAGCGCTCGCCCGTGCGTGCGTAGCGCCAGAATCTGGCCCGACTCCCGATCGACCAGCGCGTGATTCGGCTTCAGCGCCAACGCCTCTTCGGGCACCGTGACCGCATGGGCAAGCACGCCAACCACATCATCGCCAAACGAGTCAAACGCGTTGACCGCAAGGCCAGTCGTCTCAGCAACGATTGCCGCTCGCTCCGGAGCGCACACAACGCCCACCACACTGATATCACCTCGCCATCGTTCTCGATGACGCAACCTCTCAAGCAGGCTCATCGCGCCCGTTCGCACGCAGCAGACCGCACGCAAATCCGCAAGCGGTGAAATCTCGCTCGCGTCGCCTTCAAGCAGCACCACACGCAGTCCAGCACGCTGCTCAGTGCGCACGTGGAGGGCCGGGCCGGGTGAGGGTCCTGGGCTAGCAAGGGCGTTCGTCATCGGGGTCGAAGCCATCATTTACTGTAGAGCACGCCCCGCTACGGTTTGGGCAATGCCCAATGCTGCAATTATCTTCGACTTTGACGGCGTGATTGTCCACAGCGAGGGCGCCCACATGCTCACGATCCGCGAACTCGCGGCGACTCGTGGCGTCACTTTCACCGACGATACCTACTTCCGCGAGTACGTCGCCTTGTCGGATCGCGACATCTTTCCCCGCTTGTGGAAGGACAATGGCCGCGAATTGACGACCGCCCAACTCAAGGAGATCATCCTCCTCAAGCAGGCTCGCTACGAGCAAATGGTGGATGGCGGGCATGTTGTCGCCTTTCCAGGCTCAATTGATCTGATCCGGGCTTGCGCTGCCAAACTGCCCGTCGCGATCTGTTCCGCTGCCAGTCGCGCGACCATCGAAGCCTCCATCCATGCCCTCGACATCGCACGTTGTTTCCAGACCATCGTCAGTGCCGACGACGTTGCACGCAGCAAGCCGGATCCAGCCCCCTACGCCCTCGCTGCCAAGCGTCTGGGTTTCGAGCCAGGCCTCTGCGTCGCCATCGAAGACACGGTGGGGGGGATGACCAGCGCCCTGCATGCCGGATGCAAAGTCGCGGCCGTCTGCCACACCGTCCCGCGCGAAAGGTTGACCGCCGCAACGCTCGTGGTGGACGGGACCATCGACCTTACCGTCGAACGACTCTTGAATCTCTAGATATTAATTGCTAGATATCCAATGGTCGCATGCTGATCGTTTGGTGGCGAAGCTGGCTCTCTACTCTCGCTCGCCACTCACGCGACCTATTGCCCAACTTATAGCGCGGGCACGCCGTTGAGCATTCGCTCCAATCCTTCTTCCAGCCCAACCAAGACCTCATACCCCAGTTCGCTCCGCGCCTTGGAAATGTCGGCAAGGCTGTCGCGCACATCACCAGCACGCGACGCTGAAAAAACTGGTAGCGTCTCAGACCCGAGTATGCGCGACATGATCTGATACAGTTCAAGCAGCGTCACGCGCCGCCCGGTACCAACGTTGTAGATGTTCCCGCGAAGATCGCGCTCGGATGTTGCCGCGAGCAGATTTGCCGAGACAACATTCTCGATCGAAACAAAGTCGCGAGTCTGGAGCCCATCTCCATGTATGGTCACTGGCAACTTCCGAGCCAGCCGATCCGCAAACGCGCTGATGACCGCCGCATACGCGCTGCGCGGGTCCTGGCGTGGCCCAAACACATTGAAGTATCTCAGACTGACCGTCGACAAGCCCAGGCGCGAAGCCGACATCATCAACTGCTCGCCCGCCACCTTGCTCGCCGCAT
Source organism: uncultured Phycisphaeraceae bacterium (assembly GCA_964425995.1). Lineage (GTDB taxonomy): Bacteria > Planctomycetota > Phycisphaerae > Phycisphaerales > UBA1924 > BJHL01. The sequence continues at coordinate 2,633 of CAYRPC010000129.1, forward strand.
AGGGCGAGCAACTCACGGGTGCATGCGACTCGTGCGATGGGATGATCGGCGTATCCCCATACGCGGCGGCACTTCCTGCAAAAATCACCCGACGAACGCCGCACGCCGCGCTCGCCGCCAGCACTCGCTGCGTTCCCTCGATGTTCACCCGCACGCATTCGATGGGGTCTTCAACGCTCACAGGCACCGAGACCATCGCGGCGTGATGAAAAACGCAGTCACATCCTGTGACCGACTCGTGCAGCGCAGCATCATCAAGTATCGACGCGCGAATCCAGCAGGCGTCAGCGGGCACATTCCCCCCGTGTCCGCTCGTTAAGTCGTCGATGATTCGAACGTTGCAACCCAGCGCAAGCAACGCCTCAGCCAGATGGCCGCCAATGAATCCCGCTCCACCGGTGACAAGGACGCTTCGTCCACGCAGCGAGGCATACCGCGCGTCCTTTGCATCAAACTTGCTCACGCTCGCATACGACATCAATACCCTCTTCAGCCAGTTGGTTGAGCCGCGAGCGTAGGGCAGCCTTGTCCCATCTTCATCTCAAACCTGCGTGTCAGTGGAGCGTACTTCCTTGCCCTCCACCAGTTTGTCCAGCGGTTCCTGCTCCGCAGCAGTCAGGCGACGAGTCTGCGTCCCGACGCCGCCAAGCACCTCCAACTTCTTCTTGCTCGAAACGCCCGCTTCCTCGAACTTCTGCAGCGTTGGCAGCAGCCGCGTTTCATAACTGCCCACGAACTTGTTATAACTGCTTGCTGCCAATTCCAATTGCCGCCCCAGCACCGCCAGCGGCTCCACAACGTTTGCCACCCGCTCCAGAAACTCCCGCCCCAGCGTCCGCAAGCCCTCCGCCTCTTTCGCCAGTCTCTCTTCACGATACCCGATCGCCACCGCCCGCAACAGCCCTATGAGCGTTGATGGACTTGCCAGAATCACGTTTCGCTGCGCCGCCAGGTCAAGCAAGTCCGGCTGACGCGCCAGCGCAGCATCGATGAACTGATCCCCCGGAACAAACATCACCACAAATTCGGGCGATCCCTCGAAGTGCTTCCAGTAATTCTTGTTCGACAGGTCAATCGCCTGCTGCACCACATGCTGCGCAAACTTGTCGAGGTGCCGCCCTGCTTCCTCGGGCGTGCTTGCATGCAGCGCGTCGAGATATCCCTGAATGTTCGTCTTCGCGTCCACAATCACCTTGCGCCCGCTGGGCATCGTCACCACCATATCGGGCCGCTGTTTCGACGATTCTCCCTCGCGTCCCTCTTTACTCGGCCCATCGACGCTGACCTGCGTGGCAAAGTCGCAATACTCAACCATGCCAGCCAGTTCTGCAACCCGGCGCAACTGCATCTCTCCGTATCGCCCACGGACATCGGGCTTGCGAAGTGCCTCGCCAAGCCGGCGCGTTTCCTCGCTCAACTTCCCGCTGGCCTCACGCATGGACTTGAGTTGTTCTTCCAGAGCAGTCTGCGATTGTGCCCGATCCTTATCAATCTGCGACAGTTTGGCATCAGCCCGCGCCAGTGCTTCCGCGATTGGCTTGACCATCGCCTCGACCGCCTGTTTTTTTTGTTCAAGGTCGCCGCTCGCGGTCTGCGTCTGCACCGCTAGGGATTGCGATGCCCACTTGGTGATTCGGTCCTGTGTGGTGGCGGTTGCCTGCGCTGTCAGGCTCGCAAAATCCTCTCGTAGCGCACGCATTGCATCCGCATGGCGTGAGCGAAGTTCCTCTTCGCGCCGCTCCAGTCCCGCCTTTTCCGCCGCCGACACCTCGCGAACCCGCGCAAGATCGCCTTCCAACTCAATCGCCCGATTTTCCCGCGCGTTGCTCTCCTCGCGCAGCCCTTCAATATCCCTCGCACGTAAGTCCCGCTCCACGCGCAACTCGGCTCGAGCCTCCATCGTGTCCTTCTCGCCCCGCTCCACAATCGTCCGCAGCACCGCACTCGAAGACGCCATCTGCGACGACCTCGCAAACGCCCACACCGCCATGCCAAATCCCAGCAAGGCAAGTACCAGCAACGCTATGTGGAGTGCATCCATGCCTGGAAGCCTACGCGATCATTCCTCAATCGCAACGCTCGCAATGCACCGTTGCTCGCCACCCTAGTCAGCGAATTGACCATCACGTTGACCAGCCTGCAACTCCCATCACTTCAGCTTCAGCCATAAAGCCTCCCATCACGCCCCAGACCCCTGCCTTTCTGGCATCCTCTCGGCAATTGTGCCCATTTCCTGCCCACCACTGGCAGACGTGAGTATGGGCCTTTGTACCTCAAACCACCTGCCAGCAATAGTTTGCGCGATTGCCAACGCCCCTTCCCGTTTCTGGCACCACCTTTGCACTGTCTCCTTCGTGGTCAATGTGCGCTTTCATCCCATCCGCACGCCCGGCGACATCCCGCCCAGCGCTTCCACTGCGTCTGGAGCCCAACCGCCTGCCAATCATTCGGACAGCCACTCAGCAACTGCCTCGGGTACTGGCCCCATATCCGGCCCACACGATGGCCTAGACATGGGTGGCGGGGGCAGCAGCAGTGGGGGAGCCGTTGGTGGTCGCCTCAACTTGCTGCTCTCATATGCAGGCTGGCACCCAGACCCCTGGATCGATCGCCTGCCTCGATTGCTCGAACCCATGGGTGTGCAGAGCCATCGCGTCGAGTCTGGTCGTCAGGCATCGACTGTCATTCAAACAACCCGCATTCATGTCGCAGTAGTAGACCTTGGGCTGCCTCTGGATGAATCAACCCAGGAATCCAATGCCAATCTAGCCCCGGAATTCGCCGAGGGTGGCCCGCGTCTCTTGGAGTTGCTGTCCCGTCTGACCATGCCGCCACCAGTCGTCGCAGTCAAGCGTAGTCGCACCACACGCGACGATAGCCGCGACATCTCCGCCGCCTTGCGATTAGGTGCCTTCGCGATCATCGATCGCCCCCGCAGTGCCACCGATCTAGACATGCTGCTCGATGTCCTGCGCCGCTGCCTGCTCAGACACTACCAGGGTCGCTGGCCCGGCAGCGTGCCTTGAATTGTTCCCCAACTATTCTTGAACTATCCCAGTCCTGAACTCGATCCCTTGTGTTTTCTTTAGTCTCGTGTCGTTTCAAGTAGGAGTCATCATGCCCCCCGCAACCAAGTCAGCCAAGTCCGCCTCCGCCGTCCGTCCCCTCGGTGACAAAATCCTCGTCCGCCGCGACGAGGCCGCTTCCAAAACCGATACCGGCATCTTCCTGCCCGAGTCCAGCAAGGACAAGCCCAAGACCGGCATCGTCGAAGCAGTGGGCACGGGTGCGATGAACACCGACACCGGCGCACGCATCCCCCTGACCATCAAAAAGGGCGACCGCATCATCTTCAGCAGTTACTCCGGCACCGAAGTGAAACTCAACGACCAGGAACTGCTCATCATGAGCGAGGACGATGTGTTGGCTGTCATTGACTAAGCCCACCACCCAGTGCTTATGACCCCAACCCAACTCCGCACCGCCCTCCGCGAACTCAACGGCGAACGAGATCTTGCCATCTGCTTCGCCGATGTCCCCGCCCCCGTCCCGGGCGTGGCCAATCTTGAGGTCAAAAAGGCCATGCTCATCCCCGACGAGGCCGACCACCTCGTCAAAGTCACCGACGGCAAAGCCGTTTATATTCTCGATGCTGAGCGTGTTGCTTGGCTTCGAATTGCTATCAAGTAGTCAGCGGCATTCGGGATTCGTGATTCGGCATTCGTGTTGAGACGCAGTACGAATCCCGAATTACGAATGCCGAATCCCGCAAATAAAGTAACACCAACTCTCAAAGGAGCACTCACTCATGGCCGCAAAATCAATCGCATACAACACCGACGCGCGCGAGCGCATCCTCCGGGGCGTCCAAAAACTCGCCCACGCCGTCAAGGTCACGCTGGGCCCCTCCGGCCGCGTCGTCGTCCTCGAAAAATCCTTCGGCGCTCCCACCGTCACCAAGGACGGCGTCACCGTCGCCAAGGAAGTCGAGCTTCCCGATCAGTATGAAAACCTCGGCGCCCAGATGGTCAAGGAAGTGGCGACCAAGGCCAGCAAGGACGCCGGCGATGGCACCACCACCGCCACCATCTACGCCGAAGCCATCTACTCCGAAGGACTCAAGGTCATCACCAGTGGCGCAAATCCCAACCAGGTCAAGCGTGGCATCGACGCCGCAGTGACCGAAGTCGTCGCCGAACTCAACCGCATGAGCAAGAAGGTCGAGACCTCCAAGGAAATCGCCCAGGTCGGCACCTGCAGCGCCAACCATGACGGCCAGATCGGCAAGATCATCGCCGACGCCATGGAGAAGGTCGGCAAGGATGGCGTCATCACCGTCGAAGAAGGCAAGAGCCTGGAGACCGAAGTCGAACTCGTCGAAGGCATGCAGTTTGACAAAGGCTACCTCTCGCCCCACTTTGTCACCAACCCCGCCGCCATGGAAGCCACGCTCGACAACCCCTACATCCTCATCTCCGAGAAGAAGATCAGCAGCGCCAAGGACATGCTCCCCATCCTCGGCAAAATCGCCGAGGCCGGCGCGTCCGTCCTCATCATCGCCGAAGATGTCGACAGCGAGGCCCTCGCCACGCTCGTCGTCAACAAGATTCGTGGCATCCTCAAAGTCGTCGCCGTCAAGGCCCCCGGCTTTGGCGACCGTCGCAAGGAAATGCTGGGCGACATCGCAACCCTCACGGGCGGCAAGGCCATCATGGAAGAACTGGGCCTCGACCTCGAGAAGGTCGAGATCGCAGACCTGGGCCGGGCCAAGAAGATCGTCGTCGACAAGGACAACTGCACCATCGTCGAAGGCGCTGGCAAGTCCGACGCCATCAAGGGCCGCATCGACATGATCCGCCACCAGATCGAGGCGGCCTCCAGCGATTACGACCGCGAGAAACTCGAAGAGCGCCTCGCCAAGCTCGCCGGCGGCGTTGCCCAGATCAACGTCGGCGCAGCCACCGAAGTCGAAATGAAGGAGAAGAAGGCCCGCGTCGAAGACGCCCTCCACGCCTGCCGCGCAGCAGTCGAAGAAGGCATCCTCCCAGGCGGCGGCGTCAGCGTCGTCCGCGCTCGCAAGGCCCTGGACAAACTCCGTAAGAAGTACGATGGCGACGAGAAGGCCGGCATCGATATCGTCCACCGCGCCCTCTCCGCCCCCATCAAGCAAATCGCCACCAACTGCGGCCTCGACGGTAGCGTCATCGCGGCCAAGGTCGAAGAGAACAACGAAACCAACTTTGGCTACAACGCCCTGACCCACGAGTACGGCGACATGATCAAGATGGGCGTCATCGTCCCGACAAAGGTCGAGCGCGTCGCGCTCCAGAACGCAGCCTCAGTCGCCGGCCTCATGCTGACGACGGAAGCCGCCATCGTCGAAATCAAGGACAAGAAGCCCGCCGGTGGCCATGACCACGACCACGGCGATATGGATTATTGAAAAACTTGCGCAACGTAGTAGCGAAAGCCGCTGCGTTGTATTACACATCGGAAGTCAACCAAACCCAGCAACCTGCCTTGATTGTTTTTTTCATGGCATTCCCAAATCCTTCGCATAGCCAACCACGTCCCACGATCACGGACTTTCCTTCGTGCCTTCATGGCAAAGCCATGTCGGCGCATAGCCGTGGGTAGCCGCAGAGCGGCACCCACGGAAAGCATTCCCCTCCGTCCCTCCGAACTTGATGCCTCGATGCCCCATGCCTACTTGCCTTCCTATCTTTCTCCATTCTTCCAATCTCTCTTCACATCCATAGTTCACCCCCTCACCACCCAATCACCCTCCCCCGTGCGCCAACTCTACCTATCACCCCAAAGCGCGCGCCCTTCTCCCTCATCC
>CAYRPC010000130.1:0-8366 GCA_964425995.1 uncultured Phycisphaeraceae bacterium
GGGCCGGGGGGTTGAGCATGCGTGCTTGATTCCCAGTGTCGGTAGGAAGTGTGGGTCGAGATTGATATCCGTTCATCCCACTGGTTCACCAACCCTTTTGGGGAGCGTGAATGAAATGCCCGGGTGTCCCGGGCGCCTCTGGGATGGCAGGTTGCCGGGACTTTGCCCGGCGTAGTGAAGGGTTTTTCTTATGACGATGACGATTGAACAACTTGGTGACGCTCTGGCTGGCCTTGCTCTCAAGGATGCGGTCGAACTGGGCAAGTACATGAAAGAGAAGTACGGCATCGAGGCTGCTGCTGGTGGCGCGATGATGGCTGCTGGTCCGGCTGCTGCTGCTCCTGTCGCGGCAGTGAAGGACAGTTTCGACGTGGTCCTGAAGGCTGTGGATGCTGCCAAGAAGATCGGCTGCATCAAGGTCGTGCGCGAGATCACTGGCCTGGGCCTGGCGGAAGCCAAGGCGCTGGTCGATGTTCCCGGCAAGGCGATCAAGGCGGGCGTGGACAAGGCGGAAGCCGACAAACTCAAGAAGCAGTTGGAAGACGCTGGCGGCACGGTCGAACTGACGTAATCAAATTGGCGTAATTGTTGCAACATAAGCGTTGCGACAATTCGGTCTTAATACAAACAGAGCCACAGGGCTCTGTTTTTTCATGGCAGTCTGCAACCTATTTCTGGTCGATCAGGTATGAGAATAAGTACTTGTCTCCATGGTCGCTGTGATCGTGGCTTGAAACTTTGAACGGGAGGTTTGCATGGATGGTCGTGCGAAGCAACCGACAGGGCGGCTTGGGTGGAAACAGAGTTTGGGAGGGCCTGTGCGGCGTTGTTTGCTCAGTATTGGCGGACTGTCTGGGCTTTGCGTGGCTTTGTTCATGCTGCTTTGGTTGCCAGCGCGTGCCATCGCGCAGGCTCCGGGATGGATCGACATCGACCTCGATGCCCCTGCGGTCGCGGTACCGGGTCTTGAGGGGATCGGGATCGGGGTGGTGGATACGTCCGGGTTTCCTCCCAACGTCGTTCGCTATCGAGTGTGGAAAAGAATCAATGGGCTGCCCAGCGAGGATATTACCGCGATCACGACATGGCGGGTGGAGTCAGACGCACGCGCGGCCTGGATTCTCCAGCCCGGCGAGGTGATACTTGTCGAGGCGTGCGCGCAGGTGAGGATTCGTGTCACCATTCCCGGGTATCCGGATGAGCGAGTGACCCTGCGATGCCTTGGCGAGTATGACGTGCATGGCCAGCCGCCCGACAACAATCCGGCACTAGGAAATGCGGATGTGGAAGTTGGTGCTGAGGATGCGCTCAACATGCTCGGTAACCGAGGCATTCCAAATCGAGGACTTCGTGGCGCTCGGACCACCTCGGAGCAGCGAGACGAGTCAGAAGTGAATGTGGAATTGAGGGGGAACACGTTCGGCGGTAATCGGTGGCTCGATGACGGAATCAATGGCCTCACGACATTTCCGATAGGAACGCAGTCGAACAATAATGGCACGAGCAGATGGACAAAGTATCAAAACCGGAATGATCCACTGATTGTCCTCAGTCCCGCCCTCGCCAAGAACCTGGTCGACGGTGTCTTCCGCGACGCGAACGGGCGGCTGAACCTGGCTGTGAAAACGCTGGTGCATGAAATCGTCCATGTCATCGTGTTCCATCACAAGATCAAGTTCTACGAAAAGCCGGCGGTGGACAAGAACTCGGATGGCGACACGCAGGACCCGGGCGAAGAAGGCACATCGTCGGTCGATATCGAAGAGGAAATCGCGCACAAGGTCGAGCAGATACTCGATACGATGGACAGGATTCGCGAGAACATCGAGAAGACCCCGCGCACCGTCGCGCTGGACAAGGAACTGAAGAAGCTGATGGAACTCTTGAAGCGGCAGTACGAAGGCCTGAAGAATGTGTCGCCCGACAACGAGGATGGCACCGATCCAATCGATGAACTCTTTGAAGAGATGGAGTGGTTGGACGAGAACGAGAATGGCGTGCCCGACTTTATCGAGCGGTGGTTTGAAGAGTTTGAACTGCCAATCGAAGAATTTCTCGTTGGCGCTGAAATCACTGGCGGGGGCGGCTTGGGCGATTGAGCGTTGCGGATGGTGATCCACGCAGGTGTGCGTCACTTCGGTCTGCAGGCATCAAAAACGAAAAGGCAAGACCAGGCTGGTCTTGCCTTTATCAATTTCAAATCATGGCGAGTGTGCCGACCACTCGCTGGATTCGCTTGCTTACTTGGGCTGGCCTTCGGCGGGGGTTAAGGTTGGGTTTGGAGCGGGTTCGGGCTTGGAAGCATCGTCAGAACCGGATGCTGCTGCGGGCGTGTTGGCCGCGTTTTCGAGGGCCTTGGTGGTGGCTTCGACCACGTCCTTGGCTGGAAGGATCATGCCGTATTCTGCACCCTTGAGGGCATCAGAACCGCCAGCCATCTCGTCCTCGTCGGGGAGGATGTAGGTATTAACGCCGACAACCTGACCAGCGGTGTTGTAGAGGGGCAGAGCGATTTCGCTTCGAGTGGCGAGGCCGATGGTGGGGATCATCAGGGTGCGGGGCTTGGTGACCACGGAAGCGATGCGGCCCTCGGCAATGGAGAAAGCTTGGCCAAAGAACTTGCCAAGCTTGCGAACGGCGAACAGTTCGTCGCCCACCTTGGCCTGTGCGTGCTTGGAGAAGTCGACGAAGGGGAAAGGCGTGGCGGGCGCGGCATTGACCTTGAGCCAGGCGAGGCCCAGTTCGGTGTCGCGCGCGATGAACTTGGCATCGACGCCGACGGTGTCGTCGCCGTGGAGGATCTTGATCTGCTTGGGCGTGGCGTTGGCGCCGCCGGGCCCGCCACCGAAGGCTTCTGGGGATACGCAAAGACACGCCTCGCCAGGTTCCGAGGCATACACCCAAGCACCTTCTACCTCCACTTGAAAGAATGCGAGTTCCGCTACAACCACCGCCGCCAAGACCTGTACCATGCCATGCTTAAACTGTGTCGAGACAACCCGCTCAGCTAGTCACGACCCAAAATAATTCTTCAATTTGTAATTAAACATGGTTTCACATACATGAAAATACACTCAGTTGGAGCGGTCATCGGCGAACACTGGGTTCGCAGGCTGGATAGCTCTGAACTGGATTAGCGTCGTGAATTGCTGTGAGCAGTGTACCGACACGCTTTCATGAACGCATGGCACAGGTCTTTGCATCGGTGGTTGATGCGGGACTCGTACTTTTTCAGATGCAAGTCCATACCACTTAAACCTTACGCAACAAATAAAAAACCCCTGCACCTGTCATGCAAGGGGTCTCAAGTGGGCGCGGAGGGATTCGAACCCCCGTAGGCGTAAGCCAACAGATTTACAGTCTGCCCCGTTTGTCCACTCCGGCACGCGCCCAGGGCTATTCCCGCTTGGCGGTTGGGGGTGCCAAGCAGGGTTGAACGATACGCCCAAATCCCTCGGCTGGCAAATCCCACCATCAGGAGAGTGCCAGCCTCAAGTCAGAGCAACTTCAGACGCGTTGCTGCCCGAATTCTGGGGATTGCAGCAATCACCCAACTTCAAAAATCGTCTGCGTCCGCAGCACTACGCCGCCTTGCGCGAGCATGTGAAAGGTCTGCGCGTGGGCCTGCCCTGCGCAGCGCTGAATGTCAACCATGCTGAGGCAATCGCCCGTCCCGTCCTTCCACATGTGGATGAGGGCTCCAGTCTGCCTGCCAAATTCGACCAGTTCGCGGAAGGTCGAGGTGTACAGGCTCTCGGGCAGGGTTTCGGTTTGCACGCTGGTCATGTAGAGCACTGTGCCAGGAGCAGTCGGGGGCCTGGCACCGCGAAGGGAACGCGCGTCGCTCTGCGAGGGAATCACCGAATGGACCGGGAAGCGATGCTCGTAGTCGCGCTCTTGCGGGCATGAGAACGAAGTGATAAGCCCGGCGCTGGGAAAGAGTTTGTCAAACTCCGTCACATATTCGACGACCGTGGCATCGCGCACTTCGAATCGAAGCACGTGCCCGCCCGACATCACCGACGCGTCCAGCAGGTAGTCCTTATCTGCAATCGCGCGCCGACCCTGAGAAGGAATGCAATCAACCGGCATCTCCTGGTCATACAGCGCCATCTGAAATGCATGCAGCACCGACGGTTTGGGGAGCAGACTCATGAGTGATACTCACGCAAGTTGAGTCCGCCAAGCCGTATCCCGGCTTGCTTCCGCGGCAAAGCCACCTGGTCACCCCAACAGCCATCTCCAACGTTGGTTGCATCCTGCATGCTCGTGTCCTTTCTACTGGCGAGCGGCCCGGGTCCTTGTGCCCAGGCATCGCGTCCTGCGTTCGCGTGTCGTGCCGTTCATGCAGCGCAAGGCACGCGCAAAAACGACAACCGACGATTCGTTTGAACACACCAATTTGAACACATCAAGGCGCTTGGCACGCACAACAGAACGAATGAGTGAATGTCAAGACCAACCAAACAGACCAACCAAACAGATCAATACTGGCCAATAAAGGCCAATAGAAATCAATGGTCAGCGCATCCGCCCATTCACACAAGTGGTCCAACGCTCGGCCACAGCGACATCACGCTTTCGCAACGCCCCAACAGCAGGCCAACTCCAATATACAACGAATGCAAACGCTGTCTAGCCTGATTTTCCATATCTCGCGAGAATCTTGCACTGAATCAGATTTTTTTATCGTTGCCAGCGGACGAACAACCTGTCGGTGGCGCAAGGTTTGTGGATGCCACCTGGATGATTCAACAAGTCTGTATGACAATGATCGTGCTTCCCGCAACGCTCGACGACAAGACCCATCCAGTTAGCCGACGCACGGGCTCGTGCGTGTCAGGACGATGACCGCTGGCGACCCAACGACCTATTCTCAATCCGTCCAATACTCCATCCATCCGCGCCTTCTCGTGCCTCAGACAGTCATGGCCCGCCACGCTTCCCCCTCCACAAGTCGCGCTCTCTCTCCCCGCGATGATCGCCCTTTGGGCCTTCCCCACCAAGCGCAATCCGCGCCCGATGCGATCGCCCATGCGCCACTCTCTCGCGAAGATGCCGCGTTGCTCCGTCTGCGCCTCGATGCCCTCAAGCACCTCAATCCCCTCGAGCAGGTATCCATCCTGAGCGGCGCATTAGCCATCTGTTCCCTGGCAGAAAGTGAATTGCTGGGCCCTGCCTTGCTCGAAGTTGCCCTCGCTAGGCAGGTGATTGGGCAAGGCGCTTCGTCGGCAGCAACTGGCCGTGTCACCAGCCGTATCACCAGCCCCGTCAATAATGCCTCGCCCGCGACACACGAAGATGTCGTTCGAGCCCTGCGCGTGAAGTATGGCCTCGCGACCGCAGACGAAATTGGTCCGCACGATCAACCCGCCAGACAAGTAGCCTTACGCGAGCATTGGCTTGCGATGCGAACACATTGGCGTGACCTCCCCCGCATGCTCTGGCAGCGTCTCGTCGGCGAGCAGCACGCACCCAACGCCAGCGATGCCGCTCGCGTCGCGCTCCTGCGCATATGGCATCGCCTTCCCGAGTCCACTCGCGCCGCTTCGCTTGCCAGCGATGCCGATCCCATGGATGCTCAGCGTTGGCGTCTTGCTGCGCTCTCCTCGCCCGCAGAGGCGGGCATCGCCCAGTATGTGATCGACCGGGGCGATCCCGCCCTCGCCGACCTTCTGGTCACGCCTCTCCAGCACGGTGCCACCGCACACGCCGCTCAGCACGCGCTGCTCGCACTTGCATGGATGGCTCAATCCAAGCGCCGCCCCGAATGGATGACCCTTGCGCTCCAGAGCGAGGGGCTGCTGCCTGGCCCATCCTGGCAGGGATGGAATCATCGTTGGAGTCCCGACGCGATGACCACCTTGGATACCACGATTGCCACAGCGTTGGGCTCGCAAAACTCCACGCGGCCCACCCCGCGCGGTGCCCTCCTCGCCAGCCTGGTATGGCTTGATCTTGCCTGGATTGCCGGGTGGATGTCCAGCAGCGGAGCGATGGGTCGCACTTCGGCCATCCTGACAAACCGCGCCCACGCCTGCCTCCCCGAACTCGCAGGATTCGTGCGTACTTCACGCACGCCCGTCGCACGTCTGCGAGCATGTCAGTGGCTGGGCCAGCCTGATCTTCCAAGCGTGGTGCTCCATGCCTGCGCGAATCGTCTCTCCGTCTCCCATGGCACACTGGATCACGAAGCCCTGCTCCAGTCGGCGCACCTTGCGCTACGACCCCAAAGGGCAATGTCTCTGCGCCGCGTCGTGGTGCGTGGTGCGCGCCGTGCTGCTCGCGCTTCCCTTGTCGGTTCCACAGTTGCTTCCGCCAACGCCCCGTCCTCAAAGGCACCTTCGCTGCCCGAGCGCTCCGCAATGCCCCGTCAGGGAGAGTTGCATCTGCTCTCACCAACCGCAAGGCGCATGCTGCCAACGTGGGCTCGAAGCATCGCGATTGATGCCCCCACGCGCGAGGCCGCGTTGGCTCCGTTGTTGCTTGATGAGGACGCGACCGTGCGTCTCTCGCTGATCCGCCGTGGGGTGGCCTCCCTCACCCACGACCTGATCTTTGATCCCAACCGGGCGGTTGCTCGCAGTGCCCTGCTCGCAGCGCTCAACGACGAGGATGCGCGTGCAGCAACGACTCGCCGCCGCGCCACGATCAGTTCGTTACCACCAGCAAGCGCCACCGACCTAACTTCCCGAGTGCCCAGTACTCCGGCCAGCACTTCTACCACCAATCTGGCCAGCGCCTTGCGATCACTTCACCGCTCTCCCCATGCCGCCCTGAGCGCCGCAACCGCTCGCGAGGAACGTGCGTTGGGTGATGCGCTGGACGACACGCCTCGCGGCAGGCTGCTCGCCCTGCGCCGCTTCGCAGAAGACCGCGCCGGTTCCATTTCGCAAATCCGTGAGTTACTTTCCAGTGCTCACCCCGCGCGACTCGCCACTGCCCTGCGACTCACACGCCTGTTGCAAGCCTGGAACGATGTCGAAGAGCCGTTGCTGCAACTTGCCATCCGCACATGGGCGACTGATGCCCGCATCGCCGCCACCGCCGTTGCGCTGCTGGGTCATGTCGCCAGCCCAACCGCTCAACGTGTCCTCACCAGTTGTCTCGCCCACTCCGATGCCCGGGTGCGCGCAAACGCAGTTGATGCCCTCGCCCGTCATTGCCCATCCCAACCTTCATCACAACTTTCACCCGCACCTTCACCCCCACCTCCAAACCAATCTTTACCCCGTCCCTCAATCCCAATAACTTCACACCCGCTTGCAGCACCACTCGCCCAACTCAAAGCCGACCCGCATCATCGCGTCCGAGCCAGCGCCATTCGTGCATGCGTGCTCGGGGCCTTTGCCGATGCTCGCGATATGACAACCGAGCCCAAGCATCAACTCCTCGCGCGTGCCGCGTTATCCTGGCGAGAAGACTTGCGTGCGATGCTGGCCGCGGATGCACCACAGCATCGCCTCGCCGGTGTTTGGCTGGCCTCTCGCACGCTGCCGATGTTCACGCATGCGCCCGATCCCGTTCGCGCCGCCCACGCAGAACTCTCGCAGCGCATCCTTGAACTCGCAAACTTCGACGATGATCCGCGCGTGCGGCGCCGGGCACTCGCCTTTGCCATCGTCTCCTCGACCACTACCACACTGCCTTACGTTGCCAAGGAGGCAGTTGATGTCTGACTTCTTCGCCCCCAATGTGACCCCCAATGTGGCTCCAATTCTGGATCCCAGTATGACTTCCATTCTCGCCCTTGCTCAAGCAGCGAACCCCGCTGTAGAACGCAATCAGGCCCAGTCGCCAGCGTCCACTCCCGCGTCCACTCCCGCGTCCGCCCCCGCCCCCGCCCCCGTCCCTGCTATCAAACTTGAAGTGCAGCAAGTCCCAGGCACTGCCTCGCCACCACAAACCATCGCCGAGCCGACATTCCCCTGGTTCGCCCTCTCGCTTTTTGTCGCGGGCCTCATGCTCCTGCTCGCGGGCGTGCTTTGGCAGCGTTTGCGCCCCCGACTCTTCCGAACCACCCAGCCCCAGCGGCCCAACCTCACAAGCCTCAACCCGAACACTATCGCTCCCACGCCGACATCAGCCACTCCCCTCGCTACCCGCGACGAAGTCCTGCTCGAGCGAGCCCGCAAGGCCCTCTCCATCCAGGCCTCTGAAATCCAGCATGCCCGCCGCGTCGCACGCGAACTCAATCTTCCAGTCGCCGCGAGTGTCCTGCTTGTGCCGTCATTGCGACGAAGAGATGCATGAATCTACATGAATCAGGCGATCCATTTGCTCCCTCAGCGCGAATTCTGCGCAACCCCAACTCCTGTGCGACTAGCATTCAGACGTGTCCGCTTCCAGCACATCCACCCCGCTCC
>CAYRPC010000131.1:0-8319 GCA_964425995.1 uncultured Phycisphaeraceae bacterium
CCGTTCCCCCCGTTGCCCCCGCTCCGCCAGTTCCACCAACTGCGATTGTCTTGAAGTCTCGGCCAGCGAAGCCCTTGCCGGGAATGGTGCAGCCGCACAGGCCATCGGCGGGTCGATAAAACTCGCGGGTCTCTTTGCCGTCGGCGACGATCGTGCCAGCGCCGGTCGCGGTATAGAAGGCGGGGATGCCCGCGCCGCCGGCTCGGATTCGTTCAGCGAGTGTGCCCTGCGGATTGAACTCCACTTCGAGTTCGCCACTGATGAACTGCTTTTCAAAGGTGGCGTTTTCGCCCACGTAACTGGAGATCATTTTTTTGATCTGGCGGGTTTGGAGCAACAGGCCCAATCCCCAGTCGTCGACGCCCGCGTTGTTGCTGACGCAGGTCAGGCCCTGCACGCCCGTGTCTCGCAGGGCGACGATGAGATGCTCGGGAATGCCACACAGCCCGAAGCCACCGACCATGACGGTCATGCCGTCGCGAATCACGCCTTGCTGCTTGAGCAGTTCAAACGCCGCAACTGCTGAGTCGAAGATTTTCTGTGCCATGGGCGGACGGTAGTCTGGGGTTTCTAAAACCGCGTGCAAAGGACAGTGTCGTCTGATTGAGTGATCGGTAGAGTTGGTCAAGCCAATGCGCAAAAACTAACGGAATACAAACAAAATTGGATTTCCGAAACAAAGCCTGCAACCGGGCGTAAGTTTGTGCGTCCAAACTTACGAAAAGCGTCCGCAGGTTGGCATGCTTTGGAGTGGATGAGATTCTTGTGAAGTCACAACCGTGTCGGCGTAGGGCACAACCATTCAAGCGACCCATAGTCCCGAGTCAATGCAGCACGCTGTCGAAGCACGTCTCGATCTGTCGAAGGAGAAGGCCATGAGAATCACCAGTTCCGCACGCACGACCAAGTCCCGCATCGTTCGTTCCGCAGTCATCCTCGCGATCGGCACGCTTGTGACCGCAGGCCTTGGTGGCTGCAACAACGGTGGCGAGGGCGCACTGAGCGGAGCGGCGCTCGGTGGACTCGTGGGCTTTGGCCTGGGCAGCCTTTCAGGCGATGCTGGCAAGGGTGCCGCGGCGGGCGCGCTGCTGGGTGGATTGGGCGGCGCGGTGCTGGGCGATCAGAACCGGCGCAATTCGGGATACTGATCCGCATGGATCGTGAGCAAACTCTGGTTGACCCCGACCCTGACTCTCCTTTTTCAAGGGCGATGTTGGTCAAACGCGGACGTGATGATTTGATTTGTACTTGAATAATCGAAATGAAAAGAGGCTGGACGTGTGTCCAGCCTCTTTGACATTGATTCATTGAGCAGTGCAGAGGACAGGTTTTACCGCTGACCATCGCCGCCTGCGATGGAACTTCGCATGCTGGTGTCGGCCTGGACGTTCTGCATCTTGTAGTAGTCCATCACACCCAGGCGTCCGGCCCGGAAGGCTTCGGCGAGTGCCTTGGGCACTTCTGCTTCGGCCAGCACAACCGTCGCTCGGTTCTTCTGCTCTTCGGCCTTGAACTCCTGTTCCTGGGCGACTGCCAAGGCACGGCGCTTCTCGGCCTCTGCCTGGGCCATCTGCTTGTTGGCGTTGGCCTGGTCGGTCTGCAACTTGGCACCGATGTTGTCGCCCACGTCAATGTCTGCAATGTCGATGGAGAGAATCTCGAAGGCCGTGCCCGCGTCCAAGCCTGAACTCATCACCTTCTTGCTGATCTCATCGGGGTTCTCCAGCACCTGCTTGTGATCGACGGCGGAGCCGATGGTGCTGACGATGCCCTGGCCCACACGAGCGATGATTGTTTCTTCGGTTGCACCGCCGACGAGCCGGCCGATGTTGGTCCGCACCGTCACGCGTGCCTTGCACTTGAGTTGGATGCCGTCCTTGGCCACAGCGTCGATGGTTGCGCGTGGGCCGTTGGCGGCGGGGCAATCGATCACCTTTGGATTGACGCTGGTATTCACGGCATCCAAAATGTCTCGTCCGGCAAGGTCGATGGTGGTTGCGAGGTTCCAGGGAAGGTCGATGCGTGCGCCGCGAGCGGCGATCATGGCACTCACTACGTTGCTGACGCGACCGCCCGCGAGGTAGTGGGTTTCGAGGGCGTTGGTAGGCACTTCCATGCCCGCCTTGACCGCGCGGATGCGGTTGATGACGATGGTTTCGAGGTTCACCTTGCGGAACTTCATTCCGACCATGTCGATGATGCTGACGCCTGCGCCTGAGAGTTGGGCCTGAATCCATAGTTTCAGGAACTGCAGGACGAAGGCGACAATCACAAGGAACACGATGCCGGCGATGATGATCACCACGGTGAGGATCGGGTTCCAGTTTGAGCGGGTGGGCCCGCCGCCTGTGCCTTGCGCGTGCGCCAGTCCTGTGACGAGCAACGTTGCGAGCATGGCTGGGGCATGGGCAAGATTGAATTTGGGAAGTTCGGACTGGATTGGGTTCTTGGGTGTCATGGTGATTGTGTTTATCATCGTCTTCAACATGTTCATCATGTTGATCATGTTCATCATCTTGATCATCTTGATCATGTGGGGTCCTTGGCGTGCGTTCTGTCTGCCTTGGGCAACTAGTTTTATCGTTCCAACAATTCTGCGAGGCTGTCGAGCCGGGCATGCGGACCCGCATCACCGACTGTATGCGCTGCGTGCAAGTAGTCTTGCAAGTATCAAGCACGCGGTTCTCAGCCAAAAGATGCGCTGCGGTGCAAGCCGCTCGTGACGTCGAAAGTCATTGTCACAGGACGCGAATCGCCTTGGCAGTTCCCGCGTCAAATAGCCCAGCCGCTTCCAGCATCGCGATCGCTCCGCGAGCATCGGCCTCGTCAAACGATCCAATGTCGTAACTATCGACATCGAAGACACCCCAGCATGCTGGGTTGTTCGTGCCGGTCCGCGCATCCCACACTGGAATGACTAATTCGCTCTGGTCGCGCGGATCGCAAGCGATGTAGTGGGGCCCCAGCACCCGCACGTCCCGCACCACATACGAAGCCTCTTCCTTCCATCCGCGCCCGCACATGCCTTCTAGGCCAATGGGGCTGCACGCGGGCTTGGGCTCGCGGCAGACCAGTGTCATCTCCTGCCCCGGCTCGTCCGTCTGATCGCGCCGATAGAACCCGCACCATGAGACACCACGGCCAAGGCCGGGCTTGTCGAAGCCGAAGTGGGACCAGTAGACATCAGTGACCACTTTCATGCGTGCGTCAATGGATGGATTTCCCAGGAGTTTACGGGACTCAACGAGTTCATTCTGGGCGAGGGTGTAATCACGCATGTCCATCAAATGTAGCGTTCAACCATGACAGGGTTGTCCGCGAGATAGTGCTCCCCTCCCCCGCAATTGACCCATCTTTTTAGTCGAGGCCAGAGCAATCCACAATGCTGGCTGCTCCCATTCGTTGATTCATTCCTTGTTGCCGCCCCTTGCCGGGGGTTCATCTCCGCCCAAGAGCCACTCGACCAAGTTGAATTGGTAGTCACTGCCAGCAATGACAGTCTGCTCGGATCGCCGAAGGCGGAGGCCGGGTCGCTGTGTTCTCTTCAACGAGGCGTATTGAGTGCGACAGACGAATGCGGGGGCAGCACTTCACTGTTGGCCACGTTCGGTCGTGCCGCTCACGCCGCGAGTTTGACGACGGGCGCATCTGCCTGTGTCGGCTGCAGCCGCGATCGCGCCTCGGCGAACTTGGTCGCGCAGGACACGAACGCATCGACCACCATCGGATCAAACTGCGTCCCGCTCTCTTTCACGATGTTGGCCGCGGCGGCCTCGTGGCTCATGGCATCTTTATAGACGCGCTTGCTTGTGAGCGCGTCGTACACGTCCGCGAGCGCCACGATGCGGGCGGGCAACTGGATCTGGTCGCCCGCGATGCCCAGCGGGTAGCCTTTCCCGTCCCAGCGTTCGTGATGTTCGAGTGTTACCACAATCGCCATCTCAACGAGATCATCGTGACCCATTTTTTCGCGGATCGCCAGCAGCGTGTCCGCGCCCATGATCGGGTGGCGCTGCATCCTTGCTCGCTCCTCGTCCGTCAGCCGGCCTGGCTTCAAAAGCACGGCATCCTCGACACCTACTTTGCCGATGTCGTGCATCGACGATGCCACACGCAGGCAGCGTATATACGCGTCGTCGATCTCGGCATTGGTCGCCCGCAACTGCCGAGCGAGCAGTTCGGTGTACTCGGCAATCCGTTCCAGGTGTGTGCCGGTATCGGTGTCGCGGTAGTCGGCCAGTTTCGCGAGCCCGAGGATGAGCGAGTCGCGGAAAGTCATGGCCTGATCGACCCTGCGCGTTACCTCGCCTTCGAGCCCGGTGTTGATTTTCTCGAGTTGGCGGTCATGGCGACGCATGAGCCGGGCGGTGGTCAGCCCGGTTGAAAGCAGCACCACAGAACCGATGCCCAACGCGATCCAGAGCAGGCCAGTGGTCGATGCTTCGCCCGCGCTGAGCAGTCCTTCCTCGGGCTGGTGGACGAGTAAGCGGGCCTTCATGCCAGGCAGGTATGTCGTCGCGACATAGTGCATGACCAAACCGTTGAAGACGACCTGGCCCGTGGAGACGCCGGTACGCGGCAGATCGGTGAGCGTTGTCGTCTTCCCACCAGCATCGTCCGCCAGTCGCTCGGTGCCCAGTCGCACTTCGCGAAGGCCCGGTTCCTCGCGTATGTCTGGATGGCAGAGGATCTTTCCATCATCGTCCACCATGCAGGCAAAGCCGCCAGCGGGCATGCGGAGGCTCTCGATGACCGATTGCGCAGTCTCCCAGTCGGCACTTTCATACGTGATGGCACCGGTGATCCGCTCGGCGAGTTTACTGCTCACAGCCTCGGCGGTCGCCTTGTTGGTGTCGACAATCTGGTCCTTGAACTTTTCTCCGACCCGCGACCGCACCTCGCTGAAGGTGAACATCCACCCCGCTGCGAGCAACAGAGCCTGGACGCCAATGGCGACGGCGATCATGCGCCGGCGTGATTCCCTGGTGCGTGTCGCACCCAATCCGATAGCGGGCGACACCACACCTGAGTGTGAATCGAGCATAATGGTGTTCGATGTCTTCATGACGGTGGCTTTGTGAAGCGGAGCGATGCTGATCGCGCGACCCGGTTTGGTGCGGTCGTATTCTAAATTATCGGCCTGAACCTGGCCCGACTTCATGCTCGTGTGTCGATGTCCAATCAGATGTCAGATCACATAAAGGTCACAAACCAACCCACGCTCATGTTACCAATCTCCGACCATACCCCCTTCATGGCGAGGGCCTTGAGCCTGCACAACATGGAGATAGCTGTCCGCTTGCTCTTGGTCGTGTGGAACTCGGCACAGAAACTCAGGCGCCAGACCAAGCGAAGCGATGATGGGAGAGACTGAGTGCAAGTAGCATCGAGCAGTTGCACCAAAACCTCGCCCCAGAGCACGCCCTATGTCCGCGCATTGCCGGGCTGGAAATAAATGACAACAGCCCCAGCGTGGGCCGGGGCCGTGTGTGAGGAGATATCTGCAAAGCCAATCAGTTGCGCCGACGACGTGCCGCGAGCAGGCCACCCATGCCCAGGAGCGCCGCCGCGCCGGGGGTGGGGACAATCTCAAAGGAGATGCGGTAGACTTCGTCGTCCGCGCCGATCTGCCGCTGGAAGGTGTACCCCGCCGCAGTGGTCAGGCCGTTGAAGGCATCGAGCTTATCAAAGTTGAAGTTGACAACGCCGTTCTGTGGTGTGCGCTGGGCGTTGACACCGCCGACCAGGAAGGCCGCGTTCGCCGGGTCTTCGGTCTCAGAACCGTTATCCCAAATTTCGTTTCCGAACTGGGAAATAGTGGTGATGTTCAATTGCCCTGCGGCGTTGAACAGCATGTATTCCATCGGGTCATCATTGCCGATGAAGTGGTCGTTGCTGGGCACCACCATCGAACCGAAGGTGAAGAAGCGGTTGATCGAGGGATCGACAGTGAATTCAGTGATAGCAGTCACACCGGGGAACAGTGGTCCGCCAGCGGTGCCAACCACACTGCCAAGCGTTGCCGTCGGATCAGCGGCGGCAAAGGCGGGGAACCAGTCAGCGCCACTGCCACCTTCGGCGATAGAGATGATCGGCGCGGTCGGCGTCGTGCCGTTGTTGAACGCATCATATGTGCCGTTGTTGAAGGCAACGCGCAGCGGGGCGAATGAAAGGCTATTCGCCGGTGCCAGGTTCTGGACGGTGACGCGCACTTGGACGGGCTGGGCATGAGCGATGGCGGCGCACGCGGCCATCATCATCAGGGAGATTGAAACTCGATTTCTGTGAACGGTCATCTAAAACTCCTAATAAGTGAACAACGACCGACCTGGCGGTCAGTGATAGCACGCGACCCACATTGGCCGAATGAACAGGATTTGTTGTGTCTGGGGTCGCACACTTGTTCAGCGTGCGTCTCTCGCCCCACATGCCAAAGCCAGTGGCCCTGCACGCAGTCTTGCCCGAGTGACTCAACCAAGACCGTCGGTCTCTTCAAGTCACTCGTTCACGAAAGTGAGTCGCGTTCACGATCAGCGCCTTGCAACTTGATCTAGATTTTCTTGGTTGCCTTCGCAAGGCGGGCATGAATTCTCGAGCGAACGTCCGCCGGAAGGCCGGACTGGTTCTCCGCTTGCTGAGCCAGCACTTGCCCCAGAGATTGCATGTGCCGGAGGTGCTCAATGAACCGCCTGCAACCGCCGCAGTACAGGATGTGCAGGCGCAAGCCAAAGGTCTCTCCGCGGGAGAGCGGGGTGTCGATCTGCTGGCTAAAGAGCGCCACATGATCGCGGCATGGCGAACAAAGCACACGCACCATATCCCGTACAAACCGGATCACTGGACCTTCTCCTTACGCAGGCCAAACTTGGTTTCAAGGCACGATCGCATCGCCATACGCGCACGATGCATCCTTGACCAAAGATTAGTATCTGTAAGGCCCATGGCCTTGCACACCTCACCCGCAGGAATCCCCAGAATATCTCGCAGCCAGACCGCTTCGCTCTGTCCGGGCGGCAGCGCATCGATGCACGCCAGGAGTGCCTTGGTCTGCTCGATCTTCTCCGCTTCGCTCTGGTTAACTTCGGGCCACTTGCCCGCAATGCACGCCCACATCCCCTTATTGTTGAACATGCCGCGGCATGTGGCGCACACGCAAGTCGCATCTGGAGAGATCGCTGGCAATCTAGCAGACTGGGCTCGCCGTACGCGCCGGAAGTAATCAGCGATTTTATGAGCCGCGATTCCCAGCAGCCATGTGCGTTCTGATGAGCCGCCCGCAAACGATTGATAGCCCTGCATAGCAGCCAGCACTGTCTCCTGCACGATCTCCTCGGCAATGTCCCGCGACTTCGTCCGTGCTATCGCAAACTTCCAAAGAATGTCGCCATGATCCGCAACCCACCGGCGTGCTGCAACCTCGCGCGAATCCACTGCGCGTGAGGCTCCATAGACCGGTTCGGCCTCGGACATCGTTCCAGATGGGACATCCGTATCAACCATCGTGCATCATTGCTCAGCACATACGTGCTGCCCTACATGAGCGCTCGTACGACCATACGCATCGCGCAGCCCTGCGGTTCTCAAGCAGATCCCTGGGCTTTTGCGATGTTTTTGGCGATTCATTCCTACGGGCTGCCAATGCTATCCGAATGGCATCCGGTCGTGACTGTGGCGCTGACAAGGAGTCACGCAAGGTGCGACAGTCCACCAAAGTTAGCATTGCGGGCAACTGTGTCTGGGTGCCGCCGCACAAACCAACAAGGCTTCGTTGATTGGCAACGACCCAAATACTTCTTATTCACAGCGGTCTAGGACGATGGTCATGACAAGCCGAGCATGTTCCGATTGATCCGGACAGGCTCGGCTGATCAGCGCATCGTTTTGTGGATGAGCATCAAGAGTCGCCCTAGGACAAGGCAATTGAGCAGGGAATCTGCCCCGCTAGACTGAACAGGCGCTCTTTACGGGCGAGTTGTGTCCGGGCGGTCAGTATGGCAGCGCGACTTACAATAGTCCTACATCGTCGCACTGGTATATGGCAGCAGGGCCATGAATCGAGCTCGCTTGATGGCTTGGCTGAGCAGCCGCTGCTCGCGAGCGCTGGTCTGGAGGCGCTTGCGACCCAGGACCTTGCCGTTGGGGCTCATGAGTTTGCGAAGGTTTTCCACATCCTTCCAGTCCACCATGACGTTGCCGTGCTTGTTGGTGTTGGTGATGCGGGGCTTTACGGTCGTACCGAAACGGGCAAACTTGGTCATAGGTGTCAATCCGTCGTGGACAAGAGGCCCGGACGCACATGGCAACACGCCAGAGGACCGA
>CAYRPC010000132.1:0-8167 GCA_964425995.1 uncultured Phycisphaeraceae bacterium
CCCCCGCACTGCTCGATCCCAAGTCCATAAACGAACAGACCCGGCGCACACCGCACCGGGTAGGGGCTTCTGCATTACTTGAACAGCTTCATCGCTTCGTCGGTCGTCCCGTGTATGTTGAATAACTTGTTCAACCGGGTGATCGTGAAGACCTCGTATATCTGCGGATCGATGTTCGCCAATCGGAGTTGCCCCGATCGGTTCCTCACCCGCGTGTTGATGGCAATGAGCGTTCCCAGCGCAGCACTCGACAAGTGCTCGACCCCCTGAAAGCTGATCAGCAACTTGGGGTTGGCTTCCCCGTCCACCAACGTGCTGATCTCCTGCCCGATCAACTGAATGTTGGCCTCATCCAGGATGTTGCGATCGAGAAACTCGACGTGCGTCACGTTCTCCACACGCTTGACCCGAATCCGCGAATCACTCGGCATACGACACACACTCCTGCACCCACCATCCGCTTTCAGGCGGGCGTGGGTGAGATGATAGTCGCAACCCCGACCACGGGATGGACTGGGGAGCCAGTCCCCCGCAGCGATTCCCTGGACACTGCCGGATTGGGGCAAAAAAAAAACAAGGCCCGAGCATGCGCCCGGGCCTTGCAATCAATCTTGGAAAAACTTACTGACCGTCATTCTCTGGCGCGGTCGTCACCGTGCTGCCCGAGTGCTCTGCCTGCCACTGAGCGACGAACTGGTTCCACGCCGTGATGTTGCGGACGAAACCGGTGGGTCCTTGCCAATACGTGCGATTGGTCGGGCTCATGAAGAACTGCTGTACCTGCTCATCGGTCAGCGGGGCATAGGTCTGGTTCAGGGTCGTGGGCACCGCGACCTGATAGCCATTGTTGTTCCAGTCAGCAGCATCGTTGGTCGCCACTGCATCCTGGGAAGCAGCGTTCTGGGCATAACTGCTCAGGCCGGCTTCGCCGTTGATCTCGACCGTCGGCTGGGCCTGCTCGGCGCTGGCCTGCGCGTCGGGCATCATGTAGTCATACTGCGTGTTGTCGACCTTCCAAGTCGGCTCGATGTGCGGGTCGTTGCTGGAGATCAACTCCTCGTCGACTTTGACCTGCAAAAGGCTGCCGGATGCTTCCTTGTTGATGACGCGATCCAGGAAGCTGCGGTTGAGGCCCGGACGCTTCTGGCCCGTGATCCGCTCACGCAACTGCATCAGTTCGGGCTGCACGGGGCTCAGCGTCAGCGAACGCTCGATCTTGTTGAGCGCGCCTTCCGAGTTGCCCTCGCGGGCCATGCGGTCGGCTTCGAGGTTCAGGTTCGTCGTCAGGCGTTCGCGGCTGAAGAACAGCACGCCCTGACGCGCACCAGCGGTGATCGTGTTCACGTACTCGCCAGCGCGGTTTCCAGATTCTGTCACCGTCGAGTCATTGAGGATCGTGGGCGTCACGAGGAAGATGATTTCATTGCGGCTGGTCGTGTCTTCCTTACCGCGGAACGCATGGCCCAGGATCGGGATGTCACCCAGCAGCGGAACCTGCTTGCGGGTGCTGGTCACGCTCTCGCGGAACAAACCGCCCAGCACGATGGTCTGGCCGTCACGCACAATGATGTTGGTCGTGATCTCGTTGGTGATTTCGTCGGGGATCGTCACGGCGCTGCCGCCGATGTCGGTCACCTGACGAATCGCGGCTTCCGCGACCTTGGGCTTGAGTTCCATGCGGATCATGTTGTCGTTGGTCACGAAGGGCCGGAAGTACAGGCTCGTGCCCGTATCCAGGAACTCGACGGTCTGCGTCGTGCTCGTGTCCGTCGCGGTCGTGCTCAGGTAGCCCACCTTGCGACCGACCAGCACGCGGCTGCTCATGCGGTTGAGCGCCATGATCTTGGGATTGCTCAAGACCGTCGTGTCCGTCACTTCGTCTAGGGCACGAATGAACACGCCGATGTCATTGGACAGGATGCCGATCTTGAGACCGCCGTTGCCAGTTGCAACGTTGCCGACATTGCCGACGACCGCCGAGCCGCCGCGATCGGCGGGGGCCTGATTGGTCGCGCTTGGGGGTGAGATCAAGCCCGCGACAGCGCTGAGCGGACCACCGGCAAGCTGGCCAAAGTCCATATCCGCAACCACGCTGAAGTCAACGCCCAGAGCCACGGCATCGTTCAACTGGGTCTGGAGGATGGTCGCCTCGACCAGCACCTGCGCGGGGCGGGTGTCGATCTGACGGATCATCTCTTCGACCTGAGCCACGTTCTCTTCAAAGTCGTAGACCACCAGCATGCTGCCATTGGCATAGTCCTCGCCGCCGATGGGGGTTTCCGAGAACGACGCGAAGGCCGGGGCCTTGCTGTTGACCTTGATCTGACCCTCTGGGCTGAGCAGTGGCTTGACGAACTCGGCGGCGTCAACCGCTGCCATATGGTTCAGATTGACGACCTTGCTGATCTTCTGGCGGTTGGACGCCTGAATCTTCTGGAGTTCTTCGAGGGTGTAGATCTTGATGAAGTTGCCTTCCTCGATGAAGCCATATCCGTTGACGTTGAGAATCGCGTCCAGCGCCTCATAGAACGTCACGCCATAGAGGTTCGCAGTCACGCGAGCATTGACATCCTTGCTCGCGATGATGTTCTTCTGGCTCTGGATGCTCAGCAGTTCGAGCACATTCGCTAAATCCTCGTCCTTGACGTGTAGGTCGACAGTCATGTTATCGTCGACGCGCACAGCACTCTCTCCATCCAGCGGGGCGCTGTTCGTGTTCGTTGTGGAATCGACGGGCGGGACGAACAACTGCGTTCGTGCTGGTGCCTCCATCTCGGGGCTGTTGCCTTCATCCTGCACGGGTTGAAAGTCCTGCGCAATTGCGCTGGTGCTGCCCGCCACCAATGCGAGCAGTACGCCCAGCACCGCGGCCTTCGCCATGTTGTTCTGTTCTGCCACGTTCTTCGGGTTCAGGAGCTTGCTCGCCATGTGTTCAACCTCGCATCAATACGGGGCTAAGCCCCTAGGGGTGAGAACCGCTGGATACCGTTGCCGGACCTGCGCGGCTCCTTCCGGCGGAACATCCGCCTGACCACGCGTCTGTCTGTGTCGTCTGCCTAACTGCGCGACTTTGGGCCAACCAGCGAAAAAAAACTAAGCAGATGGTCCATGCGACTCTTTCCAAGCCCGCCGCGCACACCATGCGCAACGCTACCGCCCGCCACCGGTGGCTCTGACAACGCTTGCAATAGCCGAGTTTTCGGCCTTGACACGAACAGGTGAGGCTTTTTTTACCCGCAGGTCTGATGCACCCGCAAGCTCTGATAAATAAACTGGACCAATAACCGCGCCTTCTGCTGGAACGACACGCACAAGACAAAAACCGGCATCCCATCAGAAAACGCGCGGACCCCATGCACCGCCGCGCCGTATTGATGACACACTTGACTAGAAAGGCATCCATGAACCCACACGTCGCCGTCCTGACATCTGGAGCACACTTCACCTTGGGCTACGCGGAAGCGCTGTCGAAGGGCATCGAGGCAAACATCGCCTCTCGCAAGCCGAAAAACCCCGGCTCACCTGATGGCGTTTTCGACTGCAACACGCCGCTCTTCGTGTATGCGCACTTGGGCCTGTACCCTGCGCGCATCTGCGATCTCCTGCAACTGCCCGCGCCCGAAGGGATTCGCGCGCCAGCCAGCTGGGAGGAACTGTTCAAGGCAGGGGCACCATGTCACCACGATCCCCAAGGCACGATTTACCCCGCATGGAGCGCGGTCAGCGAACACTACTTCCGCAGCGCAAAACTCGCAATCGAAGCGATGGCCCATGCGAAGGATGAGCAGTTGATCGCCATCACCGCCGACGAATCCCGCCGGGGCCGTTTCCCCACAGTTGGCAGCATGATCAACTTCCTGCTTCTGGGCCACACGATGATGCACCTGGGCCAGATCAGCACATGGCGGCGATGCATGGGCCTGCCCAGCGCACTGTAATCCGCAGTACGTCGATTGCTTGCTGCGCTCGCTGATGCAGCAGACAGAATCAGGCCACAGACCGAATGCTTTGCCTCGACATCGCACGATGTCGAAGTTGCTCTTGCTGCGCGCACCAAACTGCACGGCATAGTGCCGCAAAGCCGCACCATCGCACAGGCAAAAATCTGTTCTGATTTTCCGAGGCAAATCTTCTCGGATCGATCACCTTAATGAGGGAGCGAAGACTCCATCATAATTTTGCCTGTTTTATCGGGTGTAGAGTACCACATATTTGGTATGAAAACGTTTACCTGCACACGCATTTGCGGTATACTTTTCACGTCGAGGCGCGGAATTTGCCGGTCTCGCGAGAGGACAAGCGATTACATTAGCCCCGTTCTCGTGGCTTTGCAATCGTTCATAGAGGAGAGAGCAATGCGTCAAGGACTATTGAGCGTGAGCGCGCTGTGCGCGACAGGGCTGTTGGTTGGTGCTTCGGCGGACGCACAAGGTGCTTCGCTGGCACCGGGTGTTTATAAACTTGAAAATCATCCCGATGGCACCGAATTGCCGCCCCCCTACGGCGCGCGGTTCGATGAGTTGTACGATGTGACGAGCGGGCATGACATCTTCACGCTCGACTTTGAAGCACCAGGCTCATCGATGTGGATCAACGTGACGGCCTCTTCGATCAGCATCTATGGCGTTTCAAGAGGCGGGCGCGATATCGGCGGCGCGTACGCCGCGGACGCGTACAACGGTTTGTACACCATCAACTTCACGTACTCGCTGGGCGTCTCTGGCGTGCCTGGTGACGATGACACCTGGGTCGACACGACCAATCATGCCAACTCGGGCACGATCCTGACGCCATTGAACGACACGATCAACTTGGTGGACGAGCGCGGCACGTTTGACCACTCATTCCGATTGGGCGATGAGAACAACGACCTCGGACACCGCGGCTTCACGGGCATCTCGGGCTGGGGCTGGTTGTCATACCTGCGTGCGAATGGCCAGATCGAGCATATTGCAGCGACTGACTGGCTGTTCACGGTTGTGGTTCCGGCACCCGGCACCGCTGGCGTGCTTGGGCTGGCCGCGCTGGTGGGACTGCGCCGTCGGCGTTGAAAACTCAGACCTTTCAGGATCACACAATGACCTGAAGCGACCTGAATCCAATTGGTCGTGATCTCATTGAGCAGTGTCGTGCTGGTCATCCAACCAGCACGACACTGCTTTTTTTCTTACAGCGATCTGCGTGGCGAGATAGCCAAGTCGCAAGGTGGGCGGTTTGACGTGGCCTCGACGGATCAAGCGTGAAGACCTTCACGATATGTCTCGTGCGAGTGTGGCTGTTGCACGAGTGGCTTCGCACAGACCGGATAGTCGCAAGAGCCGACGACATCGATGGAGCGGGCACAGGCTGCGCTGCATATCGGTACGTATTCACGCCGGAAGCGGGAACTGCTCGCAGACGTAACGAACTTCCTCGCGGACTTTGGCCGCTTCGCTGGCAAGGGCCTCGGGGCCATTGAGCCCGCTAGAGAGCACGCGATCAATGAACGCGGCGATTTGCAGCATCTGGGGTTCTTTGAAGCCGCGGGTGGTTGTCGCGGGCGTGCCCAGGCGGATGCCGCTGGTCTGCTTGGGCGGGCGCGGGTCCTGGGGGATGCCATTCTTGTTGCAGATGAGGCCGGCTTGCTCAAGCCATTTTTCGGCATCGGCACCGATGAGGTCGGCGCTCTTGGTGCGGAGGTCGACGAGCATGAGGTGGTTGTCGGTGCCGTGGCTGGTGATGCGAAAACCGCGCTGGGTGAGGGCCTGAGCAAGGGCCTGGGCATTCTTGACAACTTGCTGGGAGTATGTCTTGAACTCGGGGCGAAGGGCTTCGCCAAACGCGACCGCCTTCGCCGCGATGACATGCATGAGGGGGCCGCCCTGAATGCCCGGAAAGAGGGCGCGGTCGTACTTCTTGGCGAGGTCTTCCTCGTTCGTGAGGAACAGACCGCCGCGAGGACCTCGAAGTGTTTTGTGGGTAGTCGTGGTGACGAGGTGGCAATGCGGGAAAGGGCTGGGATGCACGCCACTGGCGACTAGCCCCGCGATGTGCGCGATGTCGGCGTGGAGCATGACGTTGCACTTGTCGGCGATTGCGCGGAAGCGGGCGAAGTCGATCACCCGTGGATACGCGGAGTAGCCGCACATGAGCAGTTTGAACTTGTCGCCATGCTGCTGTTTGGCTTCGAGGCAGACGCGTTCGACGGCGTTGTAGTCGATGCGTTCAAAGTTTGGCGAGGCGGCGTCGTAGGTAAGCGGATAGTGAACAGCTTGGAACCACTTGCCGGACATGTTGATTTTGAGGCCATGGGTGAGGTGCCCGCCATCCGCGAGCACGAGGCTTGCAAACACATCGCCCGGATTCAGGAACGCGAAGAAGAGGGCCTGATTGGCCGTTGCACCCGAGTGGGGCTGGACGTTGGCGAACTTGCAGTTGAAAAGTTTGCAGGCTCGCTCGATGGCGATGCGCTCGATGTCGTCATGAAAGACGCAGCCGCCGTAGTAGCGGGCACCGGGATATCCCTCGGCGTACTTATTCGTGAGGCACGTGCCCATCGCGTGCATAACGGGGGCGGAGACATGATTCTCGCTCGCTATCAACTCGATGGTGGTCGTCTGACGCTGGGCTTCCTTTGCGACCAGTTCGCCAATGGCGGGATCATGCTTGATGAGTTCGGCGAGTGTGCCGGCGGTGATTGGGTCGTGGGCCATGGAGGATGGTAAGAGCCAAACCGCGCGAGCGGTCGACTGGAGCGACGGAGCAGACTGATCAGACCGCCCACATGAGGTTGACTGGATTGAAGATGAGGACCAGCGCCCCGACCAGCACTGCTGGAACAACGCAGCAAGCGAATATGACGCGATGGTGCCGCATACGCAGGCCATCACGCAGCGCAAACCACCAATAGCAGCTCAGCCACGCAAGGATCAGTGTGTGCCAGGAAATGTGCGTTTGGCAGTTCCAGCAGTCTGAGATGGTCGGAATCGGAATCATTGCTCGAACGCCTCGACCATAGTTCCAGTCATCGATCGTCCACTCATGAGTGTTGACGTAGGCTGCGAATGGTCCATACAAGCATGCGGCAACAAACATCAGAGGCAGCCACGCCAGCGAGTAGACGAAGAGCCGCACGACCAGAGCCAGCCGCACCCGTGATACACGCCGACTGTGTGGCAGGATCACAAGCATGAACGCAAACATGAGAGAAGTGGCGAGCGCGACGGCAAACCATGACGGCCACAAAGATACGAATTGTACATATAAAGCCATTCCGACTGTGCTATCCCAGGACTTGCGAAACGCCTCGCTGACCTTGAACCACACAGATATATCGAGTTCGAAGGCTCGCGATACTCCTCGAAGCAGCAATGCAATCAAGAACTGAAGCCGTACCAGCACCGTCATCGCGAGGGGCACGAGCAACAATGCGCCAACGATGAACACGCTCAGCTGGCGCCACGACACAGGCTGCTCAAGCCGTACCTCTCGCCAGAAACGCTCTGGGCGCACCAGCCGAAGCAAGGTCTTGGGCACAGACCAGCGCCCACGACTTTGCCTGGGCGACTCGACAAACCACGAGGGACCCAGGAGGGAAGGACGCAGTACGAACTTCCACTCCAAGATGAGTCCGCACTCGCTGCACGTGCCCAGCAACGGACAGGCGGCGGACTCGACAGGGGCTGCCTCAGTATGAGCAGGGTGCCACGCGGCAACCTGGCCCTGAAGGTCATAGCCGCAGCGTGGACAGGTGGGATCAATCTGGCCCCGAGGCATGATTGAATGTATGAGGCTTCAAGGTCTTGACGACGCGAGCAGGAAGGGCGGCCACCGACCAGTACCTGTCGGCACATGTCCGCACCAATCGGCACGAGTCCGCCCGGCACGGTCCACCTCACTATCCTGTGTTCGTGCCCCGGACCAAGGTTGATCCTGCCATCACTCGCGTTTCGCTGCCCGCTCATGGCGGGGGCGACTTTCAGTTTCCGCTGGGGGTCTATCCAGTCGTGGACGACGATGACGATGGTGTGAAGCAGCGTGCCGAGAGCACGCCAGCGTTGGTACCCAGGCAGGGGTACACGATGCACTTTGAGCATGCGGATGGCGGGCCCCAGGACCTGCCCGCACTTGAGGACGAGGCGGACGAGGATCAATCGCCGCCCGAATCGCCCCACGCCCCAGGCCACTC
>CAYRPC010000133.1:0-8099 GCA_964425995.1 uncultured Phycisphaeraceae bacterium
CCCCCCCCCCCCGGACTCCTTCGTCGCCTCTTCGCTCGACGCGCGAGCATCCCCGCACCGCATCCCCCGGAGGATGCGACAGCGACGGATCAAACCATGATGCGCCGCGCGCTCAAACTCGCGGCCCAGGCTGCCTTGATCGGTGAGGTTCCGGTGGGTGCGGTGGTCTATGGAGTTGATTTCAAGGGCGATGCCCAGATTCTGGGCGAGGGCTTCAATCGTCGAGAGATCGACCAGGATCCCAGCGCGCACGCGGAATACATCGCGATCCTGAAGGCAGCAAAGGCTCTGGGCTCCTGGCGGCTCGAAGGATGCACGCTGGTCATGACACTGGAGCCATGCGCGATGTGTGCGGGGTTGATCGTCAATGCCCGCATCCCGCGGGTGGTCTATGGCGCGAAGGATCCCAAGGGCGGATTTGCAGGCTCACTTGGTAATCTGCTGGTTGATGCACGGCTCAACCATCGCGTTCACTTGATCGCTGGTGTCGCAGAGCAGGAGTGCAGCGATGTGTTGAAACGTTTCTTTGCTGACCTGCGGAAGCAGAAACGATGATTCTGTTTCTATGTTTTTTTGCTGTGCGGCGGCAGTGCCTGTGTCGTACTGGTGTTATACGTGTCGTGACGTTGGCGCATTAGGATTCGCCATGCCCGAACTGCCCGAAGTTGAACGGCTCCGCCAGAGTCTGCTGCCGCACTTGCTGGCTGCGCGTGTAATTAATGTGCTGGTGCATCGTGCCGATGTCTGCGAGTGCTTTGAAAGTCTCGGCAATGCTGACGAAAAAATCGGACAGATGCAACTACAGAGCGTGGCACCTTCGCCCGAGTGTCTGCTCGCGGGGTGCCGCATCAAAGCCCTCTATCGCCATGGCAAGCACCTGGCGATTGAAACCCAGGAAGGGCCGTCCCTGTGCGTCCACCTGGGCATGTCGGGTCAGGTGCTTGTTCAAGAGCCAACCGAGATCGACCGTGAGCAAGCGCTGCGCACGCACACGCATGTGGTATGGATGCTCGATCAAGCGAACATCACGCACGGCGTTGGCGATCAGATTCACAAAATCATGCTCTTTCGTGATCCACGCCGATTCGGCGGGCTTTGGTCGTATCCGTCGCTGGAACTTTTGCGTGCGAGTCGTTGGTCGCATCTTGGTCCAGACGCGTTACTGGTGCAAGGCGAGGAACTCAGTCGCGCGATTGCAGGATCCAAGCGTGCCATCAAGGCCGCATTGCTGGATCAAAGTGTACTGGCGGGAGTCGGGAACATCTACGCGGACGAATCGCTCTTCCGCGCTGGCATTTCGCCTCGCAGGCTTGCGTTGCGGCTGCGTCCCGACGCATGTAAGCGATTGGCGGCGATGATCCGGGATGTCCTGCGAGAATCAATCGCAGCGGGCGGCAGCAGCATGCGTGACTATCTGGATGCCAACGGCAAGGCGGGCACGTCGCAGGTAACACACCGAGTCTATGGACGGGGCGGTGCTCCATGCCTCTCTTGCGGCACCTTACTTCGATCCGCGCTGATCGCGCAGCGCACGACAGTCTGGTGTCCAAAGTGTCAGGCATGATGTAACGAGTCCGCGAAGGTTTGCATGAAAAGCCTGCGGCTGGAACCACCTCACGCTCGTTGCAGGCGGGTGATGTCCTTCGCGTCGCGCTCGCTGCGGTCAACCACCGCCGCGACATCCTCGCTTGTCATCCAGGGCAAGGCGGCCATCTTCGCGCGAAGTGAATCCGGGAAGGGCTTCTGCATTCGTTCGTGGGCCGGGCGGCTGCGCCAAATACGGTGCATCCAGAAGTACTGGCTGGGTGCGCGCCGGATCATGTTCTCCATCGCACGTCGATATCGCGCTGTGATGTAATACAGCGGATCGGGCTGGCCCTGCCAATCCTCGGGGCCAAACGTGTCGGTCGCCTCCACGGCGTATCGCAGGTCGTTGCGAGGATCCTCAAGCCGAGCAACCTCGCGATGGGCCATCAGCGTGCTCTCCCACGGGCCGCCAGGCGTGACATCGCCAGGCTCAAGTCGTCGAGCGACGCCGCACGTGATCGTGGCCCCGAAGCGCATGGCAAGCAGGCCGATCATTTTGTACGTGCTCGTCAGTCGTCCGAAGAAGGGAGTGAAGACACCACGATCACCACCCGATTGGTCCGCAACCAGAGCCACGGGAAACCCTGCCTGCATGGCCTCGGGCACGCCCCGCGCGGCACCAAACTTGCTCATGAGGCGCAGGCCCTTGGACTCGCGACTGTTCTTGATCCAGCGGTCCATGCCGCGAAGGTCGAGGGGGCGATAGACCGCGCACATCTCAAACCCGAGCATGGAGACCGCGTATCCGACCATCTCCCAATTGCCGATGTGCCCGGTGATGAGGATGGTGGGGCGATCGCGCAACATGCTCGCCAGCACCGGGGCCATATCGGTAAAGAGCATGTGCCGCTGCATCGCGTCGCGCGTCAGCAATCGGGGCGTGTAGACAAACTCAACGCCCAACTGCAGCAGGTGGCGATGGCAGCCGACGGCGCACGCATGCACCTGATCATCGCTCCACTGCGGGAACGCATCGCGCAGGTTGGCCAGCGCTCGCTTGTAGTGCTTGCGGTCAACCTTGACGTATACACGGTTGAGCGCATCGGCCGCCCGCATGGCTCGTTCGTAGCCCATCACTCCAATCGGCAGCATGGCCAGGCGAGCGACGGTTGAGAGTGGTGCGTCGAGGAGCGGATGGAACTTGGGCTTGCGTTGTGAGGTCATGGAGATGCGTGCGAGGGCAGGGCCATTTGTTCAGGTTAGTTGAACAGGTTATAGAGGGACGTGCTGAGTCCGATGCTGAACATCACGCCGTCGCTGGATGGATTGTCGTCATCGCCAAAGACGCGGGCGTTGGAGATATGCGACCAGCGCAGGCCGGCGATGAGCCGCCATTCGTCGCTGAGTTGATACGTGAAACCAGATCCCACCCGTGGTGTGAAGTTGAAACTCGTGCCGTTCTGGGGGATGTCGTCGGCTGAAATCAGGATGCCGATGCCGATATCGAAGTAAAAACTCCAGTCACGATCGTCGTCCAACGCCCAGTGCTTCCTGAAGACGATCATCGGATTGATGCCAATCTGGTCGTCTCCAGGCATGTCAAACTCGCGCACTGCCAACTCGGCGATCATCTCGAAGTCGGTCGAGATGAACTTTGACCATGCCACCGTGACGTTGATATCGCTCAACTCATCAAAGTCGGATGAGGTGCCCGCGCCGAACGTGAACCAAGTCGAGTTTGCCTCGCCCCAGCGGGGCGAGCGGCTGATCGCATCTGCAAGTTGAACGCCAGGCGCATGGTCAGCGTTCGATAGAGTGGCCCCATCGCTCGTGCTCGTCGGCTGCGACAAGTCAAGGCGGGCCCCATCCGTAACATCCGCGATGGCCCCTTTGCCGGGCAAGGTAGCCAGAGCAAGAACTGTGAGTGCGAGCACATGCATGCGCGAGGATAGGAGCCAGGCAGCGGTAGCCGCCGGGGGCTTTGCCGCTCAGTTTGCACTTGACCAGTTTACTTGATTCATGGCTTGAATCATAGTTTGAATCATGTCTTGATTAGGGTCAGGCCGCTCATCTCAGCAGGCTGCTCGATCCCCATCAAGTGCAGCATCGTGGGCAGAATATCCGCCAATCGTCCACGTTGCGTCCTTGCCGCGGGATTGGTCCAGTTTGCCGCTACCTGATCTCCCCGCAGCATCACGCCCTTGTGCTTGGGGCTGACCAGAATCAACGGCACGTCGTATAGCGTGTGAGCCGTGTGCGGCGCGTTGGTGGTTGGGTCCCACATCTGCTCGCAATTGCCGTGATCGGCGCAGACCACACAGGAGCCTCCCTTGGCCAATGTCGCATCGACAATCGCGCCAACGCACGCATCCACTGTCTCGCAGGCCTTGATCGCCGCGTCCAGTTTGCCCGTGTGTCCGACCATATCCGCGTTGGCGAAGTTGACGACGATCATGTCTTCGCATTCGTTGGAGGCAATCCGGCGCAGCACCGCGTCTCGCACGCCCGCAGCAGACATCTCGGGTTGCAGGTCGTAGGTTGCGACCTTGGGGCTTTGAATGATCTCGCGAGATTCGCCCGTGAACGGCTCCTCGCGATAGTCGTTGAAGAAGAACGTTACATGTGGATACTTCTCCGTCTCCGCACACCGGAACTGTCGCAGACCAAGCGAACTGATCCATTCGCCCCCGATGTGCACCATCTTTGGCGGCTTGGGAAATGCAACACTCGTCACGTGCGCTCTCAGGGCCTCCCAATAGTCGGTCATGGTGACGTAGTGCAGGTTCAGCTTTGTCCCGCGATCAAATCCAACAACCCCGCTATCCGGGCTGGGCTTCACTTTCACCCACTTGTCATCGGGGAAGCAGAAGGCAGCCGAAATCTCCCGAGGACGGTCGCCCCGGTAGTTGTAAAAGATCAGGCTGTCCCCGTCCTTGATGGTCGCGCCGCCCGCGATCAGGCGCGGTGTGACAAACTCGTCGCCTTGTTGGCTGCTGTTTGTTGGTCCGTCGTAGTAGGCCTGAATTGCCTGACTTGCGTTTTCGTATGTGGGTTGGCCCGGTGAGATATTGGGCGAACGACGCGTCAAGATATCAAAGGCCAGTTTGACCCGCTCCCAACGGTAGTCCCGATCCATCGCGTAGTACCGCCCGCACAAGGACGCGATGATGCCGACGCCGATGGCTCTGCACTGTGCTTCTACTGCCTCGATAAACGCCTTGCCTGTGTAAGGCCCCGTATCGCGTCCATCCGTGAAGAGGTGCAAGTACACGTTGCGAGTCAGTCCCAGCGTCTTGCAGGCTTTCAGGATCGCGTATAAGTGATCGAGCTGACCATGCACGCCCGCGTCCGACGCGATGCCCAATAGGTGCAGCGAGCGATTTTCCTTGACACATCGCTCGATAGCACCCTTGATTGCGTCATTGGTGTGCAGGCCATGCTCGCACGCCTTGGTCATCACCAGCGACTCCTGCGGCACGACTCGCCCCGCGCCGATATTCTGGTGCCCGACTTCGCTATTGCCCATCGTGCCCGGCGGCAGCCCCACGTCCTCGCTGCATGTCTTGATAAGTGTCCACGGATACTCGCGCATCAACCGATCGGCAACCGGCGACCTGGCCAGTTTCAGCGCGTTGAAGGGATCGTGCGACGGATTGGGATTCATGCCCCAACCATCGCGGATGATCAGGACGCAGGGAGCGTTGGTGGGCGTGGCGGTCGTCATGCGCGAGGATACGCGCCGCCAGTGACGTATTCACAGCGTGCGATCTCCATCACTACGCGAGTCTGTCGCTCA
Source organism: uncultured Phycisphaeraceae bacterium (assembly GCA_964425995.1). Classification (GTDB taxonomy): domain Bacteria; phylum Planctomycetota; class Phycisphaerae; order Phycisphaerales; family UBA1924; genus BJHL01. The sequence goes on from CAYRPC010000133.1 coordinate 5,324, forward strand.
GCATGTTGTATGCTTTCAAGCCACGCGCTTGCGCACGCCCGTGTTCGTGAACGATTCTTCGTCCATCTGCGGGTTCTTGAGATCAAAGGGATCGCGAATTCGCTGGACCGGCTTGGCCTTCTCCTCCGGCGCGGTCGCATCGACCAGATCCGCCAGATATGCCAACTTTGCCAGAATCGCCCTGCACTCGCGTCGCGCCACCCGCGCATCGATGCCGATGCACACAGCCCCTTCGCCCATCGCTACCTGGCAGCAGCGTGGCAGGCCAAGCAGCACTGCTTGAATCGTCTGCGTCGGGACCAATTCGTCGAGGTCGCTCCGTTCGAGGCGGGTCTGGAAGTACCGCTCAAACGTCTCTCCCGACTGTTCGGGTATCTTCTCAAGAACTGGCTCGCCGTTCTCGCGATCAAACGCCGTCGGCGTGTATGTCGCGCCACGATACTGCGTCTTGACACCCGCCGCGAAGATGACAAAGCCAGGCAGCGTCCCCTGCACGCCCCGCAGTTCCGTCCCGTGCTCGAAAATCTGAATGGGGCGCTTCGTGACCAGACCCTTCGCGACCCACCGCAGGGCATGCATGCCGCCCGGCAAGGTCTTCCACGGTCCTATGACTTCCCACGCATCGCGCCGCGTCTTCTCGGTTGGCTTGGGGTCCGTGATAAATCCGAGTTTGAATAGCACTCGCTGCACGGGTGAAAGCCGGGATATCCACAGCCACTTTACCAGCAAGAGCAAGATCGCGAGTAGTACCGCGAGTTGGCCCAGTGCGAGCGGAGCCATCTCGTGCTTCGAGAATTGCGCGATGAACTGCTGAATCACGTCCACGTCACGTGAATCGGCTATTCACAACCATGAACCTATACAACATGACTACCAATACATCGAACCCGGTGGTTTTGTAGCGACGCTCCGACCTTGGTCTGCGCATTCGGACCAACTGCTCACGGATCAAAGTCCGTAAACACAACGACCTCGTCACCTTGGAGTGACGAGGTCGCAGCGGGTTCAAGAGAGAGGAGAATGCGATTCGTCTTACGCCGCGTTGCGCAGGCGTGTCGTGGCCTTCGCCTTCGCGGGCTTGGCCTGACGGGTCGTGATGCGCAGGTCGCCTATGTCGCCATGGGTGACTTCGGGCATCGTGAGCAACTCGACCAGTTCCATCGGGTCACGGGCGCACAACTCGCAGCCCATTTCTTCCGCCAGCCCTTCGGCTCGCGCGAAGACGCCGCCACCAACGCAGATCTTGGTGTTGGGCACTGCGCTGATTTCACGGAGTTGATCGATGATGCTGCGCACGCCGGGCAGGTCGCTCGCGGCGCTGGCGAACAGCACCAGGAAGTCCGGGCGGCGCTCTTGCACCTGGCTGAGAACTTCGTCGGATGGGATGCCCCCGCCCGCAAAGGAGACCTCAAAGCCGGCGGCTTCGAGCAGGTCGGTGGCCATCTGTCCCGCCAGTTCCTCGCCCTCGGACGGACCGCAGCAGGCGAAAATGGTCTGACCATTACGATACCCCTGCGTCAACTTGCCCGAGGCCTGATCCACCAGCGAACGCAGCAGACGCGTGCCTAGATGGTAACTGACTTTGGTCAGTTGATCCTGACGGTACAGTTTTTCCAGAAGTTGATGGGTGGGCCAGTAGATGTTCAGCAACGCGTCCTGCGGGCTGGTGCCATCGCGCCACGCGGCTTCAACCACCAATCTCGCCTGCACGCGATCTCCGTTTGTGAGCGCTTCGAAAAGTCGCTCGATCCAGACCTGACTCATGGGTCATTCCTTCACGAAAGGGAGCCAGCCCTGCGATCCATCGCGGCCAACCCAACTCGTAGTTCCTGGTGGTCCTCCACCAGATCATGCAGCACAAGCCGCAATGACGTGAGGCAAGCATCGGAAGACCCGAGGTTTTCAAGTCGAGATGGATGAGAAGAAATAAACGACCTATAACTCAAACGCCGCGTCTTGCGCTGGGGTGAGTACGGTGCCAATCTGTGTTATCAGTCAAATTCAGATCTTTATGCCCCGATAACAGACGCAAATGCCAAGACTGAGCGTCCAGGAACGCACACTTGCGAACTTCGCCGTCATCAGGTGCTTCTCAAACTCCGCGCGCGGCGTAAAAGTGCTCACAGACTTTGGCAAGTACTTGTATGCACCAGACTTATCACCAGAAATCCAGGTCGCTGTGCGGGGCATGATCGTGCCGCAATAGAAGTCATTGAACCAGCGCACTACCGGATTGCTGGGATGGTCAAACTCCAAAACCACGAGACGCCCTCCAGTTTTGAGGACACGGTGGAATTCGCGCAAGGCCCGCGCCGGGTCTGCGACATTGCGAATGCCCCAGGCGATGGACAAAACATCGAAGGAGGCATCGTCAAAGGGCAACTGCTGCGCATCCCCTTCCATGTAGGTCAACTTGCTCGCGATATCCGGGTTCAACTTGACCCGTTTTTCACCTGCGTGTGCCAACATCGCAGGCGTGAAGTCCAGGCCCACGACCTTGGATATGTCGCTTCGGCGCGCGAACGCCTGGGTCAGGTCGCCCGTGCCGCAGGCCACGTCGAGGACTTGATCGCCAGGCTGGATCTGAGCGACCTTGACCGCGAAGTTTCGCCAGCGGACGTCCTGCCACAGCGAGTGGAGCCGGTTGTTCAGATCGTACGAGTCCGCGATCGCACCGAACATCCCCCGGACTTTTCCGGCTTTCTCGGCGTGATGATGCGGATTCGCGTGCTGAGCGAGTTCGGCATCAGTCCAAGCCGGCGATGGGGTTGGGGCC
>CAYRPC010000134.1:0-8072 GCA_964425995.1 uncultured Phycisphaeraceae bacterium
GGGCAAAGGTGGGGGCAAAGGTGGCGGGGATGGAGATGGCGCAGCGCGAGCGGGTGGTCTGGTCGGGGCATGTGCATCCCGCCGTGGTACTGCGGCGGCGCGGGGATCGCATGAAACTGCCGGCATTTGTGGTGGGTGAGCGGGAGGTGCTGATGCCCGCGTTCAGTTCGTTTACTTCGGGGGTCGCGGTTGAAACGAAGGGGAAGCGGGTGTTTGCGGTGGGGGAGCGTGTGGTGGCCTTGGGGTAGGTGCTTGCGTGCTTGTGCTCGGACGTCGACATAGTGGGGCCTTGGTCCTGACTCTTTGGATTCGTTGCTACTGTGGGGGCTTATGACAGTTTCTCATCGTTTGGTTGTGTCCAATCGCAGGGTGGGCGTGGTCCAGAAGTGGTCATGCACGCTCATTCCCACCACGCGCGAAGCGCCCAAGGACGCGGAGGTGCCCAGCCATGTGATGCTGCATCGCGCGGGATACATCAGGCCCGTTGGCGCAGGAATCTATGACTATCTGCCGCTGGCGTGGCGGGTGCTTCAGAAGGTACAGGACATCGTTCGTGAGGAGATGAACGCGGCGGGGGCGAGCGAACTACTAATGCCCGCGCTCGAGCCGTTCGAGCTCTTCAAGGACACCAAGCGCGACGAGACATATGGCGACAATCTGTTTCGCGTGAAGGATCGCAAGGGGCGCATGAACGCGCTCGCGCCGACGCACGAGGAAGTCATCACCGACCTCATGCTCGGGTGCATCAATAGTTACAAGCAGTTGCCATTGAATCTGTATCAGATTCAGACCAAGTTCCGCGACGAGGCGCGCCCGCGTGCGGGGCTGCTGCGATGCCGCGAATTCATCATGAAGGACGCGTACTCGTTCCATGCGGTGCTGGAGGGGAAGGGCGGGCTGCATGACACATACGACGCGATGTATCGCGCGTACACCAATATCTTCACGCGCTGCGGGCTGGACTTCAGCGCCGTCGAGGCGGAATCTGGCCCAATTGGCGGCTCGGCGAGCCACGAGTTCATGGTGAACTGCGTGAGCGGCGAGGACACGATCCTCAAGTGTCCCGTGAGCGGATACGCGGCCAATGTCGAGAAGTGTGAGGTTGGTCCGCGCGCGGCTCCCGCGAATGGCTACTTCGCGGGCGAACCTTCGGGCGGGCTGGACGCGATTCACACGCCCGGCTGCCCGGGCATCGAGGATGTGTGCAAGTTGCTCAAGGTCAAGCCTGAGAACATGCTCAAGACGATTGTGTTCAAAGTGCAATCGACACCCGAGCAACTCGCCCAGTATGGCGAGGAGTGGGTCGTCGCGGTGGTGCGAGGCGATCACGATGTGAACGAGGGCAAGGTGCGAGATATCTCGGGCTGTAAGGTTGCGCTCGCGGATGTCAAGGAATCCGAGGCCAAGGGCTTTGCCATCGGCTTCGTGTCGCCCCGCGCAGTGGTCGGACAGAAGGGCGTGTTGTTGCTGGTTGATCGCGATGCCGCCGTTGCCTTTGACGCCTCCAAGAACAAGCCGATGTTCTGGGTCACTGGCGGGGACAAGCGGGACTATCACGTCAAGCACTTCAATTGGCAGCGTGACCTGGGCAAGGACCCGATCACGGCCCAGGCGTATGGAACGGACAAAGGCTTTCCAACCGGTGGCCTGACGGGCAGCGACAAGTACATGATGGTGGGCGATATTCGCAATGCGATGCCGGGCGACCCCAGCCCGAAGGCAGCGAACACCGCGCTGGTGGCGTCTCGCGGGATCGAGGTCGGGCACATCTTCAAACTGGGCACCAAGTACAGCGAGGCGATGGGCCTGGTCGTGCTGGATGAGAAACAGCAGAAGCAGATGGTGATCATGGGGTGCTATGGCATCGGCGTGTCGCGCACGATGGCGGCGTGCGTGGAGATGAGCCATGACGAGAACGGCATCGTGTGGCCCGCGCCGCTGGCTCCGTATCACGTGCTTGTAACCATTGTCGATGTCCACAACGCGCAGTTGCAGGAATTGGCCGCGAAGTTGTGCAAGGACTTGAGCGAGCAGGGCGTTGATGTGCTGCTGGACGATCGCGATGAGCGGCCTGGACCAAAGTTCAAGGATGCCGACCTGATCGGGATTCCAGTGCGGATCACGCTGGGCGAAAAGGCATTCGCCACCGGCGGCGTGGAGTTGAAACTCAGGACGAGCAAGGACAAGGGCGAGGTTGTGGCGATTGATGCGGTGGTTGCGAAGGCTGTGGATGCGATCAATGGGTGAGTGGGTGGGCAGTTGGTAAGCAGCGATTTTTTTTGATTGGCGCTTTGCCTGGTATTCTTGTCAGGCTTTCTTGATGAGCGAATAAACAACAGGACGCACGCCCTAGAGCGTGCGTCCTGTCACTTTGCGTTCTTGAAACTCGTGTTAGCGATTTAGCGGCGGCGGCGGGCAACCGCGAGGCCACCAAGGCCCAGCAGCGCGAGGGCGCTGGGGGCGGGCACGACGGTCATGGCGGTAATGATCTCGCCGCCGCCGACTTCGCCGATCTGGGTGCCTGCACCGGTGATCAGGTTGATGTTCCAGAAGGTCGAACGGATCTGGGCGTTGTCGCGGACGACGGCGTAGGCGAGGCCAGTCTGGCCCGAGATGTCAAAGCCGCCGATTTCGGTCAGGTCGGTGTTGACGGAGCCGACGGTGTTCAGCGTGCCAGCGTTGTTGGCCTGGCGGACCAGGATGTCCAAGCCGGTATCGAGTGCGAAAAGTTGGCTGGTGGTGGCACCGACAAAGTTGTTGTTGTAGGCGGAGTGGACGACGTTGGGATCGGCACCAAAGTTGGGATCGCCCGCGGCAAAGTTCAGGTTGGTGGCGACCAACTGGATCATGCCGGTGTTGGGGTTGAGGACGTAGTTGTCGTTGGTGTTGCTGACGACGCGGATGCGGTCGATGGTGGGGTTGAAGTCAAAGCCGAAGTTGCTGCCGTTGAGGGCGGTGGAGAAGGCCGCGCCAACCTGGGTGGCTGCACCAGTCGATGTGTTCAGGGTGTACAAGCGGTTGAACGAGCCAAGGGCGTAGACCTGACCCGTAGCGGGGCGGAGGTCAATGCCAATGATCTGTTCGTTTTGCTGGAGTCCGCTGATCGCAACGCCGGTCAGGAGTGCGTTGGGAGCGGTGCTGTTCCAACTGACGAGGCGCTGCTGCTGGGTGACGCCGAAAACGAGTTCGGCTTGGGCGGAAAGGGCGGGCACAAGCGCGGCCGCCGCGACGATCATCGCAATTCTGGTCATAATTCTCTCTTCTCTCTTAAAGTCTCTCTCGGGCATGGTACAAAACATCTCGAACCTGTTTGGCAACGGAAATGCCACAAGTTCAAGTCTACTCATTTATTGAGAACGGGAGGCATCCAGGACCAGTTTCACAATTAGAGTAGAAAATATTTTTTTTCCTTGATTTGTCGTCCCATTTGGATTCCAATACGAAGAATACGTGCGTTCAAGGGGTACTTGGGCGACACTTGGTCCTCCTTTTTGTTCCTCCGTCTGGCATCTCCATTTGGCATCTCCATTGGCTCCTCGGTCTGGCAAGTGATGACACCGGTCGCGATTGTAAAAAATACGAGCCTGCTGCGTCGCGTCGCCGACGGCGACAAGCATGCCATGCGCGAGTGCCTGGACCGGTACGGGGGCCTGGTCTGGTCGCTTTCGCGCTCGTTCACCAAGTCGATTGCGGATGCTGAGGATGCCACGCAGGATGTCTTTGTGCATCTGTGGCGCAAGGCGGGCCATTACGATCCACAGTTTGGCGAGGAAGTGCAATTTGTGTCGGTGCTGACACGCCGCCGCTTGATAGATTGGGTGCGGGCGCATGTGCGAAATGACGATCATCTGCATGCGACGCTGCGAGAGGGGCAGTTGGCGGCGCATGCTGCGCGGGTTGATCTGGACGAAGAGGCGAAACTCGCGTGGACGGCGGTTTCGCAACTGGTGGTGGAGCAACAATCCGTGGTACTGCTCGCAGTGGTGCATGGCATGACGCATGAGCAGATCGCAAGGCACTTGCAGATGCCGCTGGGCACGGTCAAGTCGAATCTGTATCGTGGTCTGGCAAGCGTGCGTGATACCACGATGAAGCATCGAGACACGGTTCTGGCGCGGCCGGTCCGAGATGGGAGGGTCGTATGACACACGATCCTCGACTGAGCAACTCACAGGGGGCGACGCTCGAAGAACGCATTGACCATGCTGTTGGGCTGGGTATCGGGCTGGGTATCGGGCAGGCGACCGGGCAGGCTATTGGCTCTTCCGCTGGCTTTGGCGACGATGTTGCACTGCCCAGCGCTGAAGAAGTGGCTGCTGCTGCTGTACACCGTGCTGGCGTGGAACTGGCTGCGCTGCCCGCGCACCTGCATGCGAAGATTGTCTTGACGATTGACGCTGGCGCGGCCGAGGGCGTGGGGCGATCAGAACGCGAGACGCTGGCAGGGCGCGAGACATTGGCCATTGCGTCCGGAGATGCAAGATATGGAGTAGCACGCTCTGGAGATTCAGGCGCAGGCGGGAAGGACACACTCGTGCGACATAGTGGTACTCGCTGGGTTCCCTGGGCGATCTCAATGGCCGCGCTGATCGCGCTGGGTGTGACGGTCGTGGTTTCTCAGAAGGCACTGTCGCAGCGCAATCAGGCGCTGGACGAAGCACGAGTGCAATTGGCCGCGATGCAGACGCAGGTGCGCGAGAATGCGACGCTGCTCGCAACCGCTCGCGTGGAAGCGGCCAAGCAGGGCGAAGCGGCTCGGACAGCGATGAATCGCGAGATCGAATTGGCCCAGCGATTGGCGGACGCGACGGCGGCCCGGACGACCATCGATACCAAGCTTCGCGACGCGGAAGTGAAGATCGCTTCGCTGGAAACTCCAATTGATCCGGCGACCCTGCAGCAGACACGCACCAAGTTGCTGGAAGTGCCTGGCACGGTTCGATTGGCGTGGAGCCCGTTCAATCTTGAGGGTGCTGCGCCCGCGGAGCAGCCCAATATTCAGGGTGATGTGGTGTGGAACGACGAGTTGCAGACCGGGTATCTGCGTTTCGTGGGCCTCAAGGCCAACGACCCCAAGATCGAGCAGTATCAGGTCTGGGTGATTGACGAGCGCGGCCTCGAACAGAAGGTCTCGGGCGGGGTCTTCAACGCAACGGCCCAGGGCGAAGTGATCGTGCCCATTACGCCGGGCATCGATGTCGGGCGGGTTGCGCTGTTTGCCATCACGGTCGAGAAGCCGGGCGGGACATGGGTGCCTGACCTCAAGCGCCGCGTGGTGGTCGCACCGCGCCCGACGTGATGCACTCTGTGTGAGTGCTGCGGTTTGGCATGCAACGATGCAGATATGCAGACACCAGTAGGTCAGACACCAGCAGGGCACACACCGGCGGGCCACACCATCATTCAGGCGCAGAGCCGAGCGGAACTGGAAGTTGCGGCGATGCTCTTCCGGGAGTATGTCGCGTCGCTGCCGTTCGCGCTGGACTATCAGGGATTTGATGTGGAGGTTGCGGGACTGCCCGGGAAGTATGCCGGGCCGATGGGGTGCATTGTATTGGCAATTGGTGATGCAGAAGCAGCGAACAAGGATTGGCTGGGGTGCATTGCGCTGCGGCCACTGGACGCAAGCGGGCTGCGCGATGGAGACGTTGGCCCGGTCTGCGAGATGAAGCGGATGTATGTGAGGCCGGCGGCTCGTGGAGTGGGTTTGGGGCGCGAGTTGGCGATCAGTTTGATTGCGTTCGCGCGTTCAGCGGGATATGCCAGCATGAAACTGGATACGGAATCGACGTTTGTCGCGGCGACGGCGCTGTACCGCTCACTGGGGTTTGTCGAGTGCGAACGCTACAACGATGACCCGCAGCCGGAGACGATCTGGATGAGATTGCGACTTTCCTAGCGACGCATACAGCCCCGCAAACGGCCCCGGGGAGTGCGGGGCTTGGGGTGGCATGGGCAAACGTGCCCGGCAGGAGTCGAACCTGCAACCTCTGCCTTCGGAGGGCAGCGCTCTATCCAATTGAGCTACGGGCACTTTTCAGTTACGGGCACTAGGTGTTCATGTGCGGGCGAACACTCCGCGAAGTTTAGCGTTGCCAAGCGCGATTCGCCATGTCGATGGTGGTCTGATCGTGGTCTGATCGTCTATGCAACGGGTTTGCGGGCCGCTTTAGCGACCATCACCTCGAAGCCGCCGCAGGCCATTTTCTTGATGTCAAAGGCCATGTTGTTGGGATCGAAGGCTGCTGCGATGCGTTTGTCGGCCATGACCTTCTTGTTCACGCGGTCGCGGTGTGCGCGACTCTTGTAGAGAATCCAGGAAAAGACGATGGTCTCGGCTGGCTTGGCCTTGGTGAGCTTTGGGAATGGCAGGCCAAAGCCAGGGTTCATGTCATCGCCGGTGGTTTCAAAGTAGGCGATTGCGCCGTGGTCGATCCAGACCTTGCTGCCAAGCACGGCCATGGCTTTATACCTGGCGAGATTCTTTGTGGGTACACGGAGGACGAAACCGTCGACGTACTGGCGCATGGTGGTCTCCTTGCGAAGAGGAGTGTACCGCATGAGGAATGGGGCGCGGTCGCAACCTGAAAACATGGGCACAGCCTGTCTGGCCAAGAGATGCGTTCACTGTGTTTTCGAGCGAGTTGGTGATTGGCTTGAGCGGTGTGTTAGAACTGGAGAGCATCTCCACAAAAGCAACTCAAGAAGAATGTGCTGCGGGTTGCAGAGCTGGAAATAAGCATGGAGGCAAGATGGATCTGGGGGTGGGGGGCAGGGGTTTGTCTTGGTCGTTGCAATGTGGTACACTCATCCGTACGTCAGCCAAACATTGTGGATGGTGGGCGATTTTTTGAAGGCGATGCGCGTGCTCGCCTTGTTGTTGAGTGTTCCTCACAGAGCGGAGTTCATCATGCGTGTGTCTTTTCGTCGAACAGTGTCGTTGCTTGGTCTGTTCTGTTCAGTCGTGTTGGTGATTGGCGGCTGTGCATCGTCATCCAAGAAGGTCGCGGCGGGCTCGCCCGAGCAGGACATGCAGGCGTTCATGGCCGCAGGCATGCCCGGGGAGATGCATTCGTGGATGGCTGAGCATGCGGGGACGTGGAACTGCAACAACAAGATGTGGATGGCTCCGAACACGTCAGCCATGGAGATGACGACGGTGGCAACGACGCGGATGTCGATGGACGGTCGCTATGCGCTGACCGAGATCAACGGGCAGATGCCTGGCATGGGCGAGTTCAATGGCATGTCGACGATGGGCTTTGACAATGTGCAGCAGAAGTTCGTGGCGACGTGGATCGACAACCATGCTTCGGGCATCATGTCGGGCGTGGGGACGCTGTCGCCAGATGGGAAGCGGTTGGACCTGGAGTACACATATAGTTGCCCGATCAATAAGTGCTCGACGACGATGCGAGAGGTGCATATGTACCCGGATCGCAACACCCTCATCATGGATTCGTTCGTGAAGGATCCTCGTACGGGCGTGGAATATAAGTGCTTCCACTTGGAAGGCAAGCGAGTTTCGTAGCACTGTTGATGAAGCCATGCATGAACGCGGGCGCGACAATGCCCGCGTTTTTTCATGCGCGCAACTCACACGCCCGTCCAAACTCGCCGCAGATCGGATGATTGCAGCAAGTGCCACCCGGGGGGCGGGCTTTGCAGGCGCGACGGCCATGGAAGATGAGCATGTGGCTGGCATCGCACCAGGTGTCCTGGGGGAGTTGGGCCATGAGCCACTTTTCGACCTGGGCGACGTTGGCATCTTTGGGGGTAAGGCCCAGGCGCTTGCTGAGGCGATCGACATGGGTATCGACGACGAAGCCGACGTTGATCTTGAAGGCGTTGCCTAGGACGACGTTGGCGGTTTTGCGAGCAACGCCACGTAGCGTGAGCAGTTCGTGCATGGTTTGCGGGACCTGACCACCAAAGTGCTGCATGAGGGTCGTCATCGCGGCGTGCAAGGCCTTGGCCTTGTTGCGGAAGAGGCCGATTGATTTGATGAAAGGCTCGATGTCGGCGGGTGTCGCAGCGGCGAAGGCGGCGGGGGTTGGAAAGCGCTCGAAGAG
>CAYRPC010000135.1:0-8004 GCA_964425995.1 uncultured Phycisphaeraceae bacterium
CGTCCAGTCTTCGCGACCGACGAACGCAAGGCCCTCGCCTCGCGGGGCGAAATTGGTGCCACCATCACGCTCTTTCCTGGTGCCTCCGCCGCGAACTTTGCTCAATCACTTCAAGCCATTCCGGGCACGCACCTGATCGATTCGGAGTTAGTCGCCAACAACCTCGTCATGCAAGTGACCCTGCCCGCAACCAGCGTGGGGCTGCTCGCGTCCCTCCCCGAGGTACTTTTCGCCGAGCCGATGCCCGAGTTCACGCTGCGCAGCACCCGCGACTCTCGCTGGGTCGTCACCACCAATCAGCCCGACAACTTCGCGGTTTACACCGCCGGCCTCACGGGTGTTGGCCAGATCTGCGGCATCATCGACAGCGCAATGGACACCAACCACTGCGCGTTCCTCGACAACCAGCCCATCGGGCCCACGCACCGCAAGATCCAGGCGTACAACGCCCCTCTGAACGCCTCTCTCCACGGCTCGCACACCTCCAGCATCCTGCTCGCCAACGCGATCGGTGGCGATGCTGGCCCGATTGACCCACCGCCAACGACAGACCCCAATCCCGACCTGCAAGGAGTTGCCTATGGGGCACGGGCCGTGTACAACGGCTATCCCTCCTTCGGCGAGTCCAGCGTGTATGGCCGCTTCGAGCTTCATCGCACGCAAGGGGCATTTGTTCACAGCAACAGTTGGGGCAACGATGCCACTCGCGCATACGACAGCACATGCCGGGCGCTGGACAACTTCATGTGGACCAACGAAGATCAATTTCTGGCCTTCTCTGCCAGCAATAGCAGCCTGATCACGAATCCCGAAAATGCCAAGAACGTCCTCGCCGTCGGTGCATCACGCAATGCCCCTGTCCAGAATGAGTTCTGCCAGGGTGGTGCTGGCCCGACGCTTGACGGTCGGCGCAAGCCCGATGTCCTCGCACCGGGCTGCTCTATCAATGCCGCTGGTGCCAGTACCGGTTGCAGCACCGTCAGCCTCACGGGGACATCCATGGCCTGCCCCGCCGCCGCGGGTGTTGCGACGCTCATGCGTCAATACTTCACGCAGGGCTGGTACCCAACCGGAGCGCCTAACTCTTCCAACGCTTTTGTGCCTAGTGGTGCGTTGCTCAAGGCCATGGTCGTGAACAGCGCCACTGATCTCACCGCTGTGGCGCAGTTCCCTGGTCCGCGTGAAGGCTGGGGGCGCGTGCTTGCTGACAACGCGTTGTACCTCGCTAATCGAACCCCAGCAGAGACCCGGCGCGTGGTGGTCTGGGATGCACGTTCCACGAGCGATCGCAGCATCAATACAGGCCAATCCCGTACCTATCGCATCAACGTCCTTGACGCTGGCGAACCCCTCAAGATCACGCTCGCATACACCGATGCGCCCGCTCTGACTGGTGCTTCCAATCCGGTTGTCAACAACTTGAACCTTGTTGTGACTGCCCCCGACACCAGTTCCTATGTCGGTAATTATCTGGTCGGCGGCGCTTCTGTAACCGGCGGCTCCGCCGATGCCATCAACAACCTCGAGCAAGTCCTGATCCCAGCCCCATCACTGGGCATCTGGACCATTACTGTGAGCGGCGCTGCTGTCAATGTCGGCCCCCAGGGGTTTGCCGTCGTCGCCACGGGCAACCTCTTTGAAGTCACCTGCAACGACATCGACTTCAACAACGATGGCGTCTACTTTGATGTCACCGATGTTGATGCCTTCTTCAGCGTTTACGTCGAGGGCCCCTGCATCCCCGATACCAGCACCTGCGACAGCATCGACTTCAATAACGACTCCCTGTTCTTTGACCCCGCCGACATCGATGCATTCCTGCGGGTCTATAGCGAAGGCCCTTGCGAGTAAAGTGAAACGAAAATCGCTGTCTGCTCCCACGCATCGCCAAGACTTCTCATGCCTGAGCCCACGCTCGCCCGCCAAAGTCGGTTGCCGATGCCCGACGATTCACCACGATAACCTCGCAGCGTGGAACCAGACGCCCAGCCTCAACAGCAAACCCTACCCGCTTCTGCCGCATCAGCCACCGCAGGTACACCCGCCCCGGCGTGGTCGCGCCTGCACCTTTGGCAAATCCAGCCGCTGCGGGACTTGATGATCCTGCTAGCGCTGGTTGGCGTGGTCTGGCTAGGCTATCGCCTTTCGCTTGTCACCGTGCCCATCCTGCTCGCGTTGCTGCTCGCGTATCTGTTCGAGCCGCTCGTCCGCTTCACCACCAATCGCAAACTGGTGCATCGTCCCTTCGCCGCCTTCTCGATCATCGCGATCTCGACGCTGCTCATCTTCGTACCCGCTGGCCTGGGATTGACGTTCGGTCTCGCCCAAGGCTCGACCTTTGTCCAAAACCAGGCAGGCAACATCCAGAAACTGCTCAAGGCTGTCGACAAGCCCGACGACGCGTCGCTGCGTGCTGCACTACCCAGTCACCGCTGGCGTTCGCTCGCCCAATGGCTCGTACAGCAGGAAGCCAAGGCCGCCCTGGCAGGAGCGGTCGAGGGCGCGAAGCGGGGCGTGACGGGCTCAGACGCGGACCAGCCCAAGGAAGATTCGACGATCACTCCGCCAACACCCCCCGCCCCCGCCACCCAACTCGCTCCCGAGCAACAAGTCGACATCCTCAGCGAGGAGAGTGCATCCAACGCAGAATTGACAACCGACACGGAATCAAACGACATGCGTCCCTTCGATATCGTCTCCTCCAGTGTCGCCCAGGTGACAAGCCAGGGCATCGACTGGCTCCGCGAGCACGCTGGTGATATCGGCGCTCGCGCCGTCCGTGTCGGCGCAGGCGCGCTGGGCACGCTGGGGCGCGTTGCTGGTTCCATCGCAACCCTCCTCTTTGGCGGCTTCCTCACGCTGTTCTTCTTCTACTTCTTCTGCGTTAGTTGGGAGCGCGTGCTCAACTTCTTCCGCGAACTTGTCCCCCTCGCTCAGCAGGATCGAGTCTTCTCGCTCGCCCAGCGCATGGACAGAGTGATTGCTGGCTTTGTCCGAGGCCGCCTCACGATCTGCGTCTGCCAGATTGTCCTCTTCACGCTTGCCTATCTGATAATCGGTGTCCCCGCTGCATTCATCGTCGGCCCCATCGTTGGTCTGCTGACACTGATCCCCTACGCGGCGTCGCTCGCAGTGCCCGTCGCCATGCTTTTGATGGCCCTCAACCCCAGCGTCAACGGCGACTTCCGCGACTCATGGTGGTGGATCGTGGCTGCACCGGTGGTGGTTCAAGTGATCTCGCAGATCATGGACGACTACGTCCTGACTCCCAAGATTCAGGGCAAGAACACCGACATGAGCATGCCCATGATCCTCTTCGCATCCATCGCGGGCGGCGTGCTGGGCGGGGTCTATGGCCTCTTGCTCGCGATTCCTGTCGCTGCGTGTGCCAAGATATTGCTGCAGGAAATCGTGCTGCCCCGTGTCCAGGCGTGGGCCGCTGGCCAGATCGCCGATCCGCTGCCCATCAATCGCTGAATAACTACCAGCGTTGCGATGTTCACGGCTCATGGTTACCCGCTGCGCCATCCAATCGCCGCAACAAGCCGACGCGCATCCCCGCGCTCTCAGCGATGTTCGTCCTGGCTGGCCATCTCACTCTGCTGCATTGCAGGTGCCTCGCCTGAGTTCGCATTTGCCATCGCGTCGGCCGCCTTGCGATTCTCGAGCGCTGTGATGAGTTCGCCCTGCCAGGGATGCTCGCCCAGCCATTCGACCTTGCCGCTGGCGATGTCATACACCGCGCCAACGACCTTAACATCACCCTTGGAAACCAACTCGCGAATCTCATCGCTCTTGAGCAGGCCGAACACGCTCTGCCAGATGTTTTCCTTGATCGCGTATGGCGTGATCGCTGTGGCATCAAGTTCAGGATGCTGACGCTGGGCGCGAACAACCGCAGGCTGGATGCTATCGACGAGTTCGCCCACTGCGCCATGCAACTCCGCCTTGCTCGCCGCCGCTGCGACAGCCCCGCACTTGGTATGGCCCATCACGACCAGCAATCGTGTCTTGAGATGCCCCAGGCCATATTCAATCGTCCCAGTCTCGCTTTTTCCGGAGACATTGCCCGCGACGCGAATCGCAAATATCTCGCCCACGCCGCGATCGAACACGCGCTCGACAGGAATCCGCGAGTCCGCACAAGTCAGAATAGTCACGAATGGCCGTTGCCCCTCCGCTGCCAACGCCGCTCGCCGCGCAGAATCAACCGCCGGATGCACGCTCGTGCCTGCTGCCCAACGCTCGTTGCCTTCCATGAGCAGTGTGAGCGCCTCGTCGGGCAAAACCGCTCCAGGCTCGGTCAGGGTTGCTCCGGCGTTGCCAGCCGCAGGCTTCATTGCTGCTTGACTGGCAACAGCCATCCCCCCCTCAACCTTCATCGCTGACTTTGCTTCCATCTTGGTTTCATGCATGGCGACGGGAGCGTCGTTCATTGCCGCTGCCTTGGTTGGAGTCTTGCGATTACCCGCTTTGAACGGATTGGCCTTGTCGTCCTTGGCTGGCTTGGCCACTGGAGTAGCCTGCATCGCCTGCTTCGCGGCATGCTCATCCTTGTGCGTCGCCGGCATGGCATGATCGTCGTGGGCATGGTCATCGGTGCGCGCCGTCGCGCTCGCTAGCACGCTGCACGACGCGATGATTGCCGCTGCCATGGACCAACCAGATACATTGATTCGATGCTTCATATACTGCTCAATCTGCTGCTTTACGCAGTCGCCCAGCGCGGAGCAAGACCCGCGCGATACTCGCACCCCCACCACCAACCTGACTTCAAAGCGATATCGACAGCCCATGTGCGAACTTGAGCCCAAACCCAAACCGAGCCCTCAAGTGGTCCGCTCCCCGCCCAATCCAAGGGTTCGCACTCCTGCCCTATCGGACGCTGGTACTGCCCAATGCTTATACACCGTGACCAGGCGGGCGCGATCGTGTCCCGCGAGGGGGCGCACCGCGCCGAGAGCCGGAACCTCCCGAACGGCTCAAGGCACGCTCCGAAGTCTGTGCCGGAACTGTCTTGGCTTTCGGCTTTGTATCAGGCACAGCAGCCGGTATCGAGTGTAACCCCATCCGCGCCCGCAGCACCCGAAGCAGCGTAGTTGGCTCCATCGTGTTCGCGGGCGGACGGAAGTAGACCATGTCCAGTTCCGAACCTTCTTCAGGAGGCAAGGGCGTGATCGTTGCCTCCTTCGCAACTTGCGTGGTCGCCCGAGAGGCCAACTCTCGTGCCACGATCGCACAATCCTTGCACAGAAAAATCACATCCTTCTCGCGAATGCTCACGGTGCGAACATCGAGCAGATTCAACGCGATGCGCAGTTCGGCAAGTTCAAGCAGCCGCTCTGATGGTTGCGGGAGTTGGCCATACGCCTGCGTGATATCGACGCGGGCACGATCAACATCCTCGCGAGTCCGCGCTGTTGCAACCCGCCGATACGCCCCGAGCCTTCGCTTGTCACTGGGGATGTACGCCTTGGGAAAGTGCCCGCTTACCCCGATCTCAACGCTCGTGCTGCTGGGCGTGCGCGGCTTCTCCTCGTGCTTGAGTTCATGCACCGCATCCTCAAGCAGGCGACAGAACATCTCGTAACCCACTTGCGCGATGTGCCCGGACTGCTCCGCGCCAAGGATGTTGCCTGCGCCGCGAATTTCCAGATCGCGCATCGCGATCTTGAAACCCGCTCCCAGCATCGAGTACTGCTCCAGAGCCTTGAGACGCTTCTGAGCCGTTTCTCGCACGCTCCGATCCTCGGGCAGTAGCAGATAGCAATAGCCACGATGCTTGCCGCGCCCCACCCGGCCTCGCAATTGATGGAGGTCTGACAGTCCGAAGCGATCGGCTTCGTGGATGATCATCGTGTTGGCGTTGGCGATGTCAATGCCGCTCTCGATGATGGTGGTGGAGACCAGAATGTCCGCCCCGCCTTCCTTGGGGCCGCGAATGAACGTGAGCATCACCTCTTCGAGTTCGTGAGGCCCCATCTGCCCATGACCGACGACGATCTTTGCCTTCGGCGCCAGTTGCTGGATGTCATCAGCAAACGAGCGGATGTCGTGAACGCGATTGTGAACCACGAAGACCTGCCCCTCGCGTGACAGTTCTCGCTCGATTGCCTGCTGAACACGCCGCGCGTTGTACGGAATCACCTCCGTCACGATCGCTCGCCGATCCGCCGGGGGAGTTGTCAGGCTGGAGATATCTCGCAGTCCCAGCATCGACATGTGCAGCGTGCGCGGGATGGGCGTTGCAGAGAGCGTCAGCACATCGACGGTCAATCGCAATCGCAGCAGCGACTCCTTGTGCTCCACACCAAATCGCTGCTCCTCATCCACCACCACCAACCCCAGATCGTTGAAAACCACATCCTGGCTCAGCAGCCGATGCGTCCCGATGATCAGGTCAACACTACCCTTGCGCAGGTCCTTGAGTACCTCCCGCACCTGCGCATCGCTCTTGAACCTCGAAATACTCTCCACTCGAAACGGATAGCCCGCAAACCGGCTCTTGAACGTCCGCTCGTGCTGCTCTGCGAGCACCGTCGTGGGCACCAGCACGGCAACCTGCTTCCCAAACTCGCACGCCTTGAACGCTCCACGAATTGCCAGTTCGGTCTTGCCAAAGCCAACATCGCCGCAAATCAGCCGATCCATCGGGCGCGAGGCGTGCATGTCCCGTTTGATTTCCTGCAAGGCTGCCAACTGGTCGGGCGTCTCCTCATATGCAAACGCGGCCTCAAACTCCTGCTGCCACTGCGTGTCATTGGGGAAACTCAGCCCGGGCAAGTGTTCGCGCGCCGCACGAACCCGCAACATCTCGCCCGCCAGATCGCGCACGCTCTCGGCGGTTCGTTCCTTCTGCGTCTGCCAGCGCTGCCCGCCCAGCACCGACAACTGCGGCTTGCCGGAGAAGCCGCCGACATACTTCTGAACCTTGTCGATCTGGGTCGCAGGCACGTACAATTTCGACGCGCTCGCAAATTCGAGAATCAGATATTCCTCTGGTTCGGGAGAGGTTTTGTTCAGTCCCCTCTTGTCTAGTCCACTCTTGTCGAATCCCTGCTTGTCAAATGCTTGAATGAGATCGAGCCGTCGCTGAGCAATTGGCAGTTCTCGAGGCATCATCAGTCGCAGCCCGACATACTTGGCAATGCCATGATCGGCATGCACCACATAGTCTCCCTCGTCAAAGTCGAGGAACGTGTCCATCGCCCGCGATGCCCGCACCACGCGAGCTGAACGGCGCACGCCAAAGCGACCTAGCAACTCGTGATAGGGAACCAAGGCCAATGACACAATGCTGGTAGTCGCCCCCGCTTCGTCACGCTGCAGCACAAACCCGCGGTGCAAGTACCCAACGACCGTTTCCACCATCGGAACGGTTGGAAGTTCGCTGATCGCCTGCAGCGCTCGCGCACGCTCCGCTGCCTTGCCCGGGTCTTTGCTCGCTGCCTTGTTTTCTTCGGCGGTGCGGGCTTCATCCATCACATGCTGTGCAAGCAAGTCAACAAACCGTGTTCGCTCGCCCTCGTTCTGACACACGACGACCACGCGTGAAATCGGTTCCACTCGCGTGAGCATCACCAGGTCATGCACCGCTTCGCCAGCCTCCTGCGAGAATGCGGGCACGCTCGCCCAAGGCAACTCCACCCTCGCTTCGGTTGCGCTCGCCCCCGCCGAAAACTGATTGACCTCGCACATGGCGTGCGACTTGGACTCCAGCACCTTGAGCACAGCCGGAGGCCCGAAGATTCCTTTCGGATCCGTCACTCGTTCGTAGTACCCCCGCGCTTGCTCAACCACCTCCATCGTTTCCGCGAGCATCGTGATAAAACCCGCGGGCATCAACTCCGCAAAGCACACATTGGAATCATCCCGCAACGTCTGGCCAAAGTCCGCTGCAATCAGTTCGATGCCCGCGACCATCCGATCCGATGCGAGCGTGTCTGGATCAATCTCGCTGATGCGTTCAACCTCGTCGCCGAAGTAATCTAATCGAACTGGCAC
>CAYRPC010000136.1:0-7828 GCA_964425995.1 uncultured Phycisphaeraceae bacterium
GGGGTGGCCGGGACTCTGATTCCCTTGCCGCACACTGGGCAATTGACCACCGAATCTGCATAAACAGGGCTAATGTTGACTTGCTGCTGGCAATCCGCGCACTTGAGTATGAACATGCAAAGTTCTTGGGGAAGCCCGAGCGGCAATTGCACGGGTTTCCGTGGCTACGCTCCTAATTCCAGCCATGGCCCGGATGCCAAAGGCGCAGAATTGCGGGCAGCACGCCCAATTGGCCGATCTCACAGGACGTGAGTATGCACCATCCCCTTCGCCATCCTCGCTCTGCTGAGACCATCGAACAGAGCGATTCGTCACTGCCCGATTTGCCTGGAACCCAGTTCGAACTGAGTCGGCGCGCTGCCATTTCGGGAGCGGGGGTGCTGGCTGCCATGGCCTGGTTGCAAGGATGTTCGGGTGGCAGGCGCATTACGAAAGACTTCCCACAGCCCGTTTGGCCCGACAAGCCTCCATCCCAGCCCATCGCCAACACAGCGACAGTCTGGTATCCACCGGCCCCCCCAACAAACAGCCCAGCGCCTCAGCCCACAGGGCGGTCGCTCCCCGCACCCAGCCAGTCCGCTTCTGGGGTCATCGCCCGCACGCAGTGGACCCGAGCACAGCCCAAGTGGAACCAGTCTCGACCCATGAATGGCGTTGGCATGATCACTGTCCACCATGACGCTCTGAATGCCGCTCGCCTTCGTGGCTGGAACGCGAGCATCGAACGCCTCAACAGCATCCGTCGTTCTCACATCGAGCGCGGCCCGACCTGGGTTGACATCGGGTACCACTACGTGATCGATCCCGAAGGGCGAGTGTGGGAAGGACGTCCGGTGAGCATCGAGGGTGCCCACGTCGCGAACACCAACGACCACAACCTGGGCATCATGCTCATGGGCAACTTCATGGAGCATCGCCCCACCCAGGCGCAACTCAACTGCCTCGACGGCTTCATTGCCGCACAAATGCGCGGTTATCGCGTGCCAATGTCCAAGGTCTCCACGCATCGCGAGTTTCGCAGCGCCAAGACCGAATGCCCGGGCGACAATCTGCAGTCATACATGCAGCAGACGCGCAGTTCGCGCGGACGTCTGTCTCGCATGGTCTGACGCACCCAGCACAAACCATTGCAGATTCACCGCAGCATGACGGTATCACATCAACCTCGGGAATGCCCTGGGTAAGATCGAGACCGGGCCATTGGCGGCCAATATGCGCGATGGTTTTGTTCCGGCAAGAAAAGTTGCGAGAAATTCTGCATGCTGCATCAGATTGATATTTGATTCTCATAAAGTTACGCAACCAGCACAACTTCATGCATCCCGTGCCATACGAACTCACGTAACGAATCTCGCCGGAGCCGCGCTCGCTGTGTGTGGCGTGCGTGTTCTCTTCCGGCATCGTTGTCTTCATCGTGCGGGTGTCTGGAGGTTCCCATGGGAATCAGTGCTATCGGTTCGTCTCTTGGTTTGCTGGCTTTGGTCTCGGCTTCAACTGTCGCGCAAGCGGGTGTGCGGGTCATCCACGCCTCGCCCAACACGTCCCCTGTTGATGTGTATGTGAACGAACTCCCCGATGGCACTCCTGCCATCGGCGGCTTGCAGTTCACGCAGGCAACCGGATATGTGCCTCTCTCAACCGGCAATTACGACTTCCGCGTCACCCTCGCCGGGCAGAATGGTGTCGCTTTATCTGCGACAGGTGTGCAAATCGAGGGTAACGTCGACTACACGGTTGCCGCGATCGGCTTCACCGCAACCATCGCACCATTGCTCCTCGTGGACAACAACAGCGCACCCGCGGCGGGCAAGGCCAAGGTCCGCTTTGTTCACGCGGCTCCCGATGTTCCTCAGGTGGACATTGGCATCAACAGCAACGGCTCCAACGCAGGCACGCTCTTCGCCACTACAACGTTCGGCAACGCGGCTGATGAAGGGTATATTGAGGTCGATGCCGGAACGTACAACTTGGGTGTCTTCCTCAGTTCCAATGGCGGACTTGCGCTGCCCGTGAATGGCGTGAACCTTGTTGCGGGCCAGGTCTACTCCGTCTTCGCGCTGGGCTCCCTTGCTCAGGGCAACGTCCAAGCCGCTATCTACAGCGATCCGATTCCCGCACCAGGTGCCGCTGCTATGTTGGGTCTCGCGGGCTTGTTCGCTGCCCGTCGGCGTCGCTAAGCCTTAAGCATTTCAAGGCAGTCGTTCAATAATGACCGTGATGCCGGTGATGCCCGTGCATTGGATAGTCGATCCCTCCAACACGTGTTCTGCCCCGAGGCGGTTGGCTGCTTCTCCTCTACCCGCAGGAAAGCGAATGCCAAGCCAGATGACCACCATCTGGCAGCACGCTCGAGCACTTGCACATTGAGAGACAGGCCGTACCCCGCCACGGAAACGTGTCGGGATACGTTTCCATATTCGCTGGCTTTACCCGTTACTATGGGGGGTGAGCGACCTGCACCACAAGCCGCAGAGCATTGGCCCCTACTCCATCCAGAATGAACTAGGCAGGGGTGGGATGGGCGTGGTCTGGGCTGCGCTCGATGAGCGTTTGCAGCGCCGCGTCGCAATCAAGACCCTGCTCCCTGCGAAAGCAAAGCCAGGGGAAACTCAGTCGCTGGCAAATGCCGACCAACGTGCGGCGAGCGTGCGCGGGCGCATGCTCCGCGAGGCGCGAGCACTGGCCGCCATTCAGCACCCCAGCGTCGCGGCGGTCTACGACATTCTTGAGCACGAGGACGCATGGTACGTCGTCATGGAACTGGTGGGAGATAGCAACGGCACGGCCCAAACTTTGAGCGGTCGTCTCGTATGCGCGCCTTTATCGCTCAACGAGGTGCTGCGCATGGGCGCACAGGTCGCTGGTGCCTTGGGCGCCGCCCACAACGCAGGGATTTTCCACCGCGACCTCAAGCCTTCGAACATTCTATTCACTGCATCAGGAGATGCCAAAGTCGTGGACTTTGGCCTGGCCAGGACCGTTGCCGAGATGAACTCAGAGGAAAGTCTGACCGGATCGACGATGTCGGGCGGACCAACCATTGCCACCCAGGTCTGGGATGAGGTCAAGGGGCAAAGTTCGGGCACGCCCGGCTACATGAGTCCCGAGCAGGTGCAGGGCCGCCCCGCCGATACGCGACAAGATATTTTCGCGTTTGGCTGTGTGCTCTACGAAGCGCTCACAGGTGTTCGCGCTTTCCGGACCGACATTCCGCTCTCGCAACAGGCACCGGATTGGACGCGATTGCCCCAGCCGATGCCCGAGACGCTCGTCGAATTGCTCCGCGGCTGCCTTGCTATGGACGCTACTCGCCGATTGCGAGATGCTGGCGATATTCAGATTATCCTTGAGCGAACTCGGCGTGATATCGAGGGCGAACGCACGCCGCATGATGATTCAAATGTCAAGTGGGGATCGCCTTCCGGCGGTCAGCCCAAACTCTCGCGTGGATTCACCGATTCATTGCGTCAAGTGATCGGTTCGAGGCTGGGCGGGGCTGGGCTTTGCACGCTTGCTGCGAGCCTGCTGAGTTGGTTCCTAGTGCTGCCGCAGTTCGTGCCGCGACTGCCGGGGATCGATCGACTTTCGAACTCCGACGCGGTTGCTGGTATCAGCACGCCGAGTGCGGCGGTTTCGACCGATGCAGCATTGCCGTCGGTGCTTGTGATTGGATTTGAACCAGGCGAGCCGATGCTCGCGGTCGCCAAGGCCTTGGGTATCCATGAAGGCGTGTTGATCGAGCAGCGCGAGACGTGGCGGCCAATCCACGCGGCCATGCTTGACAAACTGGTCGATGCTGGAGCGTCGTGCGTTACCTTTGATATCCGCTTTCGAACACCTGAGGATTCGGCAAATGACACAGCACTCGCGGCATCAATCGCTCGCGCCGTCAAAGGAGGTCTGCCCGTTGTGGTTGGTGCATCGACGTGGCACCGCGATCAGTATGGCGTGCCCGACACTTCTGAGGCGATTCTGAATGCCGGAGCGGCGTGGGGCACCATGCTGATCAAGGACGCAACCGATGCCCAGACCTGGACGCTCGATGCTGGTGTGGTGCGTCTGGGCATGTCGCAGGGCAATCTGGGACTGTCGCTCGAAACGGTCATACGCAGCGAAATGCGTCCAGCGTTTGGAGTGCAGAGCAACATGATGATCGAGTCTGCAAACACCAACCCCACGGCTCGTGTGCAATTGTGGCATAGGCGAGACGGAGCGTCGATTGGCGAGCGAGTCCGGCTCGGGCCCGAGTGGCGCGTCGCCCTTTCGTCGATTCGCAGTCTGAGTAGCGCAGACTTTGACGAAGAGCCGGTCTTGGCCGACTCTGGCTATCAGATCGGGGATGAGGTCGCGGAGATCAATGTTCCCGTCGGCAAACAACCCACACTTGAAAGCATCACGCTCAAGTACACCCAAGTCGTTACGATGACAGCCGCCGAACTGGCGGAGCGAGTCAAAGATAAAATTGTCCTTATTGGCGACATGGTCGATGACATCGTGCCCGCGCCGGGAGGTGGAAAAGTCCCAGGCGTTTATTCACACGCCTCTGCTGTGCAAGCATTGGTGCGAAAGGCAGAACTTCGCGAAGTTCCTGCGCTCATGCAATTGGTTTGGGTCGTGTTGGTGTCGGCCTCAGTCAGCATGATTGTATTCTTCACACGCCGCAGATTGCAATCGTTTGTGCTCTGCAGTATGCTCATGGCCATGATTGTGGGTGTCTGGTTGGGTGGGCAGAGTTTTTTCCGGGGAGAATGGAACGTTGCCTATCCGATTACAGCCGTGCTGCTGGCGTTTGGATTGGCATGGGGTTTGTCCGAGGTGCGAGCACGCCGCACGCATCTTGGTTTTGCAACGAAGCAATTGAAGGGCTAAGACTATGAAGAACAAGGTTCTATTGGGTTGCGCTTTGGTGGTCGCAGTAGCCCTGCCGGTGCTATTGAGTGGCTGTGCGATTCCTGCTGTGGGTGCGAACACCATCGATGTGGATAATCAGGTAATTCAGGGAACAAAGATTAGCTATGGCAAGCCGTTCAGCAGCAGGCAAGATATCTACTTGGACATCCGGCGTTCCGCGTCACAACTGACTACTGGTACAATTGCACCACATCCCAACGAGGCTGGCAGGCGAGTGGTCTTTGGACCCGATCCTCAAGTTTTTAATCCAACTGCGGTGAGTGCGAGACTGGCTTCGGAAATGGTGACAGATCCTGCCAGCAATGTGACCGAGAACGTTGCGATACTTGAACTTGATGATGGCTACGCAGCGATCTGGGGTTGGCGCCCGCGTGTGCGCATGCAGCGCATCATCGCCGGCTCCGACGGAACGACTCTGATCGTTCAGTTTCGGGGCAGCGGCAGCACATTGGTCGAGCGTGTCTATGTTCTCGACAAGCCGGGAACATCGCCAGTCAAGGTCTTCAGCAAGTCAAACCCCACCCAACTGCTGAAGTCTTGGTCGGGCAATGACTCGTACGTGGACTTCTCTGGTCCCTACGCAACACCAGGACCAATGGTCCTTCTTTCGACCGATTCAGCCGCACGAATGTGGGTTGACTTGGTGCGCAAAAAAATGAAGTAAGCAACACTATATCGAGCGATCACGGGGACGCATGCTTGTCGAATGTCCCTTGCTGGGCCTAGGTTCCTCGTCTGTTGCCGTAAATCTCAATATGCAATCGCGAGCAGTATCGCCACCCGCGCTCAACGCACATGCTGGCGATCCATCGCTTGCGTTCTTCGCTTGGTGTGCGGATACCTTCGGGCATGAGGAGGATGTCATCCGCCTTCCATCGCTGCAGAGTTGCAAGTAGCCTGTCAATCTCCTCAACATCGCGAGGTGCCTGCACCACGAACTTGAGTTGGCGATCACAGGGCAGGTCGATCAGCGCCTGCAATGCCTCAAGATTGATGCGTCGTGCCTCGTGAAGACGCATCCACTTGCCGTCAGGATCGCGTGGATCGTTGATCGGCGTGGAGTTGCTGAGTTTGGGACTGATGCTGATGAGGTCCACCAGCCCCTTGGCAAGCTCCGGTTTGTACATCGTTCCCGCTGTTTCAATCGTGATGTGCAGGCCCGCCCCCGCCCCCGCCCGCTTGAGCGCACCCAGCAGTAATGCCAGGCGATCAAAGATCAGTGGCTCGCCCCCTGTCACGACAACATGACTTGCATTGGCCGCTGCCTTCGCCGCCAGCACTTCGATCTCCTCCTGCCCGCCATCAGGATTCCAACTCGCATAAGGCGTATCGCACCATGCGCAGCGAAGGTTGCAGCCCGAGAGCCGAATGAAGTAACTGGGCACACCGACGAGTTTGCCCTCACCTTGAATGGACAAAAACGTCTCGGATATGGGCAGCGTGGTTGCCATCAGCGTTTGATGTTGACGAATTGCAGCGGCACGCCAATGTCGGCCGTTTCCAGCACTTTCATCGTCGCTTGAAGGTCATCGATTTGCTTACCGCTCACGCGAAGCTCGTCCCCCTGGATCGATGCCTGTACCTTCAGTTTGCTGTCCTTGACAGCCCGAACCAACAGTTTGGCCTTTTCCTGTTCAAGGCCATCCTGAATTTTCGCTTCCCACTTCACCTTCCCCGCGAGCGTGGGTTCCTGCTCTCCCCAGAGGAAGGTTTTGAGAGCGATGCCTCGTCGCTGCACACAGGTCTCGAACATCTCCAGAAAGTTGCGAATCTTGGTCGCGTCATCCGCGACCAGTTTCAGTTTCTTTTCTTTCTGATCAAGATGAATCTCCGCCGTCGCGCCGCGAAAGTCAAAGCGCTGCGCGACCATCTTGTTGGTGTTGTTGATGGCGTTATCTAGTTCACCAAAGTTGACCCGGGAAACGACGTCGAAGGATGGCATGGCCGATTCTAGAACCCGCGACCACCCGCCCGCGTGTGCCGCTAGCGAAACATGGTCGGGGTATCACTTCCGGCGCGATTGGATGGCGCGATTGAAAACTGCTCACGATGCTTGAAGGCAACGCTGAAGGAATGCCACCTGCAGGTTCTTGGCATCATTGGAGACCCGCCCAAACCCGCTGTGCTCCTGCGGTGCCCCGGTCGTCTCCCAAGTTACCACCTCGATCATCGAGCCCCCAACCCCGCGCTCTCGGTAGTGCTCGCGAAGACGCGTCAGAAAGTGCTCCTGCACAGAGAACGGCACCAACTCATCCGCCTTGCTGTGCAGCGCCAGCAGGGGTAAGGGCCGAAACCCGCCTAAGTGCCGCATCGGATCCAGCCGTTCTACCTGTTTCACCCGCTCTGTTGCATGCGTTGCGATCCTTGCGGAATGATCGCTCCCTTCGGGCAAGTACAACCCGCTCAGCCATCCACTGGTCGACTCCACCGCCGCGCATGTGAAAGTGTGGGGCGAGCACAGCCGCAGGAGTGTTGCCATGCCGCCCATCGACATGCCGCCGATGCCCAGGCGGTCGAGATCAAAGACCCCGTTCCAGTCTGGATGTGCGAGCCTCTCCACGATTCCGTCGATCTCTCCCCCGCTCTGTTCCAGTGAATCGAGCGTGTGTGAGGGATGATCCCATCCTTCAATCCGCCGCTCTCCGTGCCCAGGCATATCTATTGCGCAGGCCGCGATCCCCGCCCGCATCCATCGCAGGTATCGCCCAGGATCAAGTTCCTTGAAGGCGGTGCGACCGTGCATCCACAGCACCGTGGGGGCAGGCTTCTCCCAGTCGGGATGGACCAACAGCACAGGCACATCCCCAAACCGCACGGCCCGAGCACGGTCGCGAAGATCCATTGGAAACTGAGAGAACCGCTCGATCACACGTTGTCTCCAGTGCCTTGGGGGGCGGTGACGGTGGCAGGCGGGGGG
>CAYRPC010000137.1:0-7810 GCA_964425995.1 uncultured Phycisphaeraceae bacterium
GCGTTAGCGAGGGATGAGACAATCCCAAGAGCGCTGCACAAGTGCGCGATTCGCAGTCGCTGGATTTAACTGCTGAGTCAGGTTTTCTGAGATTGCTTACTTCTGGTTCGCGTCTTCGAGTTGGATGCCAGCCAGAGCGGTCATCGGATCGGGCGCGAACTTGAAGAGTTTGAGGATGCCGGTCACGAAGAAGATCGAGCGGACTTCGTCGGAGACACAACAGAGTTTGAGGAAGCGATGGCGTGCGTCGAGCAGTTTGCGCAGGTTGAGCAACTGCCCGATGTTGGACGAGCCGAGGTATGTGACACCCGCACAATTGAGGACGATGTGAGGCGTCTCTGGAGGCGTGACGGCCTCGATGCGGCCAAGGATCTCGGCGAGATCTTCGGAGAGCATCGGCTCATCCGAAAGATCCGCGACCACAATGTTGTCTGACCATTCAACTGCCATGGTGTCCGTGCCTTCCGCGATCCGCAATCCTTGTCGCTTCGAAAAACTCCAGAACAGTTCCTTTGGAGTATGCCCATCCTACCACAAATCAGATCAAGATGCCCGTTGATTGGTGATGGATATCGCAAAACTTCGCGCCGCCATAAGAATGACGGTCCAGAAACCGGCTTTGTTCGGTATTTTTGCATGGACCGATAGCAGGAACCGGCAAGACTGGCGTGAATCCGGGCATATGGCCACGCAGATATATGGACAATGAGCAGGTGTTTTTAGGATTAGTCTCGGCGAGCGATTATCAAGTACGTGACTTGTTCGTATTTTGCAAGGATATCAAGCGGCTTGCTTCGTCGACATCCTTGTCGCCTCGCCCGGAAAGGTTCACCACAATGTGTTGCTCTTTGGGCATCTGCGCGGCGAGTTGGACAGCAAACGCGATGGCGTGGCTGGTCTCAAGGGCAGGGATGATCCCCTCCATCTGAGCAAGCAAGGTAAAGGCAGCAAGGGCTTCGTCGTCGGTCACGTTGGTGTACTCAACGCGCCCGTTGTCTTTCCAATAGCTGTGCTCGGGGCCCACGCCCGGGTAGTCCAGCCCTGCGGAACAACTGTGAACATCCGCCGTCTGGCCAAACTGATCCTGCAAGACATAACTGAGTGAACCGTGCAATATGCCTGGGGTTCCGAGCGAGAGCGGGGCGGCGTGCATGCCGGGCTGGGGGCCATGGCCACCAGCCTCCACTCCGACGAGTTTGACCTTGGGCTCGTCGATGAATGGGTAGAAGATGCCGGCGGCGTTTGAGCCACCACCCACGCAGGCAACGATGGCGTTGGGCAGCCCACCGAAAGCGCGGAGCGATTGGGCCTTGGTTTCCCGACCCATGATGGCCTGGAAGTCGCGCACGATCATGGGGAAGGGGTGTGGCCCGACGACCGAGCCGATGATGTAGTGAGTATGCTCGACGGAGCCCATCCAATCGCGCATGGCTTCGTTGGTGGCATCCTTGAGCGTGCGTGAGCCGGTTTCGACTGGAATCACCTTTGCGCCCAGCATCTGCATGCGTGTGACATTGAGGCGTTGGCGACGAACATCCTCGGCGCCCATGTAGACATCGCAATCCAGCCCGAAGTGCGCGGCGGCGGTGGCACTGGCAACGCCGTGCTGGCCCGCGCCGGTCTCGGCGATGATGCGCTGCTTACCCATTTTGAGCGTGAGCATCGCCTGGCCCAATGT
This sequence comes from uncultured Phycisphaeraceae bacterium, assembly GCA_964425995.1. GTDB lineage: Bacteria > Planctomycetota > Phycisphaerae > Phycisphaerales > UBA1924 > BJHL01. Next base: position 1,679 of record CAYRPC010000137.1, read on the forward strand.
GTTGTTGATCTTGTGCGCGCCGGTATGGGCGAGGTCTTCGCGCTTGAACCAGATGCTGGCTCCTTGCTCGGGGCCTGCCTTGTCGCGAGCGAATTGGGAGAGGCGCTTGGCGAAGTAGAGGGGTGTGGGACGGCCTGTGAAGGAGCGATGAAGGTCCAGCAGCGTGTCCCAGAACTTGGAGTCTCGATTGACGCGGTCGTAGACCTCTTCGAGTTGGCGAAGGGCGGGAACCAGCGACTCGGGAACATAGGCACCGCCAAAGGACCCGAAGCGACCATCGGCGGAGGGAACTTGCGAGAGTTTGGGGGCAGCGGACTTTGGCGGGAGGGTGGGAATGGGCGAGGGCATGGGAGTCCTTGGAAAGCGCGCGTGAGACTGTGGCACGGTGAGACAGTGACACGGGGAGACACGCTCGCATAGAAGGCATGTGGCGCAGCGACGTGGGGTTTCAGACAGGGAAGAGTATGGAGTTGCGAGATTGGATGGTGGAGATATCGGGGTGCGATAAGGCGCTGGGGGTAGTGCGGGCTGGAGTTTGTGGGTTTCACACTCCGTGCCTCCGGTTGGCGCGGCCGCATCCAAGGATGTACGATACGACATGAGCATGATTGCGATGGCGTTGGTTGTGGCGGCGATCGGGCAGCCCGGAGAGACTGGCACTGCGGGGGCCAATGAGCAGTGGCGCGAGTTGGAGGAACAGTATCTGGGAACGCCCCGACAATTGACGTTTCCGGGCGAGTATGTGAAGGCGGGAGAAGCGTATTTCGATCCAAGCGGCGAGTGGGTGGTCTTTCAGGCCATCAAGCGGCCAACGGATACGTCCGTGGAGGCTGATCCGTTTTACGCGATGTTTGTTGCGAAACTGCAACGCGCGCTGGCTGGCGGAGATCAGCCCATCGATGGCAAGGCGAAGGGGACACCAACGCGCACGCACTTTGCGTTGGGCGATGTGGAACGCATCAGCCCCGAGCAGAGCGCAAACACCTGCGGATGGTTTCATCCCAATCTGTCGGGCGTGATCGTGATGGGTTCGACGATCGGCAAGCCGGGCGACGAACAGAAGTCGGGCTTTCAGGTGGGGAGTCGTCGGTATGTGTGGATGTTTCCCGAGGAGATGGAAGTCGTGACGGTGCGTTCGCGCGCGATGACTCGTGCGAGCATCGAACGGGTGCTGCGTCAAGGGGCGGAGAAGCACGACACACTCAAGGGTCTGGATCAAGCAAGTCTCCCCGGGCTGATCGAGAAGACCACGAACGCCTCGATCAATCACAATCCGCTCAAGCCGCTTTTCTCGCGTGCCAAGTACGACGCGGAATGCTCGTACGACGCGAGTGGCCGGTTTGTCCTGCACACGCACATCGAGGAGAACTCTCCCGAGGGCAAGCCCGACGGCAACATTTATGTCTTTGACACCAAGACGCAGCAGCAGCATGCGCTGGTGGTTGCGAGTGGGTATGACGGGGGACCATTCTTCTCGCCCGACGGGAGGAGCATCTGCTATCGCAGCGATCGCGTGGGCAATGATCTGTTGCAGTTGTTTGTCGCGGACTTGCGGTTTGAGAAGGATGCGGAGGGGATCGAGGTGCCTGTGGGCATCGAGCGGGAGTGGCAGATCACTAAGAACGAACATGTGAACTGGGCCCCGTACTGGCACCCATCGGGCCAGTATCTTGTATATGCGAGCAGCGAAGTTGGCCATACAAACTACGAGGTGTTTGCGATCAAGATTGATCGCCAAGCACTGCGAGCGATGCCCAAGCCCGAAGCGGTTGCGGGAGTTGCCCCGACCGAAGATGCTTCTGGGCTGTGCGGCACCAGGCGCATCACGCACGCACAGGGCGCCGATGTGCTGCCGGCCTTCAGCAGCGATGGCCAGTGGCTGATGTGGACGAGTCAGCGGGGAGAGAAGATCGAAGGCGAGACGAGGAGCAGCAGCCAATTGTGGATTGCCCAGTGGAAGGGGCTGGAGTAGATCTGGCGAATGAGCGTGCAGAACTTGTTTGGTCAACCCGACGAAGACATGGAGCCGCAACAGGCGTTTGATGCCTCGTTGATTGGCCTCTATGTTCGGATTGGTCGAACGCTTGATGATCTTGCATATACCGACGAGTTTGAGGCGTTGTATAACCAGTTGCTGTTACCCAAGCCGGATCGGGCGGGGGTCATCCACCGTTTGCAGAACTTGCGGAAGGCGAACAAGTTGCCACGGCTTGGACGTGCGGCTTCGGCGGCGGTCAAAGTCACTCAGGAAGAAGAGACCGTGCTTGAGGAACTCGTGGTCCGGGCATGCGGCACGCTGGGGCAGCGCGACCAGTTGCTGTATGACCCGCGATTCGATGCGGTTGTTGGGGCATTCAACGCACAGACGGGACGACATCTGGCACCACACGATGCGTGGCGGCTGGTAGCGAAGATCGCGAAGTGAGCGGCTGAGCATCCGTGATTGGCTGGGCATCCTTGATGCGCTGCATCGAGATGCTGGCGAGAGTATTTTTGCTGTTGCACAGAGTTGCATGCTGACTTGAGGAAATGGCCCGAACGACTGGCCAGGCCTTTGTGTGGGGTCTGTTTGTCTGGCTATGGGGATTGTGTGCAGTAAAAAACGCCGCGGCCTTTCGGTCGCGGCGTTCAAGGTTTTTGAGTTACTCTGTGAACCGATCAGGGTCGAGGATTACTCGACGAAGTTGACCTGTTCATCGTTACGCACTGCGCGAGTCTGATCGCTGGTGGTCGAGGACTGGATGATCAGGTCGCCCTGCTTGGTGCCCTTGTAGACCATGTTGAATGAGACACGCTGGCCAACCTTGAGGGTGCCGACGTTCACGCTCTGCGTGCCGCCAGCGGCCTGAGCACCGCCAGCAGCGGTGCTGCTGACAAACTCGAGACCGGCTTCGGGGCTGAAGACAACCTTGACGTTGGTCAGGTCGGTGTTGCCCTGATTGACAGCGGTGTAGGTGAAGGTGTGGGGCTGGCCAACGGTGATCACGCCGTCGTTGTCGTCGATTCCGGTGCCGATGTCGGGCACACCTGCGATCGTGACGGTGCAGCTATCCGAGACAGCGTTGGCACAGTTGGCGCTGGCGCTGGCGGTGTTCTGGACCTGACCGGCGTTACCACCCGCGAGCGTCAGGCTGATGGTGCGGCTCTGGCCTGGATTGAGGTTGCCCAGGTTCCAGACGGCATCGCTGCCGCTGGCTGTGCCACCCTCGGTGGCGCTCACGAAGCGAGCCCCGGCGGGGATGGCATCGCGAACCACGGTGTTGGTCGCCACCGCCGTGCCGGTGTTGGTCACGACGATGTCAAACTTCATGTTCTGGCCGATGCGGATGCGATCGGGGCACTTCTTGTCGATGGTCAGGACGGCCTGCTTGATCACGGTGCTGGTGGTGTTGCTGGTCGCGGTCAGGCCACCCTGAGCGGTCGCTGTCGCGGTGTTGGCGAACGTACCGGTCTTGTCGGCCTTGACGTTGAACTTGATTTCGCGGCTCTGGCCACTGGCGATATCACCAATGTTCCAGTTGGGGGTCGCGCCATCGAACTTGAGACCGGCGGGGAGTTGATCGGCGAGCGTGACACCACGGGCTGTGCCCGTGCCGCTGTTGGTGACGGTCAGGGTGACCGGCCAAACGTCGCAAGGCGTGCCTTCGGCGGGTGCGGTCTTGGTGAGTTTGAGGGCAGGAGCAACGACATTCACGGTCATGCAAACCGGGATGCTGTACGTGGCGCTGCCGCAGGTGCTGTAACTGCCGGCCTGGGCGAAGGCACCCTTGATGTTGATGTTCTTGGATTCGCCAGCGTTGAGGCTGCCGAGGTTCCAGGTCCAGTTGTTGCCATCGGTAGCGGGCTGGGGAGCAGCGCTGGCGATGTTGAAGCCGTTGATCTTGCCGTCTTCGATAACGACATCGTCGATCTTGCCGCTGCCGATGTTGGTGGCGCGGATCACGTAGTCAACGGGCGTGCCAGCGGCGACTTCACCGGTGACCAGTTTCTCGACCATGAGGGACGAGGAGGAGCGGACACCCGTGGGGTAGTAGGCAACGCTCGCGCCGGTCATTGGGGCGGCAGCGGCGGGAGCCTGAGCAGCGGGAGCAGCAGCGGCTGCTGGGGCTGGGGCGGCCTTGTATTCAGTCGCAGCGGACTGGTTGGAAGCGGGGGCGCGCCAGTTGCCGCCACCCTTGTTCAGGCCAGCCAGCGAACCGTCGGCGTTGGCGCCTGAGGTGCCGGTGCCGATCGGGGCCGTCGCGCCACTGGGCTTGCTGTAGCTCTCACAACCCACGAGACCACCCGCGAGCAGGGGCAGCACAACCAAGAGAGCTTTCACGTTCTTCGAGCGAACCATTCGGGATCCTTTCTCAATCAGGCGACCCACGAGTACCTCGACGAAGAGGAACGGGAGTACGGACCTGAACAAACCATTTGCTAGTTTAGTTGCTTATTGGCGTGTTGACAAGTGGGTGCATGCCTCGATAGACGAAGCGTTACGCGAGTTCTTGATTTTTCTCTCTATTCTTGTTGTGACAGATGTTTGCAAATCAATATTGAGAGGCAAGATGTGCGCGGAAAAGGGAGGGGATACACCTATTTGAGACTGAATCGCTTCGGTTGTTTGGCCTCGCGTAACATCGCTCCAGCCAGCCTAAAGCAGCCTTAACGACGCGAACTGAATCCCCCATTTGTGGACAAGCCCATGATCGACTATGAAAAACTCGGAAGTTTTTATCTTGGAAAGACTTACGACATATCAAAGGGGGCTCGGACTGAGGATCTGGTTCTCTACGACGCCAAGGATTTGGTGACTCACGCTGTCTGCGTGGGTATGACGGGGTCGGGCAAGACGGGGTTGTGCCTGGACCTACTGGAAGAAGCGGCAATTGATGGGATTCCAGCATTGATTGTTGATCCCAAGGGAGACCTTGGGAACTTGATGCTTGCGTTCCCAAACCTGCAATCATCTGATTTTCGTCCGTGGATCAATGAAAGTGATGCCCAGACTAAGGGCCTGACCCCGGACGCATATGCCCAGCAAGAGGCTGACCTGTGGAAAAAGGGGCTGGAATCCTGGCATCAGTCGGGCGAACGCATCGCGCGATTCAAGAACGCGGCGGATGTGATGATCTACACGCCCGGGAGCAATGCGGGTATTGCTGTATCGATCCTGAAGAGTTTTGATTGTCCTCCCTTTGAAGTGATGGACGATGGGGAATTGCTGAGGGATCGGATCAGCGTGACGGTCACGAGTCTGCTTGGTCTTGCCGGGATGAACGCCGATCCGATCCGCAGCCGCGAGCACATACTCCTTTCGACGATCCTGCTCCAAGCCTGGCAGGCGGGGAAGAGCCCAGACCTGGCTTCACTGATCGGATCGGTGCAGGCACCAAGCTTCACGAGGGTGGGCGTGCTTGACCTGGACTCGTTCTTTCCCAGCAAGGATCGCTTTGAACTGGCGATGACGCTGAACAACTTGCTTGCAAGTCCGCAGTTCGCGGCGTGGACGCAGGGCGAAGCACTGGACATCGGCAAGATGCTGTATGGGACCAGCGGGAAGCCACGGATGGCGATCGTGAGCATCGCGCACCTTGATGAAGCCCAGCGGATGTTCTTTGTGGCGATGCTGATGAACCAGGTTTTGGGATGGGTGCGGCAACAGAGCGGCACAACGAGTTTGCGTGCGATTCTGTATATGGATGAAATCGCAGGGTATTTCCCGCCGGTTGCTAACCCGCCCAGCAAGCAGGCGATGCTGACGCTGATGAAGCAGGGACGAGCGTTTGGGCTTGGGGTGGTGCTGGCAACGCAAAATCCCGTGGACATCGATTACAAGGGACTCTCCAACGCGGGGACATGGTTCATCGGGCGATTGCAAACCGAGCAGGACAAGGCGCGATTGCTGGATGGGCTGGAGGGCGCGATGGCGACGGCGAGCAAGCAGTTTGATCGCGGGCAGATGGAGCGGGTACTGAGCGGCCTGGCAAAGCGTGTGTTCCTGATGAACAACGTGCATGAGGACGGTCCGGTGGTATTCGAGACGCGCTGGGCATTGTCCTACTTGAGAGGGCCACTGACGCGATCGCAGATCAAGCAATTGATGGATCCGATCAAGATCGGGATGGGCGTGGGTGGAGGGACGGGGGG
>CAYRPC010000138.1:0-7775 GCA_964425995.1 uncultured Phycisphaeraceae bacterium
TTCCCGCCCTGCCCTATGCACCTGAAGCGCTCGATCCGCACATTGATGCGCAGACGATGATGATCCACCATGGCAAGCATCACAATGCTTATGTGACCAATGGCAACAAGGCTTTGGAGGGGCATGCATTCGCGAATCTTGATCCTGTGGAGATCATCAAGCGGCTGGCGGAGGTGCCGGATGACAAGCGCGGGCCAGTTCGCAACAACGTGGGCGGGCATGTCAATCACTCGATGTTCTGGGAACTGATGGCACCTGCCGGGAAGGGCGGGGGCGGAGCGCCGACTGGTCCCTTGGGCGATGCGATTGCCAAGGCGTTTGGCAGTTTTGAAGCATTCAAGGAAAAGTTCGCGGCTGGGGCAACCGGTCGGTTTGGCAGCGGCTGGGTCTGGTTGTGCGTGATGCCCGACAAGAGCGTGGCGATCTGCTCGACGGCGAACCAGGATAATCCGCTCATGGGCAGCCTGGTTGCGGGTTGCGGCGGCACGCCGATTCTGGGCCTGGATGTCTGGGAGCATGCGTACTACCTGAAGTATCAGAACCGGCGGCCTGATTACGTGACGGCGTGGTGGAACGTTGTGAACTGGGGCAAGGTGGCACAGCACTATCAGGCGGCCCGCTGAGTAGCGGTTTGAATCTAATGGCGATTGCTACTTGAGGACGTGCTCGCCGCGAGCGGAGCGATGGGCATTCAAGAATGGCAGTGCGTGGGGATGGTCCTTGAGTAACTTGACGAGTTGGGTGGGCGTGCAGCAGAGTCGAAGGGCGGCGAGTTTGGGATCCAGTTCGCTGGCCCAGAGCACGTCCATCGCGATGGCGAGCATGGCGGGATAGTCCTCGTGGGCGGTACTCACCACGATACGTCCCTGCTGCTTGCCAGCGGTCGGGCAACGGGTGCGCCAGAGTTGCGGGCGACAATCGCCCGCAGGGACGATTACGCGGACGAGGATGGCGAGAGCGAGGCGCAGGCGCGAGACGGCGATGCGATGGTTCTCCAAGACGGTGCGCCGCTCGCCCGCGTGGGCGGCGATGCTGGTGGGATTGTGGGTGAACTCGACGAGAGTTTCGACCTTGTTGCGATTCTGGCCTCCTGGCCCGCCGCTACGACCGCGACGCTTGGTGCATTGGCGGAGCAGTTCGTCGATGGGCAGGGTGGAGGGATGGGGCGGGGGCAGGAGCAGGGGCTGGTGGACGGATGAGGGATCCGGGCGATGGCGGCGAGCCTGGGAGGAAATAGTGGCATCGAGTTTTGCGAGCCAGGCGGCTTCGAGGTCTTGGGCACGGTCGGGTTGGCTCGCGGGCTTTGGGGGCATGGTTTGTGCGTGAGGGGAGTTTGGGGAAGGGTACAGTCCTGTACAGTTGTCAGCGTGAGCGGACGCGCCTTTCTCAGGAGTTTCATGATGCGGAACCTGCGTGGAACATGTGTTGCTGGGTGGTGCTTGCTCGCGGGGCTTAGTGGATGCACTGCGCCGTCGGCGTGGGAGCGATCGCTGGAGCGCGGGCCGGAAGCCTCGCCAGTGCAAGCGACGCTGGCGCCGGAGATCACGGTGCGTCGGGTGTCGTGGGATCGGGTGGAGGCTTCGCTGCGGGATCTTGAGGCGCAGGCGGCTGCGAGTGATGTGCATCCGGATGAGTGGAGCGAGGAGCGGAAGCAGGCGGCGAAGGGGACGCTGCTGAGGGGACTGCAGATATCGCAGCCTGGGGATCGGGTGATGATCCTGGGACGGTCGCAGTTCAAGACCAGTGATGGCCTGCCCGAGCAGGACAGCACTTTGCGGGCGCTGGGAACGCGGCTGGGCGCGAACATGGTGGTGTACAGCACGCGGGTGCTGGGCAAGACCGACAAGATCGTGCAAAGCCCGGTCACGGGAAGCACGACGGGGACTGGATGGCGACGCGAGCGGGACGGGAACTATCGCCCGGATACGTACAGCGAGACATCGACAACGTGGATTCCGATACGAGTGACGACGGATGAGACGGGGGGGATTGCGTACTACTTGTATGTTGCGCGGTAGAGCGTCGAAGAACATAAAAAAACACCGACCGGCGAAACGCTGGTCGGTGGCATGGGGTTGAACTGTGGCTGGTTTTTTTAGTACTTGAAGACCAGGGCGGAGGGGGACATCGTCAGGATTTTGCCATCGCGCAGTTGCATGAGGCCGCTGAGTTGGGCTTCGATTTGGGCATAGGCCTGCTCGCCAATGAGCGAGCGGATGGCGCTGAAGAGTTGGTTCTGTGAGATGGCAGTATGGCCAGCGATGTTGGGGGCGCTCACCATGCTGAAGGATTCCTTGATCACGTCTTCGAGCGAGCGCGGGGCGGGGTAGTCGCGGACGTCAAAGTCTGCGAGGCCCAGGCTCTTACCCATGTCGTTGAGTGCGTCGTCGAGGCCGCCAACTTTGTCGGCCATCTTGAGATCGATGGACTTGTCGCCCGTGAAGAGGCGGCCTTCGGCGGTCTTGGCGAGGTCGATGCCCTTGCGTCCGGCGGAGACGCGGCTGGTGAACAAGTCGTAGGTATCGGTCATTTTGCGGCGAACTTCGGCGACATCCTGCTCGGTCCAGTTAGAACCGCTGGCGAACATCTGGGCCCGCGGCCCGCGGCCACGACCGACGACGCCCACCTTGAGTTTTTCGTAGAGGCCCTGCATGCTGAGTTTGCCGCCAACAACGCCGATCGAGCCGACGATGCTGCTGGGATTGACGTAGATTTTGTCGCCACCGACGGCGATGTAGTAGCCACCACTGGCGGCCATAGTCCCGACGCTGGTCCAGACTGGCTTCTTCTCGGCGAGGCGACGGACACCCTGCCAGATGACTTCGCTGGCGGTAGCGCTGCCGCCTGGCGAGTTAATGCGGAAGATGACACCCTTGATGTCGTCGTTCTTCATGAGGTCTTCGATGCTGTTGCGAATAGTGCGGCTACCGACGCTGGGGCCGCCACCCAGGGGACCGCCCCCACTGCTATCGCCATCGATGATGGGGCCGTCGATGTGCAGAACGGCGATGGTCGGGCCGTTGGTCTTGTACTCGGGCTTGTTGCCGAGCATTCCCAGCATGGCGAATGGATTGGAGAAGTCCATCTCGCCCTTGGAGGGTTCGATGAGGTCCTTGGCCCAGGCAATGGGATGGTCGTACTGAGCACGGAAGTGCTGGGGAATGGTGGGCAGGTCGATGACGCTATCGATGAGGCCCGAGGACTTGGCATCGTCGGCGTCGGCGAGCCAGAGATTGCTCATGGCGGAGTCGAGTTGTGCGTCGGAGAGTTTGCGGCCTTCGAGCATGGGCTTGCGCAGATTGGCATACATGCTGTCTAAGAGTTGGTTGATGTTCTGGTCCCACTGGGGGCTGGGCTTGTTGCGGGCCATCTGCTCGCTGGCACCTTTGTAGTCGCCCACCTGGACCATGTTGGCCTTGACACCGGCCCATGCGAGCGTGTCGGCGAGGAACATTTCTTCCATGTAGAGACCCGGCAGCATGACTGGGCCGCCCTGCTGGGCGATGACTTCGTCGGAGTAGGCACCGAGCATGAGTTCGGGAGCGCCGTAGGACTCGCTGAAGATGTGGACTTTCTTGCCAGCAGCGCGGAAGGTCTTGAGGGCTTCACCCAGTTCCTGGACCTGGGTCGCGGTGATTTTCGCATCCTTGAGGCGGATCATCAGAGCGTCGATGTCATCGTCGGTGGCTGCACTTTGGATGGCATTGATGACGCTGCGGAGGGTGAGGGTTTTGCCACCACCAAGGATGGAGGCGAGTTCGGGGAGTCGCTCAACCAGGGCGCCTTCGATGTCGATGCGGCCGACGCGAGTGCGCTCGCCTGATTGGGCCTGGTCGGCGGACTTGGTGTCAACCATTGATTGTGGTTTGGATTGGGCGAGGGCTGCGGGTGTGATTGCAAGCCCAGCGGCGAGGGCGAGGGCTGCGGCGGAGAAGCCACCAGAAAGGAAACGCGAACGGAAGCCAGAACGGAAGCCAGAACGAAAGCCAGAACGAAAGCCAGAACTGAAGATGGACATGCGAACTCCTTTTGAAGGCAGTCGAGGCTGCGAAACCTTGGCGACTGCCCGAGGAGATTGTTCGCAGGTGGCGGGAAGTAGTTTCGCGGCTTGGTGGAAGTCGTGGCTGGTATGGTTTGGGGAGGCAGCAGGATGCAACTGGGGCCAAGCTGGGGGGGGCACACCATCATGCCACGGTCGGGCATGCCACGGTCGGGCATGCCAGGGTCTCGCGTGCAAGGGTCGCGTGGAGGGAGAGGTTGTCGGCGGCGTCGATGCGTACGGGGAGGATGGTGCCCAAGAGACTATGGGCCTGGGCGGTGGGGACATCCAGGAAGACGATCAGGTCGCCATCGGTGCGGCAACTGAGTTGGACGGTTTGGGCATCGTCGGCGAGGGCGGGCGAGAGGACGTGGGTGGCGTTGGTGGAGCAGGTTTGGGGATCTGGGTCGGAGAGCGTCTGGCTGTTGGTTGCGAGGCCGGCTGTGAATCCGGTTGCGAGTCGACGCCCGCTGATAGTGATGGCGACTTGACCCTGTGCGCGGCGCTGGCCTTGGGTCACGCCGCGCTTGCGGAGGCTCTTGGGGGAGAGGCCTTCGACCATGACATCGAAGGTGGCGCCGACTTGTTCGAGGCCGATCTCGTGGCTGATGCGGGTCTGGAGGTCGAGGAGTTCGTTGTTGCGACGGCGCTTGACGGCCTCTGGGACGTCGTCCTGGAGTTTGTCGAAGGCGGGCGTGCCGGGGCGTGGGGAGTACTTGAAGATGAAGGCGTTCTTGTAGCGGGCGCGTTCGACGAGGCGCTTGCTGGCTTCGAAGTCTTGGTCGGTTTCGGTGGGGAAGCCGATGATGAAGTCGCCTGAGGTTGTGAGGGGGCGACCGATTTCGGGCTGGTGCAGGATGGACCGGGCGCGGTCGAGGAACTCAAGATATTCCTCGACGGTGTAGCCTCGATTCATCATGGTCAGGAGGCGATTGCTGCCGGTCTGGGCGGGAACGTGGAGATATCGACAGATGCGGCGGTGGTCGCGCATCACTTCGAGGACATCGTCGCCAAAGTCGCGCGGGTAACTGGTGACGAAGCGCAGACGCTGGATTGCGGGCACCTCGTCGTGGATGCGGCGGAGCAAGTCTGCGAAGGTCGTGACGTTGTCGCCCGCGAAGGGATCGCGGCGGTGGCCGCCCTTGTAACTGCGGCCTTTCTGGGGCTGCATCACGCCATTGAGCGTGACGGCGGCGCCGTGCTCGAAGCGGTAGTGGTTGACGGTCTGGCCCAGGAGGGTGACTTCGATGACACCAGCGTCGGCGAGTTTCTTGCACTCGTCGATGATGTGCTGGGGGGGGCGATGAATCTCGGCACCGCGCGTGAAGGGGACGACGCAATAGGTGCAGAACTTATTGCATCCGCGGGTAATTCGGACATAGGCGCTGCGGCGGAAGGCGGGGCGGATACTGGAGCGGGATGATGCGGGGTCGGCGTTGTGAACATCGTGAAGATCAGCAATATCATGAACATCAACGGGCGAGATCGCGCGAGATAGATCGAGCATTTCGAGGGTGTCTTCGGCGGCGGCAAGTGTTGAACTACGGCGTGAGGATGTGCCTTGGAGGGCGACTTGGGCTGCGCTCGTGACAAGGTGTTGGTCGTCGGTTCGAGCGCTACCGCTTGAGTGGCCATCTTGCGCGAGCATGCTTTCGTTGGTGCGAACGGCGTTGTCGAGGAGGCTGGGGAGTTTGTCGAGTTCGCCAGGGCCGCAGAGCACATCGACGACGGGCATTCGCTTGATGAGGTCGATGCCGTCACGTTCGGCCATGCAGCCCAGCACACCTACTACGAGGCTTGGATTTTGCATCTTGCGGAGACGAAGTTCGCCCAGGCGACTCCAGACCTTCTGCTCGGCGTGCTCGCGGACGGAGCAGGTGTTGTAGAGGACGACGTCGGCTTGCTCGCTGGTGGGTACGAACTTGTACCCCAGCGCGCGGAGTTGGCTGGCGACGAGTTCGCTGTCGAGCTCGTTCATTTGACAACCGAAGGTTTCGAGGTAGATGGAGCGTTGGGACATGGGGCGAGCAATGGTAGGGAACGGGGGCTGGGAGCGGATTGTCTGGTATGTGGGCAGCATTGGTCGAACGAAATCAAGTTGGGTGAAATCGAGCTGGACCACTGGAACCCGGAAGCCGACGAAGAAAGTGACGGGATGTCGCACTGACTGTCGTCCGAGTAGCCCGTGCAATCCGTGGTGACAATGGAAGGTTGACCGAGCCGCACAGAGTTTCGGGGCTGGGTTGCTTGCGGTTGGACTCGGTATGATCGGGTGTGCTGCGTGGTCTTTCCCTAGCAAAGAAGTGCCTGCTGGTCTTCAGCGTCGCGACGACACTGGTCGTGTTCGCGGCGTTGGTGGCTCCGTGGATTCGCATGACGCGACTGATTGACGAGGGGCAGCTTGAGGTGTCGAGGCAGTTGGTGGCGATCTGGGATCGATTGGAACGGGAGCAGGAGGACTTGGTGGTTGGTCCTCGGCAGCGCGTGGGAGTCTGGGCGGTGCCCTCGTCGAATGTCGCGAGCGGGAAGCAGCACGCGGGGATTGATGCGCGGCGGCTTTCCATCGCTGAGGCGAAGTTGGATGATGATGCGTTTGTTCGCGAGAGCCTGGGGTACTTCCTCAAGAGCCAGGACGCGCTGGATCGACAGCAGGCGGCATGGGTTGGTACGAGCCGGGAGTATCGATATGCGCGGGCGGTGTGGAAGCCTGCGGAGGGGCGCGGGGGGAAGGAACTGGCGGGGCTGATCGAACTGAAACGGCGGCCGATTTCGGCGACGGCGCAGTTGATTACGAATACCGCATACCTGCTGCTAGCGGGCGGCGCGGTACTTGCGGCAGCGTTGATCGTGTTCTGGCTGATCACGCGGAAACTAGTGCTGGAGCCGGTGGCGCAGTTGCGTGAAGCGGCGGAACGGGCCCGGGAGGGCAACCTTGCGTTTCGATCAGATATTCAGACTGGCGATGAGTTTCAGGAACTGTCGCAGACGTTCAACTGGATGGTGACGGACCTTCAGGCGACGCAGGAGCGGCTGCGGGCGATCAACGCGGCGATGGACGTGAAACTGCATGAACTTGAGGCGACGAATTCGTCGCTGCACCAGGCGGCGAAACTGAAGGGCGAGTTCCTGGCGAGCGTGAGTCATGAGTTGCGCACGCCACTGAACTCGATCAACGGGTTCGCGGAGTTGCTGCTGGAGATTGCCCGGGCGGATCTGGAGCGGGCAGAACCGGATGGGACGCTGCTGAAGCGGATTCGATATCTGGAGAACATATCGACGGCAGGGCGCGGGCTGCTGTCGCTCATCAATTCGCTGCTGGAAATGGCGCGGATCGAGGCGGGGAAGGTGGACATTCGCGTCGAGTTGGTCAATGTGCGTGAATCGTGCGAAGGGTTGCTGGGGCTGATTCAGCCTCTGGCAAGCAAGAAGCAGATCGTGTGCAAGTTGGAAGTGAGCGAGGACGTGCCGGTCATTCGCACGGACCATCGCAAGTTTCAGCAGATCATCTTCAACTTTCTGAGCAACGCGGTGAAGTTCAGCCACATTCTCGAGAAGACCGGGAAGGAGCCGGTGATCGTGCTGCGGGCGGAGCGGTTGCCCGCGACGGGAGGGGATGGGGGAGAGCGAGTTCGCATCAGCGTGATTGATAATGGCCCGGGGATTCCGCGCGATGAGCAGCGGTTGATCTTCGAGAAGTTTTATCAGGCCGAGGGGGGGCACACGCGCGAGCAGGCGG
>CAYRPC010000139.1:0-3964 GCA_964425995.1 uncultured Phycisphaeraceae bacterium
CCCGTCGCCTTGCTCATCGACGCCGCCACCGCACAGGATTCCATCCAACAAAAGGCCGCCCTCTACGATGCCAGCGGAGACCAGCACTACGACCACGCCAGCGCCATCATCAAGAGCATCCGAGGCAGCGATCCCGACGCTGCGGTCTATTGGCTCGCGCGAATGCTCGACGCGGGCGAGGATCCGCGCTTCATCGCCCGTCGCCTCGCCATCCTTGCTAGCGAAGACATCGGCAATGCTGATCCACGCGCCATCATGATCGCCGCAAGTTGCTTCACCATCGTCGAACGCATCGGCATGCCCGAGGCCCGCATCACCCTCTCCCAGACCGCGATCTACCTTGCCCTCGCGCCCAAGAGCAACGCCAGTTATCTCGCCATCGACGAGGCAATGAAAGATGCCGCCGAGGGTCGCACGATTCCCGTGCCCATGCACATCAAGGACGGCAACGTGCGCAAGGCAACCGCCATCAGCGTCGCAGGCAAAACTGGCGATCAGTACCGCTACACCCACGCCGACGGCATCCCAGACCCGCATCTTGGCATGATCGGTCTCCAGGAATATCTGGGCGTCGACAAGCACTACTACCACCCGACCACCCACGGCAGCGAAAAAGTCCTCAAGGAGGCCCTCGATCGCGCCCGTGCCGCTCGACAATCTGATCCTATCAAGCCCGTCTGATGCTGGCTCCTCACTCTACACGAAGCCGCTCATACTCCAAAGGCACCTCACTAGCAAGCACCAGCAGACGTGATGCCCGCTGCACATGCCTGCAAAAAGAATAACACGCCACGAACAGATATTCGTGGCGTGCTGAGAGCATATGAAGTACCAAAAACCACAAACAACAATCACTTAGGCGCGACGACGACGAGCCGCCATGCCCAGGCCAGCCAGAGCGAGAGCGCCAAAGCCGGGAGCGGGGATGTTGCTGCCGAAGGTCACGTCATCGAACGCGATGAAGTTGGGAGCGCCTTCGAAGGTCACGGACAGGGCCGTGCCAGCGAAGTTGCCGCCGGTGAGCTGCCAGGTGTCGAACGCGCCGGTGGGATCGCCACCCGCGCCGTTGCCCAGGGGGAACAGGAAGACGTTCAGCAGCACGTTGCCCGTGCCGTTGAGGCCGTCCCAGACGCGAATCTGGCCGTTGGTGGTGATCGAGCTGTAGAAGGTTGCGAACCCGGTGTCAAAGCCACCCGGAACGTTCATGAGCGCGACCGAGCCGGTATCGCCCAGGAAGAACAGCACGGTCTCGCCTGTGGGCTCGTTGGCAAAGTTGCCGCTGCCGCCCGGGGTGTCGCTGTCGAGAATCGTCAGCGCCTGGGATGCGAACTGCACACCGAAGTTGGGGCCGGGGCCGTTGCCGCCCTGGGTCGTCCCGCCGCTGTAGTAAGTGTTGGGAGCATCGATGCCCTGGCCAAACCCGGTGGGGTTGGCGAAGGGAGTAGCGGTGCCTTCAAACGTGAGGGTGGTGATGACGGCGTTCGCGCTGGAAGCGCCGATTGCCAGAACTGCAACGCCAGCGAGGGCGCGCAAACCGATGGTACGAGAAATCTGCATGTCTAATCTCCTCCGGAGAACCACTGGTTCCCCTTCATGTCCTGCGGACTTTCGCCCGCACACTTGCACTCGATACGACACATGTCGCACGACTGCAAGCGCTTGTCTCAACGACATTGTACCTCATACACGCTGATCGTCAACGTAAATGTGGTACAATCTAAACAAAAAAAACTGCCCGTTTTCGAATTTATGAAACCTGGGTATATACACAAGTACTGACCGCGATACCCACCCATTGCGTTAGGAATACACTCGTATGACAACGAGTTATCGAACCTTCAAACGCCCCCAGCATGCTTGATCGAAAGTCTTCACTCCGTCGCCATATACGCGAAACACTCGCGAACTATTCCGCCGAGCAACTTCTGCTCGCGAGTTCGCTCATTGTGGATCGATTGCTCGCGATGCCCCCAGTCGCCGCCGCCAACACCATCATGATCTGGTTTCCCCTCCCGGGTGAAGTCGATCTCTCGTCGCTCGCCGATTGGCTCTGGCAACGCCCCGCACCCAAAGGTGCGGGACGACTTGCCTTGCCGCGTGTGGACTGGACCGCACGCACGATCACGCCTGTGATCGTGAACAACCTGTCAACAGATTGTGTGCCCGGTCGTTACAGCCTGCGCGAACCAAAGGCCGATCTTGATTCCTTGGCTTTGGATGACTTGGATGTTGTGGTCGTGCCTGGTCTTGCGTTTGATGTCGGTGGCTTTCGCCTCGGGCGTGGCGGCGGGTTCTATGACCGCTTGCTCGCCCAATTGTCGGAGTTGCCAGCCGACCGTCGCGCGCAAACTATTGGCGTCTGTCTGGATGAACAAGTCATCAATCGTGTTCCCCGCGAGGCGCACGATCTGCGCGTTGATATGATGGTCACTCCTACCCGCACGATCGTGTGCGTGTGAACAAACTGAAGACACTGCGCCGGGGACCGGCGCACAGCACCCCGTCGTGACGGACCTCGACGGGAACTCAAGGAAGGGTTTTCGAGATATGGCACTGCCCTCTCAGACGGAACGTGGCAACGACGGTAATCGCAGCGTAATGGCTCAGCCCGAATCCGGGCTTTCTTCTGCGGCACGCACAGGACTCATCATCCTTGGTGTCGCGTTGGTGGGCATCGCTGGCTACGCGGCGGCAAAGTGGAATACCAAACCTGGCAGTGGCATAGGCACTGGCACAACGGGCAACACCGCCTCTGGAAACGCGCAGACTGCTGGCACTTTGATTCCCAAGGAACCAGCCCTACTAGCCCCGGCACCGGTCGAGTTCACGCAAGGCCAGCCCATGCCCGGCACAACCGGCATCCAGGGCAATACCTCGGGTGTCACTCCCTTTGGGCTGCCCAAGACCCCGGCCACGGTCGCGCGTCAGGTGACAACACCGCCCATAGCCGGCACATCCAATCCCCCCATCTCAGCACCGGGCAATCCCGGCAATCCGGGCAATCTCAATACGCCCACGACCCTGACCGCTGGCGACAACAAGCCAATCGCCGGCCAACCCACCACTGGACAACCATCCGCCGTCGCGCAACCCACGACCGATCTCACGGTGTTGGCCCAGATCGAAAAGGGTGATCGGCTGCTCCGCGAGAACAAGTTGGTCGACGCTCGCGCTGCCTTCAGCAAGGCCCTCCTCCAGCAGGATGCCAGCGAACTGGATCGCGAGAGCCTGCGCAGTAAACTCAGCACCATGAACCAGGACCTGGTCTTTGGGACCATGGTCGCTGCTGGCGATCCGCTGGTCGAGAGTTACAAGGTTCAATCCGGTGACAGCCTCGTTCGCATCCGCTCCAAGCGTGATCTTGCGACCGATTGGCGCCTGATCCAACGTGTGAACCGCATTGCCAATCCCAACAGCGTGCGCGTCGGCCAGACCCTCAAACTCGTGCGTGGTCCCTTCCATGCCGTCGTCAACAAGGCAGCATATCGCGTCGACATCTTCGCTGGTTCGCCCGATGATCCCGCAAACTGGCTCTACATCAAGGGCTACAGGGCTGGCCTGGGCGAGGGCAACAGCACGCCCGTTGGCAACTACACCATCAAGAAGGGCAGTAAACTGACCAACCCGCACTGGACCAACCCTCGCTCGGGCGAAAAGTTCGATCAGAACGATCCCAAGAATCCTATTGGCGAGTTCTGGATCGGCTGGCAGGGCATCGGCGACAGCAAGGGCAACGCTGGCTATGGCTTCCACGGCACCATCGAACCCGACAGCATCGGCCAGCAGAAGAGCATGGGCTGCGTCCGCTTCGCCAACAACGACATTGCCGAAATCTACGAACTGCTCGCAGAGGAAGTCAGCGTCGTCCGTGTGCTGCCGTAGCAAGCTCCGGTCGGACCTCGTGCGAGCAGCCAGCATCACCTTTCAACATTCACCATACCGTCCCCCCGTCCCCAACTACCCC
>CAYRPC010000139.1:4064-7700 GCA_964425995.1 uncultured Phycisphaeraceae bacterium
CTACCCCCGATTTGCGGACCTTCTCAACCGCCGACGAAACGAACTGGGTCGCTCATGCATCGTATAGTTGGGTGACCTACGAACAATTCCGGTTCGCACCGAAGGAGTTTTATCCCCATGGCCAGCACCACCCTGCCTCAGTCCGGCACCCTGACCGAAACCCACGGCGTCATCCTCTCCGAGACCGCCTCGAAAGAAGTCAAGAAGATCATCGTCGACCAAGAACTGGATGCAGACAAGGTCCGCCTGCGCGTGGGCGTGAAGGGCGGCGGCTGCAGCGGCTTCTCCTACGTGCTCGACCTGACCGAAACGCAGAAGGAGACCGATGAGGTCTTCGAGCAGCATGGCGTGAAAATCATCGTCGATCCCAAGAGCCTGTTGTATCTCAACGGCGTGACCGTCGACTTCCGCGACGAGATCATGGGCCGCGGGTTTGTCTTCAACAATCCCAACGCAACCAGCAGTTGCGGCTGCGGCAGCAGCTTCAGCGCGTAGACGACATCAAATCAACCGTCGCGAGCTACAATTACTTAGCAACATCACTTGGTGGCTCTATTCGAAATGTGTGCCGCTTTGAGATCATCGTGAAAGGATCGAGATCGGCGGACCATTGTCCAGGGCGACGAAGGATCAAAGTTTCGGACACGTTTACTTCGTCTGGCATTTGAGACTGCTCAAGCATCCAACGTCGGACACGTATTTTTCCGGTTGCCTCTGCTTCGAGGTCACGATTCGGACGATTCGGTGGAAACGCGTTCCAAACCTGTTTGCCGGGTCCGAATCGTCGACGTACCAAGTTGACAGGAGCGAGCAAATCCCCATCTCCAGAAACCAGAAGTGCAATATCGAAAGCGTCGTCCATCGCATCTTCAATCAGAGCAGACGCGATGTTGACATCTGTCTTTTTCTCGCTGTAGGCAATCCAAGTATGCGTGCCCGGGCACTTCTCGCACTGAACGCGTTTGGGTGAATATGTGCCGTACTGAATCTCGACCTGTCCCAGCGCAGTCAGTGCATCAAGATATGTATTTTGTCGTTTCGCTCGTTCGGGATCGCCCTTAATCCGCGACGTGAAGTATCGGACTTTGACAAGCTGTTGATTCTTTCGGATCAACTTGCACGAGAACGCATGGATGTCCAGCCAGTACAAGCTCTTCCAACCGCTTTGCCGCAAACCGTAGTACAGGTTGAACCCGTCAACGTATACAATCACACGGCATGGCATCGGATTTTGGTTGTCAAGACCACTCATTTCCGATACCATAATTTACTCCGTCAGAGATAGCATCTCTGGCCCCCGCCCCGCTTCAGCGGGGCGGTGTCGTTTTTGCAATAACACTTCGGTTCTACGCATCAAACGGCGGCTCTTCGCCAGGCATTGGTTCGGGCGGTTCAGGACGCTGATCACTGCCGCCCCCGTCGCGGTGATATTCGGGTGGACCGGTCTTGGGACGATTGCCAAACGAACCGCCTCGTGCTGGTGGTGCAGACTTTGGCTCGCCAAAGCCGCCTGCGTTTTTGCCACCACCAGCCGCCGTCGCACCTTGTTGCGTCCATGGCGCGCCGCCAAAGTCCTGCGCAGCATGTGACGGCGATGAGTAGCCTCCAGACTTGGTGTTGCTTGCGGGCGCACCACCAGGCGGCATGTCGTACGCACCCGTGTTCTGGAACTGCGAGCCCTGCTCGAGGTTGCGAAAGCGCGTGGTCTTGTTGTCCCAGAAGAGCTTGACGACGCCCGTGGGGCCGTTGCGCTGCTTGGCGATGATCAACTCGGCGACACCAACCTTGTCGGGGTTTTCCGACTTCCAATCCTCGTCCTGGACGTGGTAGTACTCCTCGCGATGAAGGAGGATAACGACATCGGCATCCTGCTCGATGCTTCCCGACTCGCGCAGGTCGCTCATGCGCGGGCGATTGCCCTCACGGGTTTCGCTGCCGCGGTTGAGCTGGCTGAGACAGATCACGGGCAGGTTCAATTCGCGGGCCAGCGACTTCACGCCTCGCGAGATGGTCGAGACCTCGACCTGCCGGCTTTCTCGCGCGGCCCCGGGCGCGCTCATGAGCTGGAGATAATCGATCATGATGCACTTGACGCCATACTGCTGCACCATGCGGCGCGCCCTGGCTCGCAGGTTGAGCACGGTCAGATCTGGCGTGTCATCGATATAGACGGGCGCAACCTTGAGGTCCTCCGCCGCGAGCATTAGTTCTCGCAGGTCCCGATCGGGAATCTTGTGCCCGCCTCGAAGCGACTGGCTGGAGACGCCCGATCGCGCCGAGAGCAGACGCTGCACGATTGCGCTCTTGGACATTTCCAAGCTGAAAAGTCCCACGGGCGACTGCCTGCTGCTCTGTGTTCCAGCCGACAATCCGCCCAGCGCAATTTGCTCCGCCAGATTCAGTGCCAGCGCAGTCTTGCCCATGCTCGGGCGTGCGGCGATGATGATGAACTCGCCGGGCTGGAAGCCTCGCAGCATCTCGTCAAGGTCGTAGTAGCCGGTGGCAACCCCGCTGAATGCTCCGCCCTCAAAGTCGGCTGCTTCGATGCGCCGCAGTTCGGTTTCGAGCAGTTCTGCCAAGCCTTGCGGATCGCTGACGGCCTGCTCCTGCGCGATTTCAAACACGGCCATCTCGGCCCTGTCCAGCACTTCTCGTGCGCCCTCGGGACCCAGTTCGCCCGTGTGATACGCGTTATAAATGATCTGCCCAGCGGTATCTATCAGACGGCGCAACTTCGCCTTCTCGCCCACGATCTTCGCGAAGAACGCGGCGTTCGTGGGCGCGGGCACGCTGTTGGCGAGTTGTTCGAGATAGTCGATGCCGCCCACGTCATCGAGCACCTTGCGATCGCGCAGCAGATCGACCAATTGCACAAGGTCGCCCGAGTTACGCTGGTCGTAGATGTCAACCACGGCGCGATAGATATGCCCGTGGGCTTCCTTGTAGAAGTCTCCCTCGCCCTTCACCAGTGAGAGCACCTCAGCGACCATTTTGGGCTCAAGAATGATCGAGCCCAACAGGCTCATTTCCGCTTCGAGCGCCATGGGCGGCTCGCGGTCAAAGAGTTGCTGTGCCGACAACGGAGGACCCGCGGGCCCGCGCCGACCACGCCGACCACCATCAAACTGTCCGCCTTGGCCCTGATCCATGCCGTTCATCGCATCCGTGCTCCACGCGGTTCGAACCCTTCCATGTTGCGTTAAAGACAGCATATACGGGCTTGGCTTGAACCTTCGACAAACGACAAGCCGCTCCCTCGAGCAGATCGCAAGTGCCCGCACCGCAACGCGGTACGAAACCAACCAATACCATTGAAAAACATGTCCACAATCCATCCACAAATTCTCGCCGCCCTGACCGCCCGCGTAGCCGCTACCTCCAGCGGCTTCACGCTTCCCACGCCCTTGCCCGCCTTGCCCTTCCCGCTCCTACAGGAGTGGCTGAGCGAGGAGACTCGCGCAAAGCGCACGCCCAATCCCAACGCCATGAGCCTGGCCACCATCGACAGTGATGGGACGCTGAGCAACCGCATCGTGCTCTGTCGTGGTCTGAACGTCGAGCATGGCATCGTGACCTTCTTCACCAACTATCGCGGGCGCAAGGGACGAGCGCTGCTTCGAGAAGGGTGGGGGGGGG
>CAYRPC010000140.1:0-7695 GCA_964425995.1 uncultured Phycisphaeraceae bacterium
CTCGAGCTCGTAGAGCCGTGCGCGGAGGACTCTCATCGCCTTCTGGCGGTTCTGGAGCAGAGTCGTTTGAGGTTTCTTCCCAGGCGACAACGCCCGGCGCGACACCATTCACGCGCACGCGCGGGGCGAGGTCTTTGGCCAGGCTGTAGACCAACTCGGCGAGAGCGGCTTTGCTCATCATGTACGCCGCGTAGTTGCGCCGGGGTCGGCCCTGGGCGTGCGCGTCGAGCATGGCGATGACACTGCCTCCGCCTTCGAGTGTGGAAGCGGAGAGGAGCGGAGCGAGTCGAGCCGTAAGGAGCAGGGGCGTGACTGCGTTCACGCGGAGTTGGCGTTCGGCATCCGCAGCGTCGAGTTCCGCGAGTGGCGATGGGGCATAGGAGGCGGCGTTATGGACAAGCACGTCGAGGCGGGGTAGGGTCTGGGCAAGTTGGGTGGCGAGGGCTTCGACTGCTTCGAGATCATTTAAACTCACTCGAAAGCAGGTAGCCTGGCGACCCAATCGAGAGATGAGGTGGGTGAGGTCCTGCGCATCCTGCTCGCTGTGGTGGTAGGTGAAGACGATGTCAAAGCCGCAGCGGGCAAATTCCAGCGCGGTTGCGCGGCCGACGCGCTTGGCTGCGCCGGTGATGAGGACGACCGGGCGAGTAACTCGTGATGCTGCGGCGGCGATGCTGGGGCGTTGGTCTTGACGAATGCTGCGTGATTGTGGTGGTGGGGATGACGTTGGTGATGGGCTGGCGGATCGCTCATCGTCGGTGCGAACATCAAGTTGATTGATGTCATCGTGGGGGCCTGGCACCTGCATGCGACGCCCGGCTTCTTCCCACGCCGAGACCTGGGGCTGGGCGCGAAGGGCGCGCTCGCGGTCGAGTTCGAGCCTGCGAGTGCGCTCGCGCCGGCGCTGGAGGGCGAAGATGAAGAGGAGCGTGAGGAGGACAACGCCGATGAGCGTGACGAGGTAGAGCAGCGTGGTCAGTCGCTCGGTGACTTGGATGATTTCGGTGGTGGGAGGGGCTGCTGGCGGCGGATCGCTGATGACCAGCATCGCGAGAGAAACCAACGCAGGGAGCAGATCGCCGGAGAGGATCACGGGTAAGCGTACGACGATGTCGGGACAACCGCCTGTGAGGCAACTACACTGAGCATTATGCACTTTGACGCACACCTGCCAGTGATCGCCGACCTTGAGGCGCGGATTTCAACGATCCGCGACTCTCTTTAACTACGACGTCAAACTGAAGCGCCGCAAGGAACTTGAGAACGAGATGGCGTCTGACGCCTTCTGGAACAATCAAACCCAGGCGAAGAAGGTGGTGGCGGAGTCCAAACTTCTCAAGGCCCAGTTGGAGCCGCTGGTTGGCGCTGTCAGAGACTTTGATGATGCCAAGACCGGGTATGAGATGTCGAAGGAATCGGGCGATCAGGAACTTTTGAAGGAGGCGGACGCAGCGTTGTTCGGGCTGACGACGCGCCTGGAACGCATCGAGCGTCAGTCGCTACTCAGCAATCCGCACGACGTTCGCAACTGCTTCCTGACTATCAACGCGGGCGTGGGCGGCACGGAGGCCAACGACTGGGCCGACATGCTCCAGCGGATGTACATTTTCTACTGTGAGAAAATGGGCTTTTCCATGGAAGAAGTGGACAAGGGATTTGGCGCCGAGGTAGGCATCGACAGCGTGACCCTGCACATCAAGGGGCCTTACTGCTTCGGCTATCTCAAGTGCGAGCGCGGCAGCCATCGCCTGGCGCGTGTCAGCCCGTTCAACGCGCAGGGGAAGCGACAGACCAGTTTCGCGACCGTCGAGGTCGTGCCCGAGTTTGAGGAGAACGAGATTGAGATTCCTGAGAAGGAACTTATTGTCGAGCCGTTCGTGCGGGCTCGCGGGCCTGGTGGGCAGAACGTCAATAAGGTTGCGACAGCGATCCGATTGATTCACATTCCCACGGGCATTCAGATCGTTGCGAGCACGTATCGCGACCAGCCGCAGAACAAGAAGCAGGCGATGACGGTTCTGCAGGCTCGCTTGCAGCAGATCGAGGACGAGCGTCGAGAGGCGGAGATCGCCAAGGCCACGGGCGGCACGCTGGAGCAGGGCTGGGGCAGCCAGATTCGCAGTTATGTCTTCTATGACAATCGCGTGAAGGACCATCGGACCAACCATGAATCGCGCGACTATGAGGCGGTGCTGCGCGGGGAGATCGCGGACTTCATCGATGCGGAACTGAAGCGGCGGCGTGCGGACCGGGAGAAGTACAGGGGTTGAGCAGCGTGGCACGCGCGCGGTCAAATCAACGACGGAGGTTCACGCCCTGGCAGGCGAGGGAGATCGGCCGTCGCAGACTCGATGATGCGCGGTATCTGACGGCATCCCGCATGAAAGAACATGCTATCGCCGCGATTTATCTCGGGGGCCATGCGGTGGAGTGCGAGCTCAAGGCACGAGTCCTTGAATTGCATCCAGCACTTCAGAGAGATTCCGGGGCAGCGGAGAGCAGGCCTCTTCCCTCTTTCAGATCGCTCGTGTATGAAAAGCACGATCTTCATGGGCTGATTGAAGCACTTTGCTTACCCCAGCAAATGGAGGCCGCACCGCAAGCGGGCGGCCCGAGGGAACTGGTCAAACTCAGACGAATCTGCTCGACATGGAGTGTGCAAATGCGGTACTCATCGCAGCACACAACGGTGCATGAAGCCGACGAGTTTCTTGGAATGATTCAAGAGGTGCTACCATGGCTGCGGCGAACAAGAAGCCGAAACCATCTCCCCCCTTTATTGTGCGATTGCGTAAGCAAGTCAAATCGAAACTCGACGAGTTCAAAGTTCCTGCAGAGGTGAGTATTCAGCGAATTGGTGATACGGAGCTTTTTCGAGTAGTTGTGATATCCATCAAGTTCGCCAAGATGTCTCACAGTGAACGACAGAATCTTGTGTGGCGATTGGTGGACGACATGATCCCAGGCAACAAGTTGCAGATCACAACAATCATGACTTTGACTCCGAGCGAATCGGAAGGCAAAGCAGCCTGAAGTGCGTCAGTGCGTGAGTCCACCAAACTTGCGATTGCGCTGGGCGAAGTCTCGCAAGGCGGCGTGAAGGTCCTTGGGGCCAAAGTCTGGCCAGAGCGTCTGCGTGACGTGCAACTCGGCGTAACTGATCTGCCACAGCAGGAAGTTGGAAACACGCATTTCGCCCGCCGTGCGAATGAGCAGGTCGGGGTCGGGCATGCCTTTGGTGGTGAGGTGGCTAGCGAAGTCCGACTCGTTGATAGCGGCGGGATCGATGTCGCCGGCGAGGGCGCGTCTGGCGAGCGAGCGGGCTGCTTCGAGCATTTCGGCACGGGAACCATAGTTGATAGCGAGGCAGAGCGTGAATGCGGAGTTGTTCGAGGTGGTTGCGGAGACGCGGTCGATGGCTTCGAGGACGGGGGGGGGAAGGCCATCGCGCTGGCCAATGACGCGCAGGCGAATGTTGCGGCGCATCATCTCGTCGCGTTCGCCTTCGAGATAGGCGATACAGAGTTGCATGAGCGCTTCGACTTCGTCCTTGGGGCGTTTCCAGTTTTCGAGGCTGAATGAATAGAGAGTCAGGACCTCGACGCCCAGTTCGTAGCAGGCTTCGACGATGCCGCGGACGCTCCCCGCGCCGGCCCGATGCCCGAACTCACGCGGGAAACCCTGCTGGTTGGCCCAGCGACCGTTGCCGTCCATGATGATTGCGATGTGGGCGGGGATTCTGGCGGGGTGGATATCGGGCAAGATACCCAGCGGATTTGCCTTTGGGTTGCGGCGTTGCATGGCCTGCAGGACGGCCAACGCATCGGCATCGGGGGGCGGGCTGGCATGCTGGGTTGTGTCTGTGGTAGTTGCCATCACGCTGTACCAATCGCGATATCACAGTCACATGTCACAGTTACATGTCACAATCTCGTGTCAAACTCTTGCAGTTCATAAACGCATGCTTTGATGTTGCCTCGGGATCGTGCCATGGCCATACTCGCCTTGACCTTCGACTACGCCAGAATCGTCTGCTCGCGTCCTGGGCCGACGCTGACGATGTCGGCGGGAATACCCGCTGATCGTTCGATGAACTCTACATACGCGCGTGCGTTCGTGGGAAGTTCGCGCCGAGTGCGCAGGTTTGCGATATCTTCGCTCCAGCCGGGCAGGGTGATCAAGATGGGCTTTGCGCGGGCGAGTTCGGTGGCATCTGGAACGAAGTGCTCGATTCGCTTCCCGTCGATTTCGTAGGCTGTGCAGGCACAGACCTGGGGGAAGCCGCTAAGGACATCCAGCATCGTCAGGGCGAGGCCGGTCGCGCCGTTGATCATGACGCTGTAGCGAAGTGCCACCAGATCAAGCCAGCCGACCCGGCGGGGGCGACCGGTGGTAGTTCCATATTCGCGGCCTCGCTCACGAATCTGATGGGCGGTGTCGTCTTGGAGTTCGGTGGGCATAGGCCCGCCGCCGACGCGCGTGGTGTAGGCCTTCATCACGCCCAGGACTCGAGAGAGTCTGGAGGAAGGCACGCCCGTGCCCGTGCCGATGCCCGAGGCGATGCAGGAGGAGCCGGTGACGTAGGGGTATGTGCCGTGATCGATGTCGAGCAAACTGCCGTTGGCGCCCTCGAAGAGGATGGCTTTGTTGGCGCGGAGCATCGCGTGCAGTTCCTGGGTGGTGTCACGAATCATTGGTCCCAGTTGTCTGCCAACTTCGAGGCACTGGGCCAACAGGTGGTCGATCGCGAGCGTTCGTTCATCTTCGGGGAGCATGCCCAGACCGTGCAGCATCGGACGCTTCACAGCGAGGGCGAGGCCCAGGCGTTCCTTGAGAATGTCGGGCTTGAGGAGGTCGCCGATGCGAATCGCTCCGGCGCGATGGGCCTTGTCGGCGTAGGCAGGTCCGATGCCGCGCCGGGTGGTGCCGATGCTGGTCGCGGGTTTGGAGGCGGTTGAGCCGGTGGACTTGGATTCTGGACCGCGATTGAGCAGATCTTCGCGTAGACCATCCTCGACCTTGTGGTAGGGAAGCACAACATGGGCGCGGTCGGAGATCATGAGGCCGCTGGTGTCGACGCCACGCTCGCGCAGGCCCTTGAGTTCGTCGAGGAGTTTCCAGGGGTCGACAACGACGCCATTGCCGATGACTGCGGCCTTGCCGGGGTAGAGAATGCCTGAGGGGACCAGGTGGAGGGAGTAACGGGTGCCAGCCACGACGACTGAGTGGCCTGCGTTGGCGCCGCCGTTGTAGCGCACGACGGCATCGTGCTGGTTGGCAAGCAGGTCAACGAGTTTGCCCTTGCCTTCGTCGCCCCATTGAAGGCCGACAACGGCGTTACAGCGTCCTGGGAGCCTGGGGGCTGGCTGAGCGTCCGAAAACGCGGCGTGGAGCGGATC
Source organism: uncultured Phycisphaeraceae bacterium (assembly GCA_964425995.1). GTDB lineage: Bacteria > Planctomycetota > Phycisphaerae > Phycisphaerales > UBA1924 > BJHL01. The sequence continues at coordinate 5,400 of CAYRPC010000140.1, forward strand.
GGGAGAGAGGAGATGGGCAGTAGAACTCACGAGCGAGGATATGAGCGATCGGTGCCGAGGCCCAGTTGGAGCGAGGCCCATTTAGAGTGACGAAAGTGGGGCGGGTTGCGGATGGATGGTGAAGCGGGGGGTCGCACGACCCGATAGGAGTTTTGTGCCTCTATTACAGGTCCGCATCATGTGCCCGAATCTTGTATGCCGGAAAGTTCTCGCAGTGCCCGAGAGCCTCCGCAACAAGACGGTGCGCTGCAAGAATTGCGGCACGAACATCAAGGTGCCGCCCAAGGTTGTGGCACCGGTGGCGCTACCAGTCGAAGAGGCTGGCAAGACCGCGAAGAAGGCAGCCTGATTGCAGAGTTCATGAGCGTGGGTCATGAGGGCACTCAGGTAGGGGCACTCAAAGCATTTTTTTCAGTTCTCGGCGCATGATCTTACCTGTCGCGTTACGGGGCAGGGTTTCGACAACGCGCACCTGGTCGGGCACTTTGTAGCCTGCGAGTGACTTGCGGCACCAGGAGCGCAGGGCATTCTCGTCGAACGTGGCACCATCGTGGAGTTCGATGAATGCGACGGGCAGTTCGCCCCGCATGGGATCGACCTTGCCGACGACGCCACTGTCCTTGACGGATTCGTGCTTGTTGAGGACTTCTTCGATCTCGCGCGGGAAGACGTTCTCACCGCCCACGATGAGCATTTCCTTGATGCGTCCGGTGATGAAGAGGTGGCCTTCGAGGTCGTGTCGGCCCATGTCGCCAGTCTTGAAAAAGCCATCACTGGTGAAGACGCTGGCGGTCTGTTCGGGGAGTTTGTAGTAGCCCTTCATGATGTTGGGGCCACGCATCTGGACCTCGCCATCCTGGTTTGGTCCAAGCGAGCGCCCTGTGGCAGGATCGACGATGCGTTGGGTCAATTCGGGCATGGGTCGGCCCACACTGCGGGGACGCCATTCGTCGGGCCTGCACCAGTTGGTCACGGGGCTGGTCTCGGTCAGGCCATATCCCTCATTGATCGTGAGGTTCAGTTTCTCACGGAAGCCATCAAAGACAGATTGGGGGAGGGGTTCGCCACCCGAGACTGCGTAGCGGAGGCTACTCCAATCCTGGGGCGATGCGTCCTTGACGTGCAGCAGCGCGTTGTACATGGAGGGGATGGCGATAAAACAATCGGGGCGGTGCTCGCGCAGAAGTTTGAGAATTTTTCCGGGCACGAAGCGAGCGGTGTAGACGACCTTGCAGCCGACTGTGAGGGGCAGCAGCGTGAGGGCGGTCATGCCAAAGCTGTGGAACTGGGGAAGCACGCCCAGGAAGACGAACTTCTTGTCGATTGCGATCCACTTGCGAATCTGTCGGATGTTGCTGGCGAGGTTGGCGTGGGTCAGCATCACGCCCTTGGGCTTCCCGCTGGTGCCGCTGGTGTAGAGCAGCACGGCGAGGTCGTGATCTTCGGCCCTGGCTGGCCAGAGGGGCTCGGGCATGGACTTGAAGTTGATGTCGTCGAGTTTGAGCAGGTTGGGGATGGCGGGTGTGTAGCCCATGAAGTCGAGCATCGCCTGGACAGTGATGATGGTATCGGTGCCGCAATCGGCGAGGACGTATTCGAGTTCTTCCCGCTTGAGAAGGTAGTTGAGCGGGACCACGACCTTGCCGGTCATCCATCCAGCGAGGGCACAGATCGGGAAGGCGACGGAGGTGGGGCAGATGATGCCGACGGTCTGCGACTTGCAGCGGGCGCGGATCAGGTTGGCGAGGTGCAGGGCGGCGACCAGTATGTCAACGCCCTTGTACGACTTCTTGTCGTCGGTGACGAAGATGCGGGTGGGGTGGAGGAGCAGATTTCTGAGGATCGGGTGATGAACCGACAACAAGCACCTCCAGAGGGCAGCGGGATCGACAGCGCAGGGGGCACCATCGCCAGAAACCGGCCATGGCGATGAAAGTAGTCCGATGTTCTGGTTGTCGTCATGGTTGTGGGTTGGGCTGCAATAGGGAGCATGGAACGCGGTGGTGATGGTCCGAAGGAATCAGCCATTTCTGCGCTGCTTTGGTGTGAATGGACGATGTGTTGGATAGTCATGGATGGTTCGTGATGTTTATCACTTTGGACAAAAGATTCGACTTGCGAGGTTGATAATGGGCAAGAATCACTTGAGCGTTGCGTCGTTGAGGGCTGTGTGCGCGGTGCTGGCTGGAATGGCGGGGACTTTGGGCATGGCGGGTTGCTCGTCAACGTCTTCCAAGACATCGACGAGTGGCGGGAGCGGGGGGGGCGGGGGCGGAAACTATGTCGAGCAATATGC
>CAYRPC010000141.1:0-7653 GCA_964425995.1 uncultured Phycisphaeraceae bacterium
CGCCAGCGCCGCCGCCCCCGCGTCCCCGACCTTGGTGAGGAAGAGGTTCAGCGTGGTGAGAGCCTTGAGGCCGGTGTCCTTGGCCGCCAGCGCCGCCACCCCCGCGTCCGTCACCTGCGTGTTGTAGAGGTCCAGCGTGGTCAGGGCCTTGAGGCCGGTGCCCTCGCGGGCCAGGTCCTGCACCCCCGCATCCGTCACATGCGTGTTGTTGAGGTACAGCGCGGTGAGGGCCTTGAGGCCGGTGTCGGTCTTGAGCCAGTCCGCGATCCATGCATCGGTGATGGAGTGGCTGATCGTTCCGTTCAGGCCTGGGGCACGCTGCCGGTAAGGCTCGGTCAACGCAAGGCGGACCAGCGGGATGCTCAGCGGGTTGATGGCGCGGCAGAGCAACTCGACCAGCGTCAGGTTCTCCGCCGTGGGCGCGTAGGCCGCCAGTGCCGCGATGGCGTCCTTGCTCCGCATCTGGCTCAGGGCCGTCGCGTTCATGATCTGCTGCCCGACCTCCATCCCCGGTACGAACGCGAGCCTGGGCACGATCTCATCGCCCAGGTCGGCGATGGCCTTGGCCGCGGCGGTCGAACGCAGCGGAAAGAGGCGCGCCTCGGCGTCCTTCGCGATGGCGTGGATCGCTGGGGTCGGGTCTGGCGCCGCGGTTCGCATCCTCACGGCAACCAAATCACGCGCGTGCGGGTGGTCGGGCTTCTCCAGCACCTCCCGCATCAGTCTCTCGGTATAAAACGGGTTGTCCACTCCCGCCGCGTAGCGGCAGATGTTCGCGCAGTCGTCCACCACCGCGTGACCGGCCAGAAAATAGGATTCGTTGTCCTTCACGAAACACGGCGCGGCGAGGAACTCTTTGAACGTGTTGTGCGCGAACTCGATCATCCCAGAGTCGGTCTTCTTAAGCACACCCCCGCGGACGTACATCCGGCTCAGGACGGCCTCGGAAACGCCGTCGCTTGCGAGCTCTTCGCCAGTGAACCCTCCCATTGTTCCCGCGATCTTGCCAAGAACGGTGGGACGATCAAGCAGCGTCTTGCGCTGTTCGATGAAGTAGTGTGCCAGCCGTGACGCAACGACCACGCGGCGTTTGGAATCCAAATCGTCCCACGGGGATGTGCCCTTGGGCACGCCGCGAGCCTCGTCGCGGAGATACAGCATCACACGGCTGAGCTTGTCGATGATCTCGAACTCACTGCGCGGCAACTCTGAGCCGGGCTGGCTGTTCTGGGCGCAGATCATGGCGCACAAGAGCGGCACGCTCGCGAGTCGGGCGATGGGGGCACGATCGTTGATCTGGCGTATGAGATCGTTCGGTCTCGCCAGGATATCCTGCCGCTCGTTCGCGTCGTCCGTCTGGGCGGCGACGGCGTCGTGCCACCGAGCGATGAGCTTGTCCCGCTCGGAATCGGTCATCGGGGCGATGACGGCTTCGCGGAACTTCAGTTTCTTGATCCACGCGGGGTCTTGTTCGAGCGGACGAGAGGTGACGAGGAAGAGGTTGGTGCTTTCGCCGTCGATCGCAAGTTGTTCGGTGATCGCGGCAGTGATTTGTTTCATCCCCTCCGCGTTGGCCACCTCGTCCAGGCCGTCGATCATCACCAACGCCTTGCCTTGTTCGAGCAGCCAGCGAACGAAACCGGAAGGTGGATCGCCAATGCGCTTGCTGACAAACGAAGGGAACTTCTCGATGTCGGGGACTGCCCCGCCCGCGCACTCTCGCAAGATGACCATGAGCGGAACCTTGCCCCGCCAGGTGTCTTCGATGCGACACGGCTTCTCTCCCTTCATCACCAGGCGAGGACCATCGAGCGTGACCGACTCGTCGCGTCCCGGCTGGCTGATCGTGATGGTGGTTGGTCGGGTTCCATCGCCCTGCGAAGCGATGGCGATGGCCGCCCAGCGCAGGAGCGTGGTCTTGCCCATCCCCGCATCGCCGCGGATCAGCAGGCGGCTCTTTTCGCCCGGCTCCAGCGTGTCGAGCACGGATTCCCACGCGAGCGAGCCGCCCGCGCTGGCGGCATCCTTCGTGGTGAGATTGAGCGAGATGTAGGCGACCGAGAGCCGCTGCGACCGTGCGGGGTTGTCCTCCTTGACATCCAGCCCGTACAGCTCCATGCGGTCGAGCGTGTTGCGGATGGCGCGGTAGTACCGCTCCAGGAAGTCTCGCCGCTCCAAGTATTTTTCCGAACGCAGCTCGGCGACGGATTGCTCAACGAACGAAAGCACCGAGAGGATCTGCACCTGCATGTTTGCCGCGGCCTGGATGTTCTCGGCGAGATCGTCGAGTTTGGCGTGCATGGCTTTGGCGTTCGCGGCGTGCCATTCCTTGGCGTTCTCGGCCACGACGATGACAGCGCGGACGGCGGCATCGAGGGATTGCTGGTACAGACTGGTGGCTGCCTCCGAGAAGCCAACGGGTTTGCCGTCGTGTTTGCGCTCTCGGTAGAGCTTCGTGACGATCCGCTTGGCGTCGTAAGGCAACGGCTCAAGGAATGCTCGGTCGATGGCCGGCGCGAGCGACACTTCGACTTCGAGCCGCGCAGACTCGCGGTCGTTGTCTGGCATGTCGCGAAACTCGGGATGGTTCTCCACCGGCGACACATAACGATCGGCAAGGGCTTCGATGGCCTTGTGGACAACGTGCTTGCCCGCCGCGCCCGCCAGTTCGGATGCAATGGCTTCCTCGATCGTGCTGCCGTCGGCGGCCTTGACGGCCAGCTTGGCGAGGCCCTTGCACAGGCCAACGAAAACCAGCGTTGCGATGACATCCATGCTCTACTTCTCCCAGGTTGTGCGGGCCGCGTTGAGCAGCGACGTCTTGCCGCTCCCCCAGCCGCCGTAGACGCCGATGGTGAAGGGGCCGGTCGTGCCCAGCGCCGCCCGCGCGACGGTCCGCGCGAAGGGATCGTCGGCAAAGGCGTTCTGCGCGTGCGAGCCGATCGGCTCATCGCTCAGCAGGAACAGAGGTTCAAGTGGGCCATCGTGCGGCATCGAGCAGAGGGTAGTCGATGCAGGGGCTGTCGCCCCTTTTTCCGTCTGTGCGGCAAGCACAAGTCCCGCTCCAAGATTTGGAACCCGAGCGATTCCGACCGCGCTATGAGCATCACCGTGCGGGATACATCGCAGACCTCATCGCCCGCAGACGCTCGCGCTCGGGCAGCACGGCGGAGAAAGCGCTGGAGGAGTCCAAGTGCTCGATTCTCGCCGTCAAGCCCGAGGGCTTTGAGCACCCGCTGGCCAAGGACGAGACGCCCGCACCATCGCCAGTGAAGCGGAAGAATTGATCGTGAGACCACGGGCGCGTACATCCGACTGCTCTGGATAGGATTGACCGTGAGAGTCGCCGTCTACTCGGTCAAGTCTTACGAGAAGCCTTTCCTCGACGCGGCGAACGCCGACGCTCGGCATGAGTTGCTGTACTTCGACGCCGCGCTTACACCTGCGACAGCGGGCCTCGCCCAGGGCTGCCCCGCCGTCTCGATCTTCGTGGGCGACGATGCCTCCGCGTCGGTGCTGCGCGCCCTCCACACAGGCGGCACGCGTCTTGTGGCGCTGCGTTCGGCGGGTTTCAACCATGTCGATCTCGCCGAGGCCGATCGCTTAGGTCTCACGGTGTTGCGTGTCCCCGCATACTCGCCCTACTCGGTCGCGGAGCACGCCGTGGGCCTCATGCTCACTCTCAACCGCAAGTTCCATCGCGCCTTCAACCGCGTCCGCGAGCAGAACTTTGCACTCGGCGGACTGATGGGCTTTGACATGCACGGCAAGACGGCGGGCGTGATCGGCACGGGCAAGATCGGTGAGGTCGTGTGCAAGATCCTGATGGGTTTTGGCTGCCGCGTGCTCGCGTTTGATCCCTTGAAAAACCCCGTGTGCGAATCGATGGGCGTTGAGTACGTCGCATTGGCCGACCTCTACGCAAAGTCGGACATCATCACGCTGCACTGCCCGCTCAGTCCCGCGACCAAGCACTTGATCAACGCTGCCGCGCTGCAGGCGATGAAGCCCGGCGTGATGCTCATCAACACCAGCCGCGGCGCGATCATCGACACGCGAGCGCTCATCGCGGCCCTCAAGACAAGCCGCATCGGCTCAGTGGGACTTGACGTGTACGAGGAAGAAGGCGACCTGTTCTTTAAGGATCTCTCCACCGAGGTGGTGCAGGACGACATCTTCGTGCGGCTTATGAGCTTCCCCAACGTGCTCATCACCGCTCACCAAGGTTTCTTCACGCACGAGGCGTGCACAGCCATCGCGCAGACCACCATCACCAACGTGACCGACTTTGAACGTGGCACGCCCAACCAAGCCAACCGCGTGACCACACACCTGATCGCACCCGCCCCAGCGAAACGCTGACCAGCGACATCGCAAAGCGCGACACACAACGCCGCAAGCCTCGCTCGCACTTGCCACGGCGCGCTCGCTTACTCCGCAACGCTACGCTCAATGATGCAAGCCGCGGTCTACGCAAAGTATGGTCCGCCGGAAGTGGTTCAGATCAAGGAGTTTTCTGACCCGGTTCCGGCCGACACGGACGTGCTGATCCGGACGCATGCAACCACGGTAACTACGGCAGACTGGCGGCTTCGCGCCAAGGTCATGCCCGCGCCGGTGTTCACACTCATCGCTCCCTTGGTGCTCGGCGTGTTCGGGCCGCGCAAGCAGGTTCTGGGCACGGAGTGCGCTGGCATCGTCGAAGCGGTTGGGGCGAAGGTCACGACGTTTGGGCCCGGTGATCGCGTGGTGGCGGTCGTGGGCGCGAGGATGGGGGCGCATGCCGAGCTCGTCTGCGTGCGTGAAGACTTAGCCATCGTGAAGATGCCCGCGAATCTGTCGTTCGAGCAGGCCGTGGCGATCCCTTTTGGCGGGCTCGCCTCACTGCATTATCTCCGCGATCTGGCCAAGCTCCAGCCGGGACAGCGGGTGCTCATCATCGGCGCATCGGGCTCCATCGGCGTCGCCGCGGTGCAACTGGCCACGCACATGGGGGCGCACGTGACCGGGGTATGCAGCACGGCGAACATCGAACGCGTGCGAGCGCTCGGGGCGACGACGGTGATCGATCGGACCACGCAGGATTTCACCAGCGGCACGGCGGTCTACGACATCGTGCTCGACACAGTGGGCGCAACCACCTTTTCGAAGTGCAAACGCGTGCTGACAACAAAGGGGCAGTTTCTCGCTGTGCTCATGGGCCTGACCGAATTCTGGCAGATGCTGTGGACCAGGTTCGTCGGGGGCCGGCGAGTCCGAGGAGCGATCGTGTTCGAGAAGAAGCCCGATCTTGAGTTTCTGATGAGCCTCGCCGAGGCGGGCCACCTCAAGCCCGTGATTGATGGATGCTATTTTTTCAAAGACATTGTCGAGGCGCACCGTCGTGTCGATACCGGGCGCAAGGTCGGGAGCGTCGTCGTACGCTTCGCGCCGGCGTGAATCCCGCATTGGACCCAGCGAGATCTTCCGCGACCAGCGCCCACCACGCGGCCGCTCGCGCTGGTCGATGGGCGCCAGCGGCTCACGCACCAACTGCGGCCAAGCGCAGCGCCGAGAAATGAGCCGGATGAGTCCACATCCACCCGCCGCGCCCTCCCGGCGGGCGTGCTCGGGGACGAGGTGAGGGTGAAACTCGTCGATGCCGACGAGCCCGCGGGCTCGCCCATCATCGCTTCGCTGGGGAACCCCGCCGCGCTGGTCTTGCTGACCATGATGACACGGCCGATCTTCCGCACCAACTTCCGCGCTGCCGATGGCGGCAAGACCGCGGTGTACATGCTCCGCTGGATTAATACACGCGGCGAGAAGGGGCCGTGGAGTGAGGTGACGACGGCGACGGTGGCGGCGTTCGTCGAAGACGCGAGCGACTGAGCAAAGCAGAGTTCAAATCCCCCCAATACCGACCCTCAAATCCGTCGAACTTCGGCATTTCTGTCGCGGTGTTTGAACGGGCCACGGTGCGATGAAGTCTTGTTCCCACAACGAGAAAGCCCTTCGACGAGTTCGTCGAAGGGCTTTCTCTCTAGAAAAGTCGGGGTGACAGAACACGTATTGAACTTTATTGAGAAGTCTGGCAGGGTTGGGGCGTCCAGACGCACCCCTTCGCACAGGTGTATCTTGGTGCGCGTTGGCCGCACGAATGAGCGAGCCGCACTATGCGTTACCATACAGATGTGTCCGATCCGCCGCCAAACCCCGAAGATGCCACACTCCTCATGAGCGCCGCGACGGGCGGGGATAAGGATGCCGTCAACCGACTGCTCCTTCTGGTCTACGACCAACTCCGCAAGGCCGCCCAACTGAACCTCGCCAGCGAGCGCTCTGGCCACACCCTCTCCGCCACCGCCATTGTCCACGAGGCCTACCTCAAACTCGTCGGACCCCGCGATGTCCCTTGGGCAAGTCGTGCGCATTTCTACGCCGCCGCCGCCGAAGCCATGCGCCGCATCCTCCTTGACTATGCCCGCTCCCGCGGACGCCATGCCGCCAGAACCATCCCCCTTTCCGAACTTGGTGATGTTTCCGCCCTCGCTATGGCAGATTCCGGACGGATCGTGGCAGTCGATGACGCCCTCACTCGCTTAGAGGCTGAAGATACCGAAGCGGCCGCCATCGTTCGGCTTCGGTTCTATGCAGGACTCAGCGTCGATCAGTCGGCCCAAGCCCTCGGTCTTTCGCCCCGCACCGCCGCTCGCCACTGGACCTACGCCCGAGCCGTCCTGTTCCGCATGCTCGAAAATAGTCAGTGATACTCACTATGCCAAACAACAACCGCCAGCAGGTCCGCAATCTGTTCATGGAACTGGCCGACCTGCCCGCGGCCGATCGCCCCGCCGCGCTCACCCGCATCTGCGGCGATGACGCCTCACTCCGCGCCGAGGTTGAGTCCCTCCTCCGCGCCGATCAACAGGCATCTGGGTTCATGGACACGCCCACCGCTGATTTTGGCTACGGCTCCCACGCCGCCCCCACCCTCGGCGCACCACTGCATGAACGCGCCGGCACCAAGATCGGGCCATACAAGCTCTTGCAGTTAATCGGCGAAGGCGGCTTTGGCTCGGTGTTCATGGCCGAGCAGTCCGCGCCGGTGCAGCGAAAGGTCGCGCTCAAGATCATCAAGCTGGGCATGGACACGCGTCAGGTCGTGGCCCGCTTCGAGCAGGAGCGTCAAGCCCTGGCAATGATGGACCACGCCAATATCGCGCGGGTGCTGGATGCTGGCGCGACGGAGACCGGACGGCCATTCTTCGTCATGGAACTGGTCAAGGGCGATCCGATCGTCGAGTACTGCGACAAAAACAACCTCTCGATCAACGACCGGCTGGAACTCTTTGCGCAGGTCTGCAACGCGGTCCAGCACGCCCACACCAAGGGCATAATCCACCGGGACATCAAGCCGAGCAACATCCTGGTGAGCACGCAGGACGGGAAGCCCAACACCAAAGTCATCGACTTCGGCATAGCCAAGGCGACTGTGGCGAAGCTCACGGAGAAGACGCTCTTTACCGAGCACCGTCAGTTGATTGGAACCCCCGAGTACATGAGCCCAGAGCAGGCCGCGGGCTCCCTTGACATCGACACACGCACCGACGTCTACTCGCTGGGCGTGCTGCTCTACGAGTTGCTCACCGGCACCACGCCCTTCAGCAGCAA
>CAYRPC010000142.1:0-7614 GCA_964425995.1 uncultured Phycisphaeraceae bacterium
GCGTCGGGGGGCGGGGGGTTGGGCTGGCGGTTAGAGTAGTTTGAGTGATGGTTCGCAGGAGCGTTGATTGGCTACGAAGAAGTTGTTCCAACTGGCGAAAGAACTAAATCTTGATTCGAAGATCATCGTGGCAAAGTGCCAGGCGGAGGGCATCCCCGATACGGTGATCAAGAATCACATGTCGCCGGTCTCCGCCGGGCTCGAAGCGACGATCCGCGAGTGGTTCAGCGGTGGTGGCGGCACGGCCATCGAGACGGGCGAACGCATTGACCTCGAAAAGATCAAGAAGAAGACCGCTGGCAAGAAGAAGAAGGAAGATGGCGAGGACCACGCTTCAGACGGCGGCGTCGCAACCATCACTGCGCCCGAAACGGGCAGCGACAGCCACACGACAGCAACTTCCAAGACCAGCCATGGGCCATCGAGCGGATCAGGCACTAGCACAAGAAGCCCTGTGGGAACCGGTGCTGCGAGCCGTTCCGGAGTCGGTCACAAGACCGAGCGGACTGATGACGTATTTGACGCGGGGGCTGAGTCAAAGACCAGCGCACGGGACGGCACACGCGGTGCACCACTGGTCGAGGCGCGGGGAGATCGCCAAGAGACCAATCCGGAAAGCAGCAAGGAAACCATAACTACTGGAGTCGGGCCCACAACTGGACCAGGCCGGTCAGAACAGGCCAAGCCCGAACACGTCTGGATGGAAGGCTCGCACGAGGCGCGAACACAATCCAAGACCGAGCCCAGGCTTGGTTCCAAGGTCGAAACGAAGGTGCAGCCCAAGCCAGACCAGCATGGCTCGCACACGCACGCAACACTCGCGCCTGTCGACGAGGATGCGCCCGCCCCAAAGGCGACGAAGATCGCTCCGACGATTGAGCCGACGGTTATCAAGCCTGCCACCGGGCACGGAACTGGACATGGGCCTGGACATGGGCCTGGACATGGGCCTGGACATGGGCCTGGACATGGGCCTGGACATGGGCCAAGCGGCCATGCAGTTGGGCATGCCCCAACCACTGCGCCCAGTCACGGGCCGGCACATGGCCCTGGTCATGCTCCCGGTCATGCTCCAGGCAGCACTCCCAATCGACCGACGGCCCCGCCGCGTTCGATGACTCCGGCACCGATGAACGTGCCCCTGAGGCCGACCAACGTCGCACCGGCAGGACCGAAACTCGAAGTCAAGACTCCCGTCCGACTGGCAGGACCGAAGATCGTTCGCATGGAAGCCCCCGAGCAGGTTGAGGCTCCGCGCCCGCGCGGGCCTCGTCCGCCCGGAACCGGCCTGACCGGCCCTCGCCCTGGCGGCGGGGCTGCACGCGAGGATGATCGGTCGCGCAGCCCGCGCCGCAGCGATGGCGTGGGTGCGGGTGCAGCCGCGAAGCGCAGCAGCGGGGCGGGGGTTCCAGAGCGCCGGCGCGGACGAACCGACTCCGCGTGGGTTGGTCCGACGCAGGGCATCTACAGCGAGCAGGACCTGATCGAACGCGAGGCTCGCCTGGCTCGGGCGGGCGGCTTCCTCAAGAAGCGCAAGCAGGATCTTGATCGGGCCGGAATCGCAAGCGCTGCCGACGACCTCGCCGACGGACGCGTGCGCATATCTGCACCGTTCACCATCAAGGAACTCTCAGCAGCGACGGGCGTCAAGGGCGCGGACATCGTCAAGAAGCTCTTCATCGAGGGCATCATGACGACCATCAACGCCGCGATCGACCCGCAGAAGGCAATTGAGATCATGATGGAGTTCGATGTCGAACTCGAAGTCACGGAAGCCAAGACGGCAGAACAAACCGTGACGCAGGCGGCGGCCGATCGCAAGGTCGTGGACTTCCGCGCTCGCGGACCTGTCGTCACGATCCTTGGCCACGTTGACCATGGCAAGACGAGTTTGCTCGACAAGATTCGTAACGCGAACGTCGCGGCTGGCGAAGCGGGCGGCATTACACAGAAGACGAGCGCGTTTGTTGCACAAGTGGACGTTGATACCGAAAAGAAGCAGGTTGTCTTCCTCGACACGCCCGGGCACGAGGCCTTCACGGGCATGCGCGCCCGCGGCGCGAAACTCACCGACGTGGTCGTGCTCGTGGTCTCTGCTCCCGAAGGCGTGATGCCCCAGACCGTTGAGAGCATCAACCACGCCAAGGCAGCCAAGGTGCCCATCGTGGTCGCCCTCAACAAGGTCGATCGTCCCGACGCGACCGAGGCGCAGATTCAGAAGACGCTGGGCCAGTTGGCAGCGGCTGGCATCAACGTGGTCGAATGGGGGGGCGATGTCGAGTGCGTTCGCGTCAGCGCAGTGACAGGCAAGGGAATCCCGGAACTGCTACAGATTCTGGATCTTCAGGCCAGCGTGCTGGAACTCAAGGCCGACTTCGACGGCGCTGCCCAGGGCACGGTGATCGAAGCCAAGATGGAAGAAGGTCGCGGCGCCGTAGCCAACTTGCTGGTCCAGCAGGGCCGGCTCAAGGTGGGCGACTTTGTCGTGATGGGACGCGCATTCGGGCGCATCCGCGACATCACCGACGACAAGGGCAAGCGCATCAAGGAAGCGATCCCGCCCATCCCTGTCCAGATCTCGGGCGTGGACATGGTGTGCGACGCGGGAGATAAGTTCTTCGTCACCGCGAACCTTCGCCAGGCGGAGGACGCCGCCGATCAGCGTCGCCAGCGCGAGCGGCACACCCAGTTGGCAGCACCCAAACTCACGCTCGACAGCCTCTTCAGCCAGATTCAGACCAACCAATCCACCGGCACCGAGCAGGAGGTCAAGGAGATCAAGATCGTTCTCAAGACCGACCAGCAGGGCACTGTCGACGTGCTCAAGAGCGAGTGCGAGAAGATCAAGACCCAGGAGGTCAAGGTTCGCGTCATCGATGCTGCGGTGGGCGGTATCACCGAGAGCAACGTCCTGCTGGCAGAGGCCAGCAAGGCGATCGTGATCGGCTTCAACGTCATTCCCAGTGGCAAAGCCCGCCAGCTTGCCGAGCACAAGGGCGTTGAAATCCGCACGTATCAGGTCATCTATGACATTGTCGAAGACTTGAAGAAGGCCGCAGAGGGTCTGCTCGCTCCGGAACTTCGCGAAGAGGTGCTGGGCCATGCCGAGGTTCGGGCCGTGTTCAAGGTCAGCAAGGTCGGCAACATTGCTGGCTGCTATGTCACCGATGGCACTGTCCAGCGCGATGCCCTCATCCGCGTCACTCGCAACGGCATTGTGGTCGAGCACGACCGCAAACTGGCGCAACTCAAACGTGTCAAGGACGATGCCAAGGAAGTCCGCAGCGGCACGGAGTGCGGCATGAAGATCGACGGCTACGACGATATCAAGGAAGGGGACGTGCTCGAATGCTACAAGAAGGTGGAGGTCAAGCGAACGCTGTAAGCAACTGCACTGTGCATCAAGCCACTGGCAAAGTTCTGAGCTGAAAAGTTGTGAGCGGTCTGGATGCGTCGGTGTAGGTTGTGCCTATTGGAACGACGCTCACCGCTTGCTTGCAATGGTCGGCTCCTAGTGCCTTGATTCTTGACATGATCCCATGATCCTCGGTATCCTCCAATTTGACGTACACATCCACGACTCGCAGTCTCTCAAGGACAAACGCCGCGTGGTTCTATCGCTCAAGGATCGCCTGCACCGCGAGCACATGGTCGCCATTGCTGAGGTATCGCATCAGGAGACGCTCAATCTTGCCCGCCTTGGGCTTGCGATGGTGGGCAGCGATGGCAAACATGTCGGTCAGACCCTTGACCGCATCGTGGCCAAGTTGCGCTCCATCCTTGGTGCAAGCGGCGAGGCCGAACTTGGGGATGTCTCGCGTCAGGTGCTCCAGGCATCGCAGATCGAATGGGAGGAAGACACCACGCAAGCAACTGCGACGGACAACGATCAACTCGCCGCCGAACTGATCGCGCGGGCGAGCGAGTTGGAAGCCGATGTGCGTGCGCAGGCCATGAACATCTCTGCAACCGGCGGCACAAGGCACGGGGCACATCGACAAACGCCCACAGACATTGCGGAAAAACGTTCGTAGGTAGCGATTGAAAGTGACAGCCTGACTGCTGTCCCCGTCACTGCTGTCCCCGTCACTGCAGTCCCCAGACACCAGTTCCTTGTTAGGCCGCGGGTGATGATGCCCTGAACCGCCGCCATTTGATACCAGTCGCATCGTTGGGAAACTCATTGATGTCCAAGCCCGAGCAACTTTCGTCCGCGATCGACCGAGCCGTGCGGGATGTCTTCTCTCGTGGTTTCAATGACCCGCGCATATCGGGCCTGCTCACCATCATCGCTGTCAAAGTCTCGCAGGATGGACGAGAGGCATTCGTCGATGTCAGCGTCCTGCCTGGCGAGAAGGGTGCGTTATCGATTCACGGATTGAATGCCGCCGCTTCACACATCCGGCGTGAGGTGGGTGATCGCATTCGCGTCCGCACCATGCCCCAGTTGACGTTCCGCCTCGATGAAAGCCTCAAGAAGCAGTTGAAGGTCTTGTCGGCACTGGACAAAGTGCGCGAGGAGATGGCCGCGAAGGGTGAATTGCCAATCCTGAATGCTGGATTGGATGGCGACGTGACGAATGCAGAGCGAAAAGATGTCAGCAAGTCGCAGGCCAACGATCAAGTCAGTGCTGAGGAGGACGGGGAGACTCGGGCATGAGCGTGCTGGACGCAAAGCGATGGGCGACCCTGCAGCGCAAACTGCGCCTGCCCGAGAAAGACCCGGCAGAGTTCCTCTCCCCCCCGCCCGCTCCACCCGGGAGTGATCCCCTGACGCACCAGGCGGTGTACGCGCTACTGCTATGGGAGGCATCAACATCGCAAGCGCACGCGGCCCTGCGCCGGGTCTTGTCGGCGATCGTGGACTACAACGAACTACGTGTCAGCCAGTCGCACAACATTGCGGAATGGCTTGGCGAGAAGTATCCACTCGCAGTTGAAAGGGCACTGCGGATGCGCGCCCTCCTGAGCGATATTTATCAGCGTCAACAGAGCGTGCAACTCTCGCCATTGCTGCTGGGCAGCCGCAAGGACACGCAGCAGACACTGGCCTCGCTGGATGGAATCACGCCCTTTGCAACCTCCCGAGTACTGGCTCTTGGCCTAGCTCGGACTGCCTGCCCCGTGGACGAGCGGCTGCTGGCCTTGCTCAAGGGGGAACGAGCCGTGACGATGGATGCCAGTGTTGAAAGCGTGGGGATGGAACTGGGGGACATGACCAGCGACGAAAACCGGGTCGACTTGCTGGCGCGTTTGCAGTACTGGTCAGATATCGATGGGAAGTCACCCGAGCGCGAGGTGCCAGGGCTGCCGGTGCCGACCGGGTTCGGGGAATCACCAGCAATTGTAAAGTCCAAACCAGCAGTGCGTGCCCGGGCAACCGGACGCAAGACGCACAACAAACCGGGCGGTGAGAACTCGCCATCGCGGGAGTGAGTAGGCTCGTAACCTACCACCGATGTTGTCCTCTCTTCGACATGATTTGCAGAGTGATCGTGGGATGGCTGGTTGGCCGATTCGCGCGGGCGAAGGGTTGAGCAGTGCTGCCACCCGATGGCCGCGCGTGTTTATCACATTCATCACCGGATGCGCATGCTGGCTCGTATTCGCGGCGGGATGCGCACACACGCCCCAAAGCCCGCAGCGACCCGCGCAAGTCGGCACCGATGGCGGGCAGTTTCTGGTTGCAACCTCCAGCATCTCGATCGCGATGATGGCAACCGATGCGATTGCGCAACTTCGGGAATTGGCCGCTCATGCACGCGGCTCTGCAAGCAAGTCCACACAGGCAGTGTCGCTCGCCTCCCTCGAAGCCACCTGGGCCGTCGCGCCAAGTGGTCACGTCGAACGACACGAAGTATCGCTCGACACATTCTTGCTAGAGCACGGCGCGAAGTCGCAGCCCAACCCGGTTCAAAACTTTCCAGAAGACTCAGCACATGACCCTGCAACAGAACTTAGAGCCGAAGGCGATGCCAAGGACAAGATCGCGAATCTCCAACCCGGGCAGCGGCTGTACGCCTCGGGACGAATGAAACTGCTGGCGGGCGACACGCAGGCTGCGCTGCGAGATTGGGAAGCCGCGCTGGCAGCAGACCCGAGTTCATTGGACCTCGCCGGTCGAGTGGGCGTGCTGCAAGTGCGGGCTGGAAAGCGATCCACAGGATTACAGACGCTCCGCGCTGCGGCGGAAACAGGGCTTGGCGATGCGGAAGCGTTGCGTGTGCTCGCACGCGAAGAGGCTCGGTCCGGAGACGGGGATCGCGCCCTTGAACTGCTCGTGAGGGCCATCGCCGATCCCGCCCTCTCGCGCGATGAGGTGCAATGGTGGCTGGCCTGGACAGACCTGGGCGAGCGGTTGGGAGAAGCGGAATACCTCAATGCATCCCGCGAGTTGCTGTCCAAGATCAGTGGATTAGAGCCTCAGTCCTTTGGTTCCGAGGCGTTTCGAAACCAGGACTTCGCGGAGTTACTTCGAAAGCGCGGAGCGTTGCTCCTGCGAGCGGGAGACCTTGGGGCCATGCGCGGGCAATGGGCGCAGGCCAGTGACAGTTATCGCGCAGCGCTGGCTTCGGGCGCGCTCGACGAGAGTTCGGCGCGATTACGACTCGCGGCGGTCTCGCTGCGGGCCGGCAATCCCGCAGACGCGGCCTTGCAAGTGGTGGAATCACTTCCAGCAGATCAATTGGTGCAGCCATGGCACGAAGAGGTCGCCGACGCAGTACGCGCGGATGCAACAGTGGGACCGCTCCTGGCCCGCGCAGTACGGATGGAGGGGAAGGATGTCAGCGCGACAGCGACAGCGCGGCGCGTGGAGTTAGCAGCACGATGTGTTCCGCCCGCCCAGGCGGCCCAACTGCTTGAGCAGGCAACGGGCGGATACGCCCAGCAAGAGCGACTGCTTGCGCGTCTGCTGGATGCAACCGACGCGCGTGTCGAAGCCGAGGCAGCAGGCAAGCCCTCAACCCAAGCGTTGATTGCAGCCCGGACGCAAGCACTGGTTGGCGTGCTCCAGCGTGATCCCTTGGCAGTGGTCAAAGCGAGCCATGCGCTGGTGCGCCATGGTCGGGACTTGAACGAGACGTTGCGAGCGTTGTCCGTTGATGACAGACCGCAAGCCAGCTTGCTGGCGAGTGCGCTATTTCACCACCTCGACCAGCCCGCCCGTGCCTTGGAGATTCTTGATGGGGGGCAATTGGCAGGGCAAACGGCCGATGTAGCCAATCTGCCTCCGGCATTGCAGGCGGGATTCACCAGTGCGCGTATTGCTTCGCTGGCCCAATTGGGACGAGATGATGAGGCACAAGCGGTGGCCCGTCGCTTTGCCGACCAGGAAGGCGTCGATCCCTGGCTCGCTGCCCAGGTGCTCGTGGTTGCTCATGACCACGACGCGGCTCGTGACCGAGTCGCCAGTTTGCTTTTGCCTGCGTCGGCAGAAGGCACAAACCCGCAGTTGACAGTCGAGCAATTCGCGCTGGGAGCCCATCTCGAAGCGCTGGCTGGTCGACGCAAGCAGTCGCTTGCATTGCTCGAACGGGCCGCTGCCCTCGATCCGGATGCTGAGTTCATTGCTGATGCGCGATTGTCCATGCTTCTGCCCCGCCCGCCCGGTGC
>CAYRPC010000143.1:0-7435 GCA_964425995.1 uncultured Phycisphaeraceae bacterium
TTGGGTTGTATGGGTGGGGTGGAGGAGTTGCATTGAGGGTGGGCGGCATCAATCTTGGCGGGATTGATGGCAGGGGTTGGGGCTACCTGCCGGTGGGTCGAAAGCCACCATTCTGTGTTGGGTAGGCATAGGCACCGCCTCGGACAACCACGCGCCCGATGTTGGCGTAGGTGTTTTCATCGCCTGGTGTGTAGTCGTTGAAGTCGCTGGCCACGATGTTGCCGCTGAGCAGGCCGATGGTGTTGATTTCTTCGATGGACTTGAAAACCAGCGGGGGGTCGTTGGGTTGTGCTCGCCAATCCTGATCTTTCGTAACCGCCGTGATGTTGGCGCTGACCTCGCCGCTGAACAATGCCGTGTCGTTGCTGACGATCCCATTCTGAATGCGAAAGATTTGGCCCGCTGTGATGTCACCACGAATGTTGTTCAGCACGGCGATGGCGACGCGGGTGCGGCGACGGAGGGCTTCGTTGGTGATCGTGAGGGCGGGAGTGGTGCCGGAGCCAAAGGAGGCACCGCCGCGTTGTTCAATGATCTCCCCGGGATTCTCGGGAAAGATCGAGTCGCCAGACACCATGAAGTCCATGCGGGACGTTCCGAGCGAGGATGGGCCACCTTGAATCGTGACGGGACCAATTTCTTCATCGGGCAGATTGTTGACCAGTGTTGTGTCGAATACTCGAACGGTTAGGACACCTGTGAACGATGCCAGTGTGAACTCAATCGGTACGCCAGCATTGAATGTTGGGTCGGTGATGGACTGCCCCTGCACCACTACGGCGACTGGTTGACCGTCATCTCTTACTTCTACTTTGATGGACTGTGCCTTTAAGCTCACAACCATGCACGCTAGCCCGCTGACGGCAGCCAGCAATTGAACGAATCGCATCGGATCCTCCGAGTCTTCTCCTTCGCGAGAAAATGCAAAGTCCCAACAGCCCCGTTGCGAAGGTCGACGGAGTGGGGACAACAGCCGCAATACGAAATCCATACCTGAGCGATCCGATATCGGGCGCGTCACTTCCCCCAGAGCGGATTTGATCAGAGAAGAAGGAAACGCCGCCGGACTCGGTCCAGTAGCTGCCGTCGGCTCTTCGTCCTTCGAGAGCATCGCCTACGCCGACTACTTCTTCCGTCCACTCCGCCGTCATCCCCGCCGCGTCCACCAGCCCCCACGGCGTGCGCACATTTGGATAACTGTTGAGTGGGATCAGGAAGTCGGTGCCGCCCGGCAGGTCCATGCCCGCGTTGGCCATGCCCGTGCCGTCGCCGCCGAAGGATGGTGGTGGCCCGTAGGTGATCAACGTATTGGTGCTGTTGCTGAACAACCACCAGCCGCCGGTGGTGCCGTCGCTGTTCTGCTTGTTGGGGTCGTAGTGAACCGCTTTGAGCCATTCATCCCAGCTCGGGATGAAGTACTTTGCTCCTGGGCTGCGCTCGCGCTGGTCGCTGAAGCCGATGGGCGCGAGGCCAAACGTACTGACGTCATACGCGCCACTTAGGAACGCCTCGCGGTTGGTCGCTTTGCCGTTGTGCAGCCAATTGCAGTAGATCGCGGCGGTACGCTAGGTTATGCCGCCGGTGCCGCGCCACGGCTCGGCGAAACCTCCGGTGGTGAAGGGCGTGGTGACGTGCGGGATGGCATCGCCCGCGGGGCGATCAAGAGCCGCGGTGTAGAACTCGGCCCACTCGTCGGACTTCACTTCGTACTTGCCGATGCGATAGTCGTAGTTGACGGTGCCACGGCCAATCGCGCGATCGCCGGGCGTGCCGTTGCCAGCCCAGGGAGCGTTGCCAACCGCGCCGACCGTGACGAAGTCGATGCCGGTGGCGGGGTCGATTTCGGCCATGGCTGGCGAGAGGAGGCAGCAAGCGGCACCGACTGCGATGGCCGCGGCGAGCGTGCGTGTGGTTGTGCGGATTGAATTTGGCCCCGAACGCATGAACCAGACTGCCGAGGAAGTTGTGTACAGCATACTGGAATATGCCACCGATTCCGTACCGGACCACAAAAATGGGAAGTTGGTTGATCGTGAGTGCTTATAAATTTGTGTGTGTTATGGCCCTGTCTTTGCGCGGAATACACATTTGCAGGTTGTTGCTGCCTGGCGGAACGCCGGGGCTACGGGTTGGGCTCTCACGCACTCGCCGCGGCGGACTGGCGTTGGGCGATGGCTTTGTCGTAACTGGTGAGGCTTTGCTTGCCGGCTTCGTCCCAGGTGAGGCGGTGGAGTTCCATGTGGCCGTGCTCGCGCAGGGTTTTGCCCAGCGGGGGGTGCTTGAGGACGGCAACGATCTTGTTGGCCATTTCGTCGATGTCCCAGAAGTCGACCTTGAGGACGTGTTGCAGCACTTCGCTAGCACCACTGGTTTTGCTGAGGATGACCGGGACGTCGTGGGAGATGGCTTCGAGGGCGGCGATGCCGAAGGGTTCGCTGACGCTGGGCATGACGTAGCAATCGGCCATGCGGTAGATTTTCTCGATGTCTGGCCCGCGGAGGAAGCCGGTAAAGAGAACCTTGCTGCCAATGCCCATGCTGGCGGCGAGGTCGATCATGCGCAGGGCCATGTCGCCACTGCCGGCCAGGACGAACTTGGCTTCGGGGACTTTTTCGAGGACGCGCTTGGCGGCGGCGATGAAGTACTCGGGGCCTTTCTGCATGGTGATGCGACCCAGGAAGAGCACCAACTTGTCGTTCTCCTCGATTCGCTGGCCCGCCTTGGGCTGCTGGCTCTCGCGTTCGACGCCGTTGTAGCAGATGTCGATCTTGTCGGCGGGCACGCCATATCGGCGGGTGCAGATGTTGGCGGTGAGTTGGCTGACGCAGACGACGCGATCGGCGCAGTGCATGCCCATGCGTTCGACGTCGTAGACGCGCTGGTTGACGTTGCTGCCCGAGCGGTCAAACTCGGTGCTGTGGACGTGGATGATGAGGGGCTTGCCTGTGACTTTGCTGAGGGCGACACCAGCGGGATAGGTGAGCCAGTCGTGGGCGTGGATCACGTCAAAGGATTCGCGGCGCGTGAGGGCGACGCACAGGCGCGCGTAGCGCTCGGCATCGCCCATGAGATCGTTGCCGTAGCCCAGCCCCGCGCCGCCACCATCGCCAATATGGCCTCGGTTGGGCTTGGCCATGGCGCTGGTCATCTTGATGTCGATAGCGCCGGGGCCAAGGTCTGCGGCATCGAGCAGGTTGTCGAGTTCCTGGTCTTCCGAGACTGAGTCGGACATTTTCATACGGACGGGGCGGACCTTGGAATTGCCCGGTGGGCCGGCGACGGGCCCGGCGCCGGGATAGGGACTGCTAAATGAAGCGGGCACGCCCAGGAAAGTTGCGTGCTGAAAGCCGTACAACTGCTGACCCAGGTCAGGAATCGCGCCAGGAAGGGCGGAGAGGGGAATACCGCCCAGGGCGGGGCCGATCATGGCTCCGCCTGGCACCAGCGCGAGCGGGGACAACAGTTTGACATGGCTGGACTTGGAGCGGTCAACCGGGCGGGGGAGAATGAAGGTCACCTGATGACCGAGTTTGTCGAGTGCTTTGGTCAAGCCATAGCAGGCGACCCCGAGGCCGCCAGCTATGAAGGGAGGAAATTCCCAGCCAAGCATCAGAATCCGCATTGCAATCTCCCACGCACGCCTGACATCCTAAGAAGGGCGGCAGGGCATGCGAATATAGGGACCTTGGTATCCAAAGTCCGGTGGTCGTTGGTCGCGGGCGGGGTTGGGCATGGAGCCGGCCGCGATCACGGGTACGCTTGCGAGTGGCGCAACGTTTGGACAAACACATGGAGTTGTACGACGAACTAATCCGGGCGTACCGGGGCGGGCGATCAGAAGTCCTGTTGCTGTGGATAGTTGGGCAGCAAAGGTTGCTTCGGATGGCGGAGGCGATTTTGTTTTCGGGCGAGTGGCAGATTGTTGCCAAGGATCGGGTGTTATTGGATTTGTACGTGGACCAGCCTAGTCCGCCCAAGTCGGCGTACTTGTCTGGTGTTGGGGTACAGAACGCGCAGGTGTTTCTGGGAGAGACTGCGGGCGAAGTGCGGGATGCGTTTGTGCTTGGGGGAAGCACGAATTATTCGCACTGAATGCTGGATTGCTTGCCGGGGTTGGCGATGCTGGAGTATGCGGAGGTTGGGCTGGGGCAGTGGTACACGCGGGTGGTGGGGGAGGCGGTTGATGCGGAGAAGATGGACGACCGGCATGTGGCCGCCGATCTCATGGCGGTGCGGATCGCGCAGTTGACAGGACTCAACTGCAATACATTGAACCGGTTCCTGGCGTGTCTGCGCGAGCGTGTGGCTGAGGCGTGCGATCTCGCGCTGACCATGATCATTGCCACCGGCATCTCGCGTCACTTCTTGGTCGCTACATACTCTGAGAAGATTCCCAGCGTGACAGCGTGGCGGGCATCGGTGAATCCTGCGTTGCGCAACGCTTCGAGGACGCGTTGCGGCGGCACGCACTTCTCGATGGTTTCCCAGTAGTAGGCCCACAACTCTGGCGTACGCGGTGAGAGACGTGTGAACAAACCCACGGTCGCGCTCAGGGTACTTAAGTACGCTCGCATGCACTGGCGGCCAAGCCACGAGCGTGGTCGTGTGATTTCCAATATGCATGCGGTTCCGCCTGGCTTGAGCACGCGATGGAACTCCTTGAATGCCACGACCAGGTCATCCAGGTGACGCAGTGCATAGCCCATGGAGACAAAGTCCGCGAAGGCATCGATTGCTGGCAGCGCTTCGGCTCGCGCTACGTGTTTGGCGATTGCAAGATCGGATTGGGCCATCATCTCTGCGCTGGGATCGATGCCAGTCACGCTTCCTGTGGAGCCGACCAGGCCGAGCGCCTCCCGCGCTACCAAACCTGTGCCCGTTGCAACATCAACCACAACCATGCCATCCTTCAGTCCAGCGCGTCGCAGGGCTTGGCGTCTATACCACGCACCCGAACCCAGTGAGAGCCAACGTTCCACACGGTCATAGTCCACCGCTGTATCGTTGAAGATCGTTTCCAAGAACGTTCGCTTCTGGTCGTTGTTGGCGTAGTAGCGATCAATCATCGGATGCGGCGCGGCCTGCGAGGCATCCGACTGGCAATTGATCTGGGTAGCCTGGGGCGAAGCGGCTTCGGACGAGGCGTGTGACATGGAAGAAACGTAGGCAGAACTTGCATCCTGGGGTCCATGCGGGAGGTCTGGGCCGCACTGTACTTGAGATATAGAAGTCGCTGCTTGTTGAGTATTGAACCGATCAAGTTTTGGTCGGCTTGCTCAATTCTGACCCAGAATCTGCAAGACATCCGAGCGTCCCTTGGCCAGGGCCAAGTCGGCGGCGCTACGGCCCTTTCTATCCCGGGGCGTCAATGAGGCACCGGCATCTTTCAATGCTTTGACGACCATGGGCTGACCATCCCGCGCGGCGTACATCAGTGCGGTCATACCCGACTTCTCCTGGGTGTCGAGTTGCACTTGCCGGGAGATCATCGCATGCACGGCATCAATCTGGCCTCGGCGGGCGGCGAACATGAGTGCGGTCGTGCCGTTGCGGTCTCGTACCTCAAGATTCGCGTTGCTCTGGGCGAGCGTGGTCGAGGTGTTTGAACGCGAATTGTGCGCGGCCATCATGACTGCTGTACGCCCGTCCTCGTCCACGATATCGGGATTTGCACCATGCTGGAGCAGAAACTTGACAGCCTCATCGTTGCCCGAAATCGCGGCGACATGGAGTGGCGTGTTCTTGTCACGACGTTCGCGAGCATTGATGCTCGCGCCACTCGACAAGGCTGAGTTGAGATCGTTGGCATTGCCCGTTGCCGCGGCCATGAACCACGGGTTTGTCTCACTCGAAACCGAGCCGCCCTCCGGTTGTATGCCGCCGCTGGCGCGTCCGCCCAAAGCACAGCCCGCATGGATCGCAAAGACGAAGCTCGCCAACGCGAGGCTTACGAACAACATACTTCGCCGCAACTCACTACTGTTTTTCATGGCAGCTCCTGGCAAACTTTAACATCCCAAGGCACGACCAAAGCGCCTGCATGGTCCGAACGCGGGACTTTGGGCAGTATACCAACTTGTGTTGGAGTCTGCGGTGCTGTAAAATATTATAATGGCTCTGTGGGTTTGCGGCTCACGATTGCATGAGGGCGGCGCAATAGCGCCGGAGGCAATCTACGCTGAAGACCAGTGACACACCCAACGGACCAGCCTGCGACGACAGCGACCCGGATGCTCGTTGTCGCGCCGACCTTCAACCATGGAAGGGCACTGAGGCCCTTCTTGGAGACGCTGGAGTCCCTGGACATTCCAGTGCTTGTCGTTGATGACGGAAGCACTGATGAGACTGGATTGATTGTCAAACAGTGGTGCTCACGTGCCCCCGATCGGTGGTCGTCGATTAGCTATCTGACCAACCAGGGCAAAGCCGCGGCACTGCGAACGGGTTTTCGTGAGGGGGGTTCTCGTGGCTTCACGCATGTGGTCAGCATCGATAGCGACGGACAGCACGACGCGCGGGACATTCCCAGTCTGCTGGCGCTCGCTTCGTCGCACGATGGGGCCATCATTGTCGGTTCGCGCAGCATGAGCACGCCTGGATACCCACTGCGGAGCAAGTTCGGTCGATGGTGTTCCAACCTTCTCGCGTCGTTGGCGTCGGGCGTTCAGGTCGGCGACACGCAGTCGGGCCTACGCGTATATCCACTTTCTGTCCTTGCCACTCTGGAACGCGACCGCCCCTTTGCCGGGCGATACGGGTTCGAGACCGACGTGCTTACTCGAGCCGGCTGGCATGGCGTTGCGATTCACGAGTTGCCCATCTCCTGCACTTATGCGCCGATCGGGGGACACACGACTCACTTTCGAGTTTTCAGTGATTCAATGAGCGCTGTTGGGATGCATACTCGTCTGCTTGCGCGCGGTCTTGCTTGGGGAAGCACACTTACATTCCAGAACGGCCGTCCGAGAGGGTCTATTCCGCGACGATTGCTTTGGTGGTTGAGTCCGGTTCGCATTCGAGACATGCTTCGCGGCGACCAGTCCCAGCAGGAGCGTTTCGCGGCGAGCGTGGGGGTTGGATTTTTCATGGCGAGCCTGCCGCTGTATGGCATCAAGACTGTGATGTGCCTGATGTTCGCGAAGATGATGCGACTCAATCCGCTTGTCGTGATTGCAATATCAAGCCTGTCGACGCCGCCCCTGGGATTTGTGTTCGCGTTCGTGTCGATCCTCATCGGACACCTGGTGCTTGGGCGGGGCGGGGAATCGGTACTGTCATTGAACGGCTCGTGGGCGAGTCCGCAAGGACTGGCGACGATGCGCGCACTGGCGCTTGAATGGGGCGTGGGAAGCGTGATCCTGGGTGTTGCGCTTGGCCTGCTGTCGTATTGGCTCGTGCGGGTGATGGTTGTTTCCAAGCGCTAGCTCCGCCCCGC
>CAYRPC010000144.1:0-7431 GCA_964425995.1 uncultured Phycisphaeraceae bacterium
CCCCCGTTCCACGCTCCTCCCCCGCTGGCTGTCCCAGTCCCTCTCGCCCGCTTCGCGCTCCATCCCTCGTCCAGGCCGCTGGCCAGACCATAAGGTTGACAATGGGCCAAATGCTGGGTCTCAAACTGGACCTGAAACTGGGCCTGAACTTAGGGGTGTCGCTGGTCCTGCTCAGCACCCTGACAGCCTGTGAAAGTTCCGGTCGCATCGATCGCAACATCCGCCAATTGGTGCGTGAACAAAACGATCGCCTCCGCGAAGAACTCGCCGAGCCAGCAAGCCAGCCCCTCGGCCCCGATCGAGCCAGCCCTCGCCAACTCTCCATCTCGCCCCAGACCAACAACCCCATCGCCAGCGAACTCATCTACGAGCGCGCCCCAGAAGATCAGGATGTCCGTGCTCGGCTCCAGCGACTCCTCGCCGACAGCAACGCGCTCTCGCCCCGCCTCCTGGGTGAATATGCCTCCAGCCCCTCCAACGACAACGCTGCCCAGCCCCTCCCCGAAATGCAAGTGCTCAAACTCGAAGAGTGCCTGCGCATCAGCCAGCGCACCGGCCGCGAGTTCCTCAGCGCCCAGGAAGACTACCTGCTCTCTGCTATCCGCCTCTTGCAAGAGCGCCACCTCTGGGGCCCGCGCCTCTTCAACGACACCACACTCTCGTTGGGTGATGAGGGCGACGAGGGTCGGTTTGATCCCGCGCTCGATCTCATCAACTCCCTCCGCGCCACCAAGCGTCTTCCCTATGGGGGCGAGGTCGAAGCCCGCTGGCTCTGGAACGCCACCGAAAATCTTCGCCAGCAGACCACGGGGCGCTACATCCAATCTTCCGAAATCGTGCTCGCGGGCCGCATCCCGCTCCTGCGCGGTGCGGGCACGATCGCGCGCGAGGACCTGATCCAGGCAGAGCGTGACCTGGTCTATCAATCGCGTTCCTTCGAGCGTTTCCGCCGTGCTTATCTCGTGGACATCGCTCAGGACTACTTTGCCCTGCTCGAAACCCGGGCTCAGATCATCAACCAGATTCGCCAGTTGCGTAGCCTCGAACAGTTTGACAAAGCAACAAGGGCCCGCGTGGATGCGGGCCGCCTCGAGGCGTTCCAGACCGCCATTACCGAGAACCGGCTTCGCAGCGCCGAGTCCGCCCTCGAAGGCCTGCGCGATTCCTACGTCCTCCAACTCGACCGCTTCAAGGTGCGCCTGGGTCTCGAAGTGAACGACCAGTTTGATGTCTCCGACGACATCTATGCCCTTCCCGAGCCGCTCGCCGAACTCAACGCCTCGGTCGAACGCGCCTTATCGCTGCGGCTGGACGTGCAGAACTCCGCCGATCAGTTGGACGACGCCGGACGGATCGTCGTCAACGCCAAGAACGGCATCCTCCCGGACCTCGACCTTCGAGGCGAGGTGGGCATCCCCACCGATCCCAATGATCGCCAGGGAGGCGTCTACTTCGATCCCGACGAGACCCGCTACTCCGCCAGCGCCACGCTCAGCCTGCCCCTGGACCGCGAGCGTGAACGCCTCGCGATTCGCGCTGCGCAGATTCGCCTGGAGCGGGCCCAGCGTGAACACCAGCGCCTGCTTGACAACGTCGCTGTGAGTGCTCGCGGGGCGGTTCGCGCCGTGCCACTCGCGCGATTCCAGTTGGACCTCGCCGAGCAGCAGGTCGAAATCAACAAGCGCCGCCTGCGAGCCCAGAAACTCCAGGAAGATGCCATCGATCCCCAGCAAATCGTCGACACCGAGAACGACCTGCTCGACGCCGAAAACGCGCGCGACCGGGCACGCACGCGCCTGCGCAACGCCATCCTCAACTACCTGCTGGAAACCGATCAACTCCGCGTGACCCGCGAAGGCTCGCTCCAGACGCTGCCGGGGATGTAGCCCTTTCCCTTGCCGACGATGCGATGAGGCAACAACGCAACAATTCGGCGTGGCCCTCTTCATCCTCACAGGCGCGATCTAAATCATCGAAAGACCAATCACGCCCAGCGTCACCACAACAAACGCGATCGCGCTCAATGCCAGAGGCCGATCCTTCAAGAACATCTCGGTTGGATCGTCATAGGCCCCCCGCTCCACCAGCACCATGCTCCGCAGCAGCGCGAACGTCGCCGGTAGCACGCTGATCCACAACCAGTTGATTCCCGCAGGAATCAGCCTGGTCGTGAACGTGAATTGCCCCTCGCGCGATTGCACATAGAACGCATACGTAATGAGCGCCGCCACGCTCGTTACCACCACGCTCATCCGCAGCAACTCATCGGTGTATTGGCTCTGCACGCTACGGGCTGCGCTCGCGTCATACCCGCCCGCCGCCGCCGTGCGCCGCTCGCCCAGCCGCTTGCTGAAGGCCAGGAACATAGCGAGAAACAATGTGCAGTTGAGCAGCCATGTGCTGGGCATGATCGCCACCGCAACACATCCGCCCACCACCCGCACCACAAAGCCCAGGGACAAACTCAGCACATCCGCGATCGCGACGTGCTTCAACGTCGTCGAGTACAACAGCACGTTCGCCACGTACAAGCCCACCAGCACCAGCGCGCCCGCACGCGTCGCCTCGCTTAGCAGCATGCTCAGCGCCCCCGCCCCCGCCAGCAGCACCGCCATGAATCCGACCGCCAGCCCCGGAGACACAGTGCCGCACGCGATCGGGCGCTTGCTCTTGCGCGGGTGCTTGCGATCACTCTCCGCATCCTTGAGATCATTGAAGATGTAGCACGCGCTGCTCGCCAACGCAAACACGCCAGCCGCGACCGCGCTCTGCTCCATCACCCCGCGCCATTGCTCTCGAGGCAGATCGTGCAGGCCATACAGCGGCCCCAGCACCACAAACGCACTCTTCACCCATTGGTGCGGGCGAGCCAGGCGGATCAGCGCAAGCGGGTTGAACCAAGATTCTGCCACGAGAATGGACGCTCCTGTGTGGCACAGGCGTCCTCGCCTGTCACCGACTTCTTCACTGGTTCTTAAGTGGTTCTTGGACAGGCAAGGCTGCTCTGCCACATTCCTTTAACGACACCGCATCATCGACCACGATGCCGCTGCAATACGAATCTTGCCCGAACAGAAGTTGGTTCAAGCCATGAAGACGGTTTATTCGGAAGAAGTTTGGTATCATTCCACCCTACACTGCATAGCAGCAGCGAACCCTATTCGTTGTTGTTTTGTACGGTGTACGGCAACTCACCCGCATGCGATCGTCACATCGCCCAATCGCCAATCCACCCCATCGCCGACACCCGTTCCTGTCTCGCTCGCTTCTCCAGTTCCGGAGCCCTCCCTTGCCCGAAAAACCCATGCTCGGCCGCATCTTCAAGGCCTACGACATCCGCGGCACCTATCCCGACGCCCTCACCGACATGATGGCCTGGCAGATCGGCTACGGCTCCAGCAAGTATCTCATTGCCGACGCAGAAGCGGGAGGCGAAACCACCCCCATGATGAAAAATGTGGTCGTCGGACGCGACATGCGTCTGAGCAGCCCCACGCTGACCAAGAACCTGATCCAAGGCATCAACGATCAGGGCGGGCATGTCGTTGACATTGGACTCTGCGACACCTCCATGATCTACTTCGCGATCAACCACCTCGACTGCGCGGGTGGTGTCATGGTCACCGCCAGCCACAATCCCCCCCAGTACAACGGCTTCAAACTCTCCAAGCGCAAGGCCAAGCCGGTGGGCGACTCTACCGGCCTCGCCGATGTCCGCAAGTTCGCCGCCATGGTCGACAAGGCAACCCTGGTTAAGAGCCAGGGCCGTACCCAGCAGCGCGACCTCTGGCCCGCCTACGCCAAGCACGT
This sequence comes from uncultured Phycisphaeraceae bacterium, assembly GCA_964425995.1. Lineage (GTDB taxonomy): Bacteria > Planctomycetota > Phycisphaerae > Phycisphaerales > UBA1924 > BJHL01. Next base: position 3,811 of record CAYRPC010000144.1, read on the forward strand.
TCGCGGCTTCCTCGACATGCAAGGCGAGAAACTCAAGATCGTGATCGATGCTAGCAACGGCATGGCGGGCACCATGATCCCCAAGATCTTCGGCAAGGGCTCCAGCATGGGCGAAGTGCCGGGCCTCAAGATCGTCGAACTGAACTTTGAAAATAGCAAGGGTGTCTTCGCCCACGAGCCCAACCCGCTCGTCGCCGCCAACCTCACGCAGGTCAAAGCCGCGGTCATCGCAGAGAAGGCCGACCTGGGCTTCTGCTACGACGGCGATGCCGACCGCTGCATGGTTATAGACGACAAGGGTCACGAGGTCGGCTGCGACATTCTGACGGCCCTGCTCGCCAAACACTTCCTGGCTGGCAACGGCAAGGGAGCAGTCAAGGGCGGGACCATCCTCTACGATCTGCGTTCCAGCAAAGTCGTCGCCGAAGAAGCAATCAAGGCCGGCGGCAAGGCCGTTCGCGGGCGCGTGGGCCATGTCTTCCTCAAGCAGGCCATGGCCGACAATAACGGCGTTTTTGGTGGCGAGCTTTCGGGCCACTTCTACTTCAAGGATAACTTCAACGCCGATAGCGGTGCTATCGCCATGTGTACCGTTCTCAGTATCGTCGCCAGGAGCGGCAAGAAACTCAGCACGCTGCTCGCGCCCCTGCAGCGCTACAAGCAGTCAGGCGAAATCAACTTCACCATCGAAGACAAGGACGGCGCCATGCGCGCCTTGAAGGAGAAGTTCGAGCAGCGCCCGGGCTGCCAGATCGACGAACTCGATGGCGTCACCATCGATTGCTTCCAGAAGGACGGCTGGTGGGCCAACATCCGCAAGAGCAACACCGAGCCGCTGCTTCGCCTCAACTGCGAGGCACACGATGCCAAAGCCCTCGAAAAGGCCCTCGCCCTCCTCACCCCCGGTTTGGGCATCAAGGTGGATCACTAACGCCAATCGAGGCCCACGAACGCAGCGGGAGACCAATGGCAAAAGCCAAGTCCATGGCAAAGGAACACAGACAAGATGCCGGTTGATTCACTCCACACAACCTGAATCCCCTCTTTCTTCTCCTGTGTCTTCCCCCCACTCTCCCCTGCGTTCCTGAGTTTCCCCAACTCCCAATGACAGTCTCTGACTTTCTCCAACACTGGCAACTGACCGAAAACCCCTTCCGGGGCGAAGAGGCTCGCACCGATTCCGTGTTTGGCAGGATGAGCATGCCCGGAGTCAAACCCGTGCAGGTGATGGGCGTCACAGCCCTCTCCCTCCGCAACAACGATCTGGCCCTCTTCCACAGCGACTTCGAGAAGATTCTGGGCGATCTCCGCCGCCCTTCCTCTTCGGTTGTCTTTGGCGAGAAGGGCAGCGGCAAGACCGCCATTCGCCTCCAGATCAGCCGACGCATCAGCGAGCACAACGTCGCCAACCCCGGCGCAAAGGTGCTGATCGTTCCCTACGACGATCTCAACCCATACCTCGATCGCCTCCACGAACGTCTCGAAGGCAAGACCTACCTCGACAGCCTCCAGAAAATCCGCCTCGTCGATCACATGGACGCAATGCTCCACACTGTCGTCCCCCGCCTGGTTGATGCCCTCCTGGGCCATGTCTTCCAGGGCGATGTCTTCGAACTTCCTACCGATCCCAAGAAGAGCGTGCGCAAACTCGACCGCATGATGCGGCGTGATGTCCTACTGCTCCAATCCCTCTACGACCGCCCCGAGCACGCCCCCGAACGCACTCAGGCCTTGCGTCGCCGGCTGGGCATCTGGCCCGCCGCGAGCATCATCTCGGGCAGCGTCTTCCTCTACCTCGCCCCGCTGCTCATCATCGCCGCCGTCTTTGCCAGCGAAATGGCGATCTTTCCCAAACTCCCACAGAACTGGCTCGACATCGGCTTCATAGCCGCCACCGCCTTCTACTGCCTCCTCGTGCTCAAGTTCGTGGTCTGGGATCGCTTCGCGCTGCTCCGCACTGCCCACAAAGTCCGCAAGCAGATTCGCGTCCTCGCTCGTGGCGACATGAGTTACGCCAAGAGCCTGCGCATGCTTCCCATGAGCCTGCGCGATGCTGGCAATCTGCCTATTACCGATGCCGACACCCCACGCTATAACTGCTTCGAGCGACTCAAAAAAGTCCTGCGCTGCTTTGGCTACACCGGCATGGTCATCGTGATCGACCGCGTCGACGAGCCCACCATCGTCGCGGGCGATCCCGATCGCATGCGCGCCGTCGTCTGGCCCCTCCTCGCCAACAAGTTCCTCCAGCAGGAAGGCATCGGTGCCAAACTGCTGCTACCCATGGAACTCCACCACGCCCTGATGCGAGAGAGCAACTCATTCTTCCAGGGTGCCCGCCTCGACAAGCAGCACATGGTCGAGGAACTCGCCTGGACCGGTCCCATGCTCTTTGACCTCTGCGACAGCCGCCTCAACACCTGTCGCGTGCCCGACGCCGGCTCGCTCGACCTGCTCCACCTGTTCACCGAAGATGTCACTCGCCACGACATCCTGGACGCCCTCGACAAAGTCCGCCAGCCCCGCGAGGCCTTCAAACTCCTCTATCGCTGCATGATCGAGCACTGTGCCACCTTCACCAGAGGCCAGAGCGAATGGCGCATCAGCCGCACCACCCTGCTGAACATAACCAAACTCGAAACCCAGCGCGTGCAGCAAGTCCTCCGAGGCATCAGGCCCGCCTGATTGCCCGCTTGCGATTTGCATTCCATACGTACCAAGCCATGCACTAGGCCAGTCATCAGGCCATTCATCATCCTCACGCCCCGGCTATCCTCGCCCAAACCAATTACAAGGAGTCTCGCTTGAACCGTTTCCTCCGCCCGCTCGCCCTCGCCAGCCTCGCCCTCACCTGCACCCTGGCCCTCACCCTTGCTGGCTCCGCAACCCCAGCCCTCGCCCAAGCGCAAAAAGCCGACTTCCCCACCATGCTCGACAAGGGTGGCTCCGTCCTCGTCACCATCAAGTACATCTTGGAAGCCGAAGGCCAGGAGCAGGAGAACGAAGTCACCGGCTCGCTCATCTCCGCCGATGGACTCGTCCTGGCTTCCAACTTCTTCTTTGGTGGCGGCCCGGGCGGCGCAAACGCCACGCCCAAGCAGATCAAAATCCTCCACGCCGACGACACCGTCGGCATCGATGCCAAATTCATCGCCCGCGACACCGAACTGGGCCTCGCCTGGCTGAAGGTTAACTCCGCGCCCGCCACGCCCTTTCCCTTCGTCGACTTCTCCAAGCACGCCCAGGCCACAGTGGGCGAAGAACTCTTCGCCGTCCGCAAACTTGGTAAGTTCTTTGGCCAGGCCTTCTCCATCGCCGAAGGCCGCATCGCATCCGTCGTCACCAAGCCCCGCACCCTCATGATCCCCACCATCGGCCTCGCCACCCGCAGCGAAATCGCGCTGCCCCTCTACAACACCGCGGGCCAGGTCGTCGGCATCAACACTTACATCCTCCCCGACGAAGACGAAATGGCCGGCGGTTCCGATGCCCTCAAGGGCGCCGAATACGGCATGATTCTCCCCGCCAAAGATGTCGTCGAAGCCACCGCCAAGGCCCTCGAAAACGCGGCCAACACGCCCGCCCCCACCGAAGCGCCCATGCCCATGGACGCTCCCGCCC
>CAYRPC010000145.1:0-7389 GCA_964425995.1 uncultured Phycisphaeraceae bacterium
GGGCGGGGCCATGGCCGGGCGGGGAGATGTGCAACGGGTTGCTCAGGGCCTGCTTCAAGCATGGCAGGAGCGAGAGGGTGTCATTGAGTGTGTCTTGCAAGGCGAGCTAGGCCGCTGTGGCTGGCGAGGAATGCTGCTTTCCGAAGGTGTCTGGCTCTTTGAGCGCATGGAATAACAGATTGGCGCGTTGCAGATTCCCGTGATTCTGATATCTTGAACATGACATGTTCTCCACCTCCCGTGTTTATTGCCAAGGGAACGCCGGACAGGCCCGCGAGTTGTGCAACGGAACTGCGGCTTCATAGCAAAGAGGAGTTTTTATGCGCACGATGAGTCTGTCGATGGTGTTGTCGGATCAGTTTCCGTCCGCCTCGGCCCCGCTACCGCCACCCAGCAAGATTCAATTTGACAAGGGTGGCGCGCTCAAGAAGCACGAGGACAAGTGGACACGCACGCCCAACTCAACGGGCACTGGCGCGATCCATGTTCGCACCTTCCACTGCAAGTTTGCTGAGGACGCGCTGCACTTCCTGGATCAGCAGGTGAACGAATGGCTCGATGCGCACCCGCAGTATGAGGTCAAACTGGTGACCAGTTCGGTGGGAGAGTGGTCGGGCAAACTGGGCAAGGAGACCCACCTGGTGGTGCAGGTTTGGGTCTGATGTGATGGGGGTGCAGGTCGCAGGCTGGCTGTTGGTCACATGGATTGTCTGGGCGAGCCGATAGAGCCTTCGATGTGCGGGATTCTTGGAGTTGTGTGTGCGAAGGGGCGCGAGCCAGCAATATCGCGCGAGGTCTTCGCGCACATTCTGGTCACGCTTGCCCATCGTGGGCCTGATGGCGAAGGAATCGTGGGTGGGCGTGATGGAAGTAGTGGAAGTGATGCAAGTGTCGGAAGTCATGGCACGCCGCCGCGAGACCACGCCGCACCATCACAGCGTCACTTTCTGCTGGGCCATCGACGTTTGGCGATCATCCAGCCCACATCCGCTGGCGCACAGCCGATGCGATTGACGGCTGGCATCGTCACGTACAACGGCGAACTCTACAACGACGAGGAGGTTCGCGGGGCGCTGGAAACTGCGGGCGCGGGCGTGCGCTGGCGCACGTCCTGCGACACCGAGACATTTGGCGAAGCCTGGCTGCACTTTGGAACTACAACTCCCAAGCAGGTGCGCGGGATGTACGCGGGCGCGATCATCGATGAGCGGCGCGGGCGGCTGATTCTGACCCGCGATCCGCTGGGCGTAAAGCCGCTGTATTGGTCGCGCGTGGTGGTTGGCGACACGGCCCACATTGCCTTCGCGAGCGAAGTGCGGGCGCTGGTATCGCTGATGCGGGAAATCACGGGCATCATGCCATTGCCTGATATGGGCGTGGTGAGCGCATATGCCACAACCATTCGCACAACACTGGGCGATCGCACCTTGTTCGAAGGCTGTCGCACGCTGCTGCCCGGCCAGACACTCTCTTTCGATCTGGGCAGTGCCGCGATGGCGTGCGAGCGGAGCGATTTTTTCGCGAGGGTACATCGGTCGATGGGCGTGCAATCAGAATCGGTGGCGGCGCGCACCCAAGAGGTCATCGAAGAAAGCGTGCGACGCCACCTGCGCAGCGACGTGCCGGTCTGTGTGCTGCTCAGTGGCGGGCTCGATAGTGCGATCATTGCATCTATTGCAAGCGGTGCTCTGGACACGATGCGCACGTTCTGTGCAGGAGCGCGAGACGACAGCACGAGCGAAAGCCCGGACTTCGCGTTCGCGCGCACATTCGCGGCCCAACTCGGCTCGCGCCATGAGGAAGTGATCGTCACACGCGACCAGTTCATCGCGTCGTGGCTTGAATTGTCGAGCCATCTGGGCACGCCGCTCTCAACGCCCAATGAGGTTGCAATCCTGGCGGTGTCGAGGGCGCTGCGGGCGCAAGGTTGCCTGGTCGCGCTCTCGGGCGAGGGGGCCGACGAGATCTTCGCGGGCTATGACGCACCGCTTGACGCTGCGTGGCGCGGGCTGCGCTGCGCGAGTGACAACGTGGTATCGGCTATGGCGGGATCGCCCAGCACGCGGTCGGGCAGGGCGGACGAGGGCGAGTTGGCCCTGCGGGCTGCTTCGTGGATCACGCTGGAAGAAAAAGTAGCGGTGCTCACGCCCGATGCGCATGCCGCGATCGACGAAGACAGCGCACTGCGTTCGTGGTATCAAGAGGAGTTCAAACGCATTGCGGCCCAGCGCGAGGACGATCATCCGCTGCAAGCGCACACGCGATGGCTGCGACGCACCAACCTACCCGGATTGCTGCAGCGACTGGATACCGCGACGATGTTTGCGGGCGTGGAGGGGCGCACTCCCTTCGCGGACAGCGAGGTCATGGAATGGGGCGAGTCGCTGGCGATGGATGAAAAGTTCGTCGTCGATGCGAACTCTTTGCAGCCGACAGCATTACGCACCAAACTCGTACTGAGGCGTGCCTTCGCTGGTGTGGGCAGCGCGCGGACAAGACTGCCCGATGGCATCCTCTTGCGCCCGAAGGCGAGTTTTCCCTTGCCCTTTGAGCGCTGGATCGGGGAGGCATTGTCGAAGTCACCCCAGTTGCAATCGGCGCTGCGGAGCAACTTTGCGCGCGAGATGTTCAGCACCAGCGTCCTGACGACCCTTGCAAGGGGCGGCCCGGAAGCACCTTGGACGCTTGCCTGGCCCGTCGTCAACCTTGTGACATGGGGTTCGAAATGCTGGGGCTGAAAGTGCCAGTCAGGACCGGATAAACGGAACACGTGCGCTGACCGCCCTGGGGAAATCGGGTAGGCGGTCGAAGGGCGGCATCGGCACCGCCCAGTATCCGATGGACTGGCAATGTCATGGAGTTGGGTCACTGGCAAGCAGAAGTCCTTTCGGCATCGCGGCGCAGAGCGCCATGATGCTGCAAGTCTGCACGTTCCCAATCTGGGCGAGTTGCTGGACCTTTCGGTCTCGGGAATGCGCATCAAGGTCACGGGTAAGCCCAAGATGGACGTGCAGCAGGTGCTGCCACTGATTGTCTGCAACAACGGGCAGTGCGTGAAGGTGACAGCGCAGGTGGTATGGGTGCGCAAGGCATCACTCACCGGTAGCGAATATCAGGTGGGCATTCGATTCCTGGACCTCAAGCCCGGAACGCTCAAGGCCCTGGATCAACTGGCTCGTTTCGGCTGCATCACGCCCGGCGCGAGCATGGGTGGCACCGTGATCAGCGATCCGGAACCGACAAGCCCGCAAACAACAAGTCCATCCAACGCTACGACGGGCGGGCAAGCAGTCCCCAAGCCGAGCGCAACCGGTCAAGCAGGCTCATCGTCGACGCCGCCGCCAGCCCGGTTCACTGTGGAGGTTGAGGACTTGTACTCGACGCTTGGGCTGCAATTGGGCGCGAGCGAGGAGCAGATTCGCAAGGCGTATCACGCCCTGGCCATGAAGTATCATCCGGATCGCAGCAAGGAAGAGGGAGCCGAGGAGCGATTCCGTCAGATCGCCAAGACCTATCTGGTCCTCAAGGATCCCGATAAGCGGGCACGCTATGACGCCATGCTGCGCGGGCAGGCCGAGATGCACCGCACGCCTATGGAGCAGGGCACGGGACCGGCCTCACCCCAGTCAGCCCCAGCACAGGCGGCGCCGGCGACGGTGGATGACATGAGCGACCTGCTCAACGAAGAGCAGCGCGACGCGGCGTGATGTCAGTGGCGTATGTGACCTATGTGATTCATCACACGCGGTCGGCGGCACCTATGGGGCGGAGAATTTTCAGCGCGCGGTTACCGCGATACTGGCCGATCTGGGCCAAGTACTTCTTCTCGTTCTCAACGCAGAGAATCACGGGATGGCGTGCCGGCTTCTCGGTGACGATGATGTCGCCCGGCGCGAGGTTGATCAACTCGTTGACGGTGATGGTCGTCTGGGCAAGCAGGCCCGTAGCGACCATGGGGGCGCGGGAGAGATTGCGGGAGATTTGCTGCTCCACCTGCTTGCTGCTTTGTTTTTTGGAGAGACTAAACCAGTTCTGGCTTGAGAGGTGGTCCATGAACGGTTCGATGACGTTGTAGGGAATGCAAAGATTCATGGTGCCCGCGCGGTTGCCCAGTTTGAGTTCGAAACCGATCACGACCACGACCTCGTTGGGCGGCACGATTTGGACCAGTTGCGGATTACTCTCGGTCGCGCTGACGCTGAACTGCATCTGGCGAATGCTGGCCCAGGCCTCGGACAGTCCGGCAAGCGCCCGAGTCGTCACGTTGTTGATGAGGCGGGTTTCGATCAGCGTCATGGGGCGCTGGGGGATGAACAGTTCCTGGCTGCTACCGCCCAGCAGGCGGTCGATGATCGGATAGATGATCAGCGGGCTGAGTTCAAAGCACATCTGGCCCTCAAGCCCCTCGGCCTGCACGAGATTGAAACTGGTGGGATTGGGCAGGCCGCTCGTGAACTCGCTGTAGGTCATCTGCTCGCAGGTTGCAACCTTGACCTCGACGATCGTGCGGAGGAAGCCCGACAGGCTGGCACCGAAGTTTCGAGCAAAAGCCTCGTGAAGGGTCTGGAGCGCCCGCATCTGGTCCTTGCTCACGCGCTCGGGGCGTTTGAAGTCATAGACCTTGATCTCGGTATTTTCCGGGTCGCGCGCTTTGCGTCCAAAGATGAGTGGCGCATCGTTGTCGACGGGCGCAGGCTCACCCGACGTGGCGGCGGCCAACAATGCATCGATGTTGCTTTGGGCGAGGAGTTCGGCCATCAGGATGGCATATGTATCGGACAGGCTCCTGTTCGGGCATGATCGGGCAGAATCGGGCGTGATCAGGCATGGTCGCGGTAGGTTTCGTGGCGGTCATCCCTGGACATAGGCTTGGATGTCGGCGCTGTGTTTGTTACCCGTTTGGTGTGCGAGTTGTCGATCGTGTAACTCACGAGCGGAATTTACGTCAAACCCCTGATCAAAGCCCTTGTCAAAGACTGGTCGGTTGGGCCGCGTTGTCAAGTTTGTTCGTATCCCTGCGAAGGCGTGGGAAAGAGGAAGGATGTTTGGAGTTGCTTATGCACGGATCAAGCATGGAAAAGTCGCGGATGTTGATGCCCGGTCTGGACAAGGTTCTGGGCAAGGGTCGGGGTCAGCGTCTGGGGTCTGGGCGATGGCAGGCGCTGCGGAACATGATTGTTGCAGTCGTACTCGCCTGCACAACCCTGCTGGGCGTGCCAACCTCGCAGGCACAACCCAATGTTGTGTCCATGGTGGATGTAACCGTCCAAGCCAGTGTTTCCTCAACTCAAGCGGGCGTTCCATTTGCGGTTGCCATCACGCTTGACCACAAGAATGGCTGGCACGTTCACACCAACACTCCCAAGATTCCGACCAGTTGGGGCGACTTTCCCGCGATTGCGACGACAGTGACGCTGCAAGCCGCAACCGGCAAGGGGGTCTCGATCGGCGAGTTGCAGTGGCCCAAGGCCAAGACAATTGAGGTCGATCTCGCGGGCACCGGAAAACCAGATTCCTACGAGGTCTTCGCTGGTCGGGCAGTGATCTATGTGCCCGTGCGGCTGGAGCAAAGTGCTTTTCAGGGTGAAACCGCCAAGGTTGCGACGCTGCGATTTGATGTGACGTTCCAGGCATGCGATGACAAGGTCTGCATGTTTGAGGAAACTCAGACCGTCGAAGTGATTCTGCCGCTGGCAGCAGCCGCGGCGGACATCAAGCCGATCAACGCCACGACCTTCGCTGGTTTTGATGCTGCCAGATTAGACAAGGACCAACGTTGGACCGCTGCGGAGGCGCTCGCAGCGAAGCCTGCGAGAGTTGCTATCGGTGATGCTCCGCCCCAGTCGGTCCGCACGTTCTTTGGGATTGCCTTACCGGCCGATGGTGGTGTCCTGACTTGGCTCGTCTTCTTCGGGTTGGCGGCGGTGGGGGGGTTCCTGCTGAATCTCACGCCCTGTGTGCTGCCAGTCTTGCCCTTGAAAGTCATGGCAATTGTCCAGCACGCAGGATCGCCCAAGCGCACGCTCTATCTGGGCATGTGGATGGCGGCGGGCGTGATCGCGTTCTGGATCGGCGCTGCGGTTCCGGTGCTTGTTCTAAGCAGTTTCGCCGATCCATCGCGCATCTTCGGCATCTGGTGGGTCACGCTGGGGCTGGGTCTTCTTATCGCGATCATGTCGGTTGGCCTGATGGGTCTCTTCAACATCACGCTGCCGCAGGCTGTGTACGCAGTCAATCCCAAGGCCGACTCGGCTTGGGGCTCGTTCCTCTTTGGCATCATGACGGCGGTGCTGGGCCTGCCCTGCTTCGGGTTCGTCGCGGGATCGCTGCTCGCGGCGGCGGCCACGCTCCCCAAGATCGTCACACTGGCGATTTTCGTGGGGCTTGGTGTGGGCATGGCGTTGCCATACTTTGTCCTGGCGCTCAAGCCCAGCCTGATCAAGAAGATTCCGCGAACCGGTCCGGCTAGCGAACTGATCAAGCAGGTCATGGGTCTGCTCTTGCTCGCGGCTGGTGTCTTCTTCATCGGCGCGGGCCTTATCGCACTGGTTGCGGAGAAGCCTTGGCTCGGGAAGCAACTGCACGTCTGGATCGCGGCGCTGCTTGGTCTCTTTGCTGGGCTGTGGATCATCTCGCGAACTTTCCAGATCAGCAAGCGGCTTGCTCCCCGGACGATATTCGCCATCGTCGGGTTATTCGTGGGCGCAGTAGGTATCTGGTACGCGAACAACTCCACCACGCGTGCCCGCACCAACTACATGGAGAAGCAGGCAGGGTTGGACGCCAGCATGAGCGGGCGATTGCTCACAGGCACCTGGGTTGATTACTCCCCCGCCATCATCGAGATGGCAAAGCGCGAGAACAAGGTCGTGGTGCTCGACTTCACGGCGGAATGGTGCCTCAACTGCAAGGCACTCAAGGCGGCAGTGCTCGATCGTGACCCGGTCAAGGGACGCCTCAGGGACGATCGCATCGTCCTGGTCACGGTCGACCTCACGGCCCTGTCGGCACCGGGGTGGAAGTTGATCAAGGAACTGGGCCAGACCGGCATTCCCCTGCTGGTGGTCTACTCACCGGGCAGCGAGCAACCTTGGCTGGCCAACAGCTATACCAGCGATCAAGTCCTCGTGGCCATCAACCACGCCCTCGCGCTTGCCGACGGAGCAGCGCAGGACTTGGCTTCTGGCACGAATGAGGCCGATGCAACCATGCCCTTGGTCAGCACGCAACCTGCTGGCGGGCGATAACTTGCGGGCGATGGCAAGTCCGGCAAGATCGCGGGCGGATTTGACCGCGTGGCCCGACCCTGCTACTTTTCCTCCTCGGGATTGCCGACAGCAACCGGACATAACCCATGCGGGCGTAGCTCAGTGGTAGAGCGCTACCTTG
>CAYRPC010000146.1:0-7276 GCA_964425995.1 uncultured Phycisphaeraceae bacterium
GGGGACGCACTTCGGGAGGCCATTGGCTCGGCCAGAGCGGCCGACCAATCTGGTGGCGCACACAGTCTGTACATCCACGTGCCCTTCTGCTTCCACAAGTGCCACTACTGCGATTTTTACAGCATCGTGGACAATCGCGATCGCCAGGAGGTTTTCACGCAAAGGTTGATCCGAGAACTGCGAGCCCTCGCTCCGTTCGCCGCTCGCCCCTTGCGCACGATCTTCGTGGGCGGCGGGACGCCCAGCCTGCTGCGGGTGGACCTCTGGCAGCAATTGCTCGAAGTCCTCGATGGCGAGTTTGAAATGTCGTTGATGCAGTTGATGGATCACAGCGGCAAGACCGCCGAGGCTGGTGAGTTCACGGTTGAATGCAATCCTGAAACCGTATCGCAAGAGTTGATGGACATGTTGCGGCAAGGCGGCGTGACACGCGTGAGCATTGGTGCCCAGACGTTCCATGCTCAGCACCTCAAGACACTGGAGCGCTGGCACGATCCCGCCAACGTCGCGCGGGCCGTTGAACTGGCGCGAGCCGCAGGCATTACCCGTCAATCACTCGACCTGATCTACGCGATTCCTGGCCAGACAATCGCCGAATTAGATCACGATCTCGATGCGGCTCTCGCGCTCAAGACCGAGCATCTGTCCTGCTACACCCTGACATATGAGGTCAACACAGCCATGACCGCACGCCTGCGCAAGGGCGAGTTTCTTCGAGCCGACGAAGACCTGGAAGCGGATATGTTCGAGCATGTGCTGGCGCGACTGCGCGGCGCAGGGCTGGACCGATACGAAGTCTCCAACTTCGCGAGGGCCAACGGGGAGTGTCGGCACAACCTCGCGTACTGGCGACAGGATGCGTGGCTGGCTGCGGGGCCATCGGCGAGCGCGCACGTTGCAGGGCGACGATGGAAGAACGTGCAGCGTCTGGATGATTACCTGCAGCGCGAGCAGGATGGATTCGCCTCCATCACCGACTTTGAAGGCGAGGATCGCCTGCGCAACCTGGGCGAGTGGTTGTGGACCGGGCTGCGAACGCGCGATGGGATCGACGAGCAACGTGCGATGGACTGGGCTGCACAACCAGAGATTCGAAAACTCGAACACTTACGCGCCTGCGTGCGCCGCCAGCGTGAGGCGGGGAACCTGCGAGTCGAAGAGACGGGACGTTGGCAATTGACCGATCAGGGATTCATGGTTGCTGATCGCGTTTCGGTGGAGTTTTTGCACGCACTCGATGCGTAGGACCACGCTGGATGCGTTGTGCCCCCTTGTGCCACCTTGTGCCCTGTGTGCCACCCATATCAGAGCCCCAAGTATGCCCCAATTCCGTCCCGACGCTTGCGTTTTGGCCGCTCTTGTGCTGCTTCCCGCTCTACTGCCGTCCCCGCTTTTGGCTGTGCTTTCGGCGCGACTGAATTCTGCGGCCCCATCCGCGCTCGAATCTCCGCACCCAGTTCGCTTCGCAGCACCCAGAGCGACGCTTCCCGTCCATACAACCTGGCAAACCCAGCACTGCCCGTCGAGGGCGTGAACAACCAACGCCCCCCTTCCAGAATGTGTCGCCCAGCAGACCCTTGCGTGCTCTCACCCAGCACCTGCACGCCTTCCTCGCGATAGAGATCGATCAACTCATTCAGAGTGACGCTTCGGGCCAGTCCCGCCCGGTAGTAACTTTCCATCGCATCCGCAGAAGGTGTTCGCACGCATCGCCCGCCCAGGATGTATGGCAGCGTGTCGCCCGCGACCGCTGGTGTTGCGTCGTTGTTGTAGAGCACGTTACCAGTTCCCGCCCACCCGGTTCCATCCACGGGCATGCGGACGAAGGCCAATTGCAGCGTGGATGGAAGGTTGGCTTGCGATGGACTTAGTGTCCCTGCGTTTCCAGGAGTTTGTAACCCACGCAATACCACGCGCGACGAGGGCTTGCCTTCGATCTCTACTTCAACTGCAACGCTCCCCGCCCACTCCAGTCTCCCCGCGCCTTGTGCGGCTGATTCGCCCCCAGGCACATCCAGCAGTGCAACATAGAACCGCTGCGGAAACACCTCGTTATGTCGCTCATCCACTCCCGATGTTGCTCGCAACAGCAGGCCAGCCAGCGCAACGCCAGCGCCGGCGAGTTTGGCCTCATCATCCTTGGCCCCGATGGCAACTGCGGCTCCGCCCACCGTCAGCGCCTGCCCGATGCTGCTTTTGGCGACGCGCAGGTCTTCGAGGTTGCGCCATCGAACATCCCGCGCCAGACGATTCACATCCGTTGCGATCGCTACTCGTTGCTGCGCTGCGCCCACTCGCACCAGCAACGATGCATCGTCTGATGGCGTCGTGGGCAAGTAGGCTGCGATGACATTGTCTGGCCCGCTCCCAACCTTGCGAGGGGCTGTCCCATATGCCGCGACCAGCACCGTGTTGTAATTGCCCCCGAGGATTGCTTGTCCCAAGCCAGCCAAGCGTGGCGCGACAGTCTCCAGGCGCGTCACGGCGTCGGTCGCCTCTTCCCGCTCGCCCAGGTGTGCCGCCGCGATGGCCTTGAGAATCAAGCCGAGTTCAAAGTCTGAGGCGATGGGCGTGTACGCAAGCGTTTCGGGGAGGTCCGCGTCCGCCCCGCGTATCGACGCTTGCGCATTGTCACGACGACGCTGCCTGCCACCACCACTACCAACGCTTCCGCCCGTGAATTCTCGCAGGAGAAAAAGCGAATCCCCCGCGCTCGCCCGCACGTTGCCCCATTCTCCCTGCAACCCGTCAAAGAGCGCAATGTAGGAGTACGCCAGCGCTTGCTCGTACGGCTCGCCCTTATAGATGCGTGTGCCTCCCTCACCAAACAGAAAGGTTGAGACTGTCTTGTCGTCGTTGAGTCCCTGGGTGCGCAGCAGGTCGTAGACCTGATCCGCGTTCACCTCTGTCGCATCCGTCACACCATCGTCCACGCTGAGCGTGAGCAGTTTCATGCGGTTGAGCACGAAGTTGCGGTCATCGGCTTTGGCCGCTCGAATATCCACCCGTTCTCGTGCCCGCCCATATTCGCCGCTGCGCACCAATTGCACTGTCACATCATCGCGCTGGTATGGAGCCGCACAGCCGGTGAGCGCCACGCTGCCAATGAGTATCGCGATGACTATCGCCATCGCCATCGCATCACCGAGCCTGGCTCTGCATGGTCGGTGCCAAGCACCTCCTCGCAGAGCAATCGCTGTGCCCCGCATGCGTGTCAACGCGAGTTGGAAGTTCAGCCATCTCAATCTGCCAATCTCCCCAAGCCCACGCGCCGCAATGTCGTGCTGGTGTTCCAGACTATTTTTCCGTTGGCGACTTCCTGCAGCGTGTAATCAATCACATATGTGTCGGCTCGCGTGTCCGCAATGCCTCGACCCTCGCTGCCGGCGCGGGTCAGCGAGCGCACCTGCGAGCGCAGCACATGCGTCGCTGCAAGTCCCTGGCGCTCTGCCTCGACCGCTCTGCCGCCCGTCATGTCGTAACGCTCGAGGTATCCGCGAACCACCTCTCGCTCCGCCACGATCAGCACATTGCGGGCCCGCAGTTCCTCGACGACATTCCCCTGATACAGAATCCGCGTGGTGATGCCCCAGCAATCCACCTTGGACAATCGATCACTCGAAAGGTTGTCCGCTGCTTCGGGGCGAATCACCATCGAAGGCGAGCCTGCATCTCGCGTGCCCTCGACTCGTGCTGGCACTGCCTCGCTGGCCAGTAGGCTCCTGGCCGCATCCTGGGATGCGAGCAACAGGTCCGCCGGTCGCAGTCGCGTCGCTCGGGACGCACTTTCACACGCGCACAAAGTTGCGACACTGCAAGCGACCATCATCACAAACCAGGTACGCATGGCTCACCTGCGCATCACAGCGCGACTTTGAGAACGATGAAGTCATCAGCGGTCTCATGAAGGCAAACATGAAAACCGCCTGATCGCGCGGGATGACGATTCAAGTTCCGCATGGCCCAGCGCGTGGCTTGCATGTGTTGCAACAGCATTCTTTGACTTCCAAATGCCTTACCGACTTTGGCACCTTATCGCACTTGCTTGAAGTCGTACTGCTCCGCGAACACGATCTGACCAGTGCCCACATGCATCAGCGTTGCATCGGCCACATACGTGCTCACCCGTCCGCCCGTCGTGGATCCGCCCCGGTTGAGCTCCCCAAACTCGACGTTCAACACGTACAAGTCCTTGGGATCATACTGCGGGGGCTGATAGTTGGTCTGGCGATTCTCGTCCAGCAGGTCATCGCTCTGACGGGGCGCCTCGGCGTTGTAGATCGACTCCACCTGGTCGCGGCGTTCGCGGAAGATCGCGTACTTGGTCGCGGGCGTCTTCATCATGTTCAGGAACATCCGGCGACGAATCGTGGCCAGGTCTGTGCGGCTGGTGTTGCTGCGATTGGTGATCTCGCCGATAGTGATCACCGCCTTGGTCGAGCGATCGGTGATCTCGCTCGTATCGCTGATCCGCTCCGCTGTCGCCTTCGCGACCTGATCGCTGAAAATCACTAACTCTTCCGCGCTGGCTGCGGGATCGCGATTGGTGCCTCGCACGCGCTCGTCGCTGTTGACGATGCCGCCCGCGTCGCCATGAGGCCCGTAGACCGAGCAGCCGCTTAGGAAGCACGCCATGGTGCTCACGCCCGCTATCGCCAGCGCGAGCGACCAATTCATTCCGGCATAAATTACAAACTGCGATACGTTCTTCATGATCAACCCTCTTTCAACTTTGAAGTACTTCGGGGACAAGGTATCGTGTACCCGCGTTTATCGGCCACTCGAACAAACTGTTTTCACAGACCCAGTGACTAACCTAGTCACACACCAGATCACGGTTTCAGTCATTGACGCACCCACGCCCGCGTGGTTGCACCCGCCAAGGGCCATCACGCGTAACCACCTGTGAAGGCCGTAATTATAGCACACGCTAACTTTACGGTTCCACTCATCGTGTGGATTTTGCCACGTTGCCGCTCTACCCCCAACCGGTTGCTTGTGCCCCGTCCTTTACGCCCGCACGCCCGCTATCCTCGCCTTCCATGGCCAAGAAGACTACCAAAAAGCCCGCATCCAAAGCCTCCTCCAAACCCACGCCCAAAGCCGCTGCCAAATCTGGCAAATCGGGCGTTCTCAAGAAGTCCAGTGCCAAGCTCTCACCCAAGCGCACTGCGAAGCTCAAGCCCAAGCCCAAAGCATCACGGGTCAAGATGTTCACGAAGCCAGTCGCGAAGGCCACATCAAAGCCGCTCGCGAAGCGCAGCACCAAAAAGGTCATCAAGAAGGCGGCCAAAAAAGCCTCCAAGCAAGTCTCCAAGCAAGCGGGTACAAAGGTGGCTCGCAAGGCAACCCTCGCCGCTGCCAAGCCAGCCGCACCAAAATCAGCAAGCCGCTCCCGTCCTCCCCAACTCGAAGTTGAGATTTCCGACAAACCCCTGCTTGCTCCCATCCCGACTCACAAACAGCGCAGCAAGTCAAAGCGAGTCGAACCGTCGGACTATCAGGATGATGTCAGCGACTACGACGACTTCGATGCTGATGGCTCCTCCGGCACGCTTGAATCGCCCGAACCCCTCACGCGCGATGACATGCTCACGAGCGCCTCGGCCAAGCAAGCCGCTGCGATGCGTCACTTGCGTGAGAACGACCCGACCTATGCCGCTGGTGTCGTCGATGCCCGAACCTTTGCCATCAATGCAGCACGCCTTCTGCACGACGATAACTGTGATGACATCGCTGTCCTCGACATCAAGGCCCTGGGCCAGGTCTGCGACTACATCGTGATCGGCAGCGGCACCTCCGACCGTCAGATGAAGGGCGTTGCCAAGAATGTCGAACATCTGGGCGAGAAGCAGGGGTACAACCCGTATCGCAAGCACGCCGATGAACGCTCCACCTGGCTGCTCGCCGACTTTGTCGATGTTGTCGTGCATCTCTTCGAGCCCAACACCCGCGAACTCTACGACCTTGAAATGATGTGGGCCGATGCGCCCCGCGTTGCATGGGAACGTCCCGACCAGGTTGATCGCAACCGCGCTGGCCTCAACGCGTAACGTCTGTTCGCCGTGGTCATCTGATCTTTGCTCTATCTCTTGCTTTTTTGCTCTCTCTCTCATGCTGCGACCAGTGCTCCATTCCAAGATTCACCGCGCCATAGTCACCCGCGCCCTGCCCGACTACATCGGCAGCATCACGATCGACGCTGCCCTGCTCAAGGCTTCAGGGATGCGTGTCAACGACAAGGTGCTCATCTCCAACTGCCGCAACGGCGAGCGGTTTGAAACCTATATCTTCAAGGGCAAAAAGGACTCGGGCGCGATTGAGATCAACGGTGCCGCCGCACACCTTGTCGAGCCTGGCGATCCCGTGATCATCATGCACTATGCCTTCATGACCGACAAGGAATACAAAAAGCACAAGCCCAGGGTAATCCTCATCGGTGCCAAAAACAGCATCAAGGACATACTCGAATACGGCAACAAGTAAGCAGGTGGCTCGTACATTGGAATGTTTTGCAGGGGAACGTGTGATAGGGGAAGTTGTCGCGGGGGTTGGAATTCGCATGCCCGACACCGCTCCATTCCGATCGATTCACATCCGCCATAGCATCGGCTCGTACGACGTCTCCATCGGTTCATGCCTCCATCGTGCGGGCGACCTGACTCGCGCCGCCCTGCCCCAGGCCCGGCGCGCTGCGATCATCGTCGATCCATATCTCCAGCGAATCACACCGCACCTGATCGATGCCGCGATCGCCTCCCTCCGCGCTGCCAACCTCGAAACCCACGTCATCATCCCAGGCCTCGGCGCGTCAACCCGGTCCTCCCCGTGGGTCAGCGCCGAGTCCAACAAGACGCTGCAGGCTGTCGAGTCCATGACTGCGGCGCTGAGCAACGCGGGGATCGACCGGCGCGATTTCGTCGTCGCGATCGGTGGCGGTCTTCTTACCGATCTTGCGGGCCTCGCCGCTGCGCTCTATCGCCGGGGCGTTGCTTGGATTCCTGTGCCCACGACGCTGCTCGCGATGGTCGATGCCAGCGTGGGCGGCAAAACTGCTGCGAACCTTACCCGACAGGATGACTCGCACGCTGGCTCTCTGCTCAAGAACATGGTGGGCATCTTCCACCAGCCGTCACTCGTCCTTGTTGATCCATCCTGGCTCATCACCCTTGACCAACGCCAGATCGCCAGTGGCCTCGCTGAGTGCATCAAGCACAGCATGATTACCGGCAGCGTCATCGGAGCATCGGCTTCAAGCCAGGGATCGGGTGGCGGG
>CAYRPC010000147.1:0-7223 GCA_964425995.1 uncultured Phycisphaeraceae bacterium
CAGCATCCGGTACGATCATTCACACGCGGCGGTTGCGCGATTGTTCAGAGATTCCAAATGTGGGACTGCTTGGACGGCATCATGCCCGGACGCGAAGTGATGCCTAGGGTGCGGGATATGTCTCACGCTGCATCCAATACTCCTCGTCCTGATGTTGGCATTCCTGGTTCAAGGCACCTGGGTGCTGGTGGGGCATACTTCCAGGAGGCCGTGTCATATGCCTCGCGAGCGCATCGGAATCAGGTGCGCCGGGATGGCAAGACGCCTTATGTTGCGCACGTGATTCGTGTGGCTATGACGGTCGCGATTGTCTTTGGATGCGATGATCCGGTGGCGATCCAGAGCGCGATCCTGCACGACACGATCGAGGACACGACCACGGACTACGAGGACATCAGCCAACGCTTTGGGGTGGATGTGGCGAACTGTGTCAGCGCGCTGACAAAGAACATGGCGCTGCCGGAGGTTGAGCGCGAGCGTGAATACGACGCACGCCTTGCAAGGGCGACATGGCAGGCGCGGCTCGTAAAACTCGCGGACGCGTACGACAACCTGTGCGACGTTGCTGATTTCTCGGATGATGAGCGAGCCAAGAAAACTGGGGACGCGATCGAGCGGGCCAGACGCGCGATCAATCTGACGCGCGCGGACCTGAGCATCCCAGCGGTCGCGCGAGGGCGAACACTGCTCGAGCAACTGGTCGAAATGCTGGTCGGCTCCTTCAAGTAGTCAGCCGCTGCGCGGGTAGACATGCTTCACCGTTGACAGCACCTAGCGCGTATCAATCAGCGAATGAGCACGCTGGCCCACGAAGCGGTCATCCAGCAGGCGAAGGCTCCGGCGACCATCGCACGCGGGGCAAGGCGGACAAAGTCGGTGCGACGCTCGGGGGCGAGGGCTGACAGGCCGCCGATCTGAATGGCAATCGATGCGAGGTTGGCAAAGCCGCAGAGGGCGTAGGTGGCGATCTGTGCGCTGCGGGCAGACATGGAACCGTCCTTGATGTGCGAGGCCAAGTCCAGATATGCCTTGAACTCTGTCGCGATGACTTGCGTGCCCATCAGCGAACCGAAGAGTTTGGCATCGCTCCAGGGCACACCCATGCACCATGCGACGGGCTGCAACAGCGTTCCAAGGATGTTCTGGAAACTCAGGCTGGGATTGATCGCAGCGAGGGGCCAGTTGAGCAGCGCGATCAGGGCAACAAACGCTGCCAGCATGGCCGCGACGTTGAGCGCGAGTTTGAGGCCATCGGTCGCACCAGAGGCGGCGGCATCGATCACGTTGGCGTAGCCGCTCTTGTGGGAAATGAGCGTGCGAAAGTCCTCATCGCGTGGTTTTTCAGTCTCGGGCAGCAGGATTTTGGCCATGACCAGGGCGGCGGGTGCGCTCATCACGCTTGCGGTCAAGAGGTGCTTGGCGAAGAGCACGCGCGACTCGACGCTGTCGCCGCCCAGCATGCCGACATATGCCGCCAGCACGCTGCCAGCGATCGTGGCAAAGCCAGGCACCATGATGGCCATCAACTGCGAACGGGTCATGGTTGCGAGATAGGGCTTGACGGTCAGCGGCGCCTCGGTCTGGCCTACGAAGATATTGGCGGCGGCGGAGAGGGCCTCGACACCGGTCACGCCCAGGGTTCTTCGCAGCGCCCAGGCGACGCATGCAACCACGACCTGCATGACACGCAGGTAGTAGAGAACGCTCATCAACGCGGCGAAGAAGATGATGATGGGCAGGACTTTGACAGCAAAGATGAAGCCCCAGGGCTTGCTGGCATCGGCGGCATTGCCAAAGAGGAACGAGGTGCCTTCGTCGGCAAAGCCGATAATTCTTGTCAAGCCTCGGGCGAGGGCATCGAAAACGTCGACCACGCCTGGCACACGCAGGCACATGACGGCGATGAAGAACTGGAGCAAGCAGCCCACGAAGACGAGCCGCCATGGGATGGCCCGGCGATTCTCTGAGAAGAGCACGGCGAGCGAAATCAGCACGAGGACCCCCAAGAGGCCTTGAAGTTGCATGGGCGAGCGTAGATGGGCGGGTGGAAGCGATTGATCGCGCGAACTGGAAGCGGGTGGCGAGCGTCTGCATGGCGGGCCTGCCTTCGCTAGACTGTGCCTGATTATGAAAAACTGCCAATTTCAGATGAACTTGCATGCTTGCGTGTTGGCCCGTGCCTTGCCCCCCATGATCGCCATCGTTATGGCGACGGGACTGTGCGTGAGCGCTTGGTCGCAGGACGCCAGCCCGAACAACAATCAGCAACCACCGGAAGAGGCTCCAGCCGCTCCGGCTGGCCAGGCTCCCGCAGCAGATGCGCCACCGACTGCACCGACATTCACCTTTGCGCCGGCTCGGGAAGCGGCGCTGTCACCCCAACAGCAGACGCGATTGACGCGGATTCTGACGCGCACGGTGCTGTCGGATCTGCGCTCGTTGGGTGAGCCTCGCAAGGAGGACTATGCGCTTGCGGCACTGATGCTCAAGGATGCCGCAACGCTTGATCCCAAGGATGCGCGGGTGGCTCGGCGGTGGGTGCAGGCGGCGCACGGGGCAGAGGATGATGCGATGGTGCTGGAGGGCACGCGCATGCTCATCAGGACTGATCCGAACGACACGGTTGCGCAACTGCGGATGATCACGAGCCGGCTGGGCGAGTTGCAGGTGGCGCGGGATCGGATGGACGCGTATGAAAAGTTGCTGGCCAGTTCGGGCGGGCTGGACGTGAGCGTTCGTTCGCGCATTGCTCTTGACGCGGCTCTGCTGGCGCGGGATATTGGCGATGAAGTGAACTTTGTGCGGATGCTGAAGGAAGCGACACGCCTTGATTCCACCAACAAGGACGCGGCATTCCTCGCGTACGCATACTTCTCGCAGCGAGTCGAGGACGACAAGGGGCGGTTGGAACTGCTGGCCAACCTACTGATGGCTGATCCGCTGGATGCGGGCGTCCACTTGCAGATTCGGGACCTGTTGGCGGTCCATGGGGCATGGGAAGCGGCGGAACGTTTCCATAGGGTCGGGCAGCGCATTCTGGAGGCTCGCAACGAATCGGACACACAATCACGGGTCGAGACCGTCTCGCTGGGCATCGCACGAGGGCAAGCGGCTACAGCCCTGACAAGCGTGCAGCAGGATCTTGCGAGCGCCCGCGAGCAGCAGCGTGCGGCGTTTGACAACGCCAAGACGGACAACAAGGAAGTCAGCGTGCTACCGCCCGAGGATGTGCGACTGAACATTCCCCTCGAAGAAGCGCGGATCGCTGCGGCCCATGCCTGCGGCGATTTGAACGCCGCGTCGGCGAGCATCTCTGACCTGGGCAAGACCACACAGTTGCAACTCGAGGTGCTGCAGGATCCGACGCGCAGGCCAGCGGAAATGACCGAGGCGCAGGCCAAGGAAGAGGTCATATCCAGCGTGTATCGCCTGACGATGTGGCGCATGCTGACGGGGGTGGAGATCGACTTCGCCAAGACGGTTGCGACAGAGATTCAGGAGAAGTTGGCTGGGGATGATGTTCGACGCACCATCCTGAGCGCGTGGGTTGCTCTGCGATCAAACGAGGCCGTGAACGTTGCCACATTGGTTGACCCGGTCATCGAGCAGGGCGAGGGCGACGAGTGGGCTTTTCTTGTTCGCGCTTTGGCCGAAGAGTCACTGACCAATCGGGCGAAGGCTGCTTCTCGCCTGCGAGCATTCGCGGCGGGCCAGCCCTTCACGCCTTGTGGTGCGTGGGCCTCATGGAAGGCCGATCAGTTGGAACTTCGCCCGCTGAGCTCGATGGCATCGGCGCTGGCGCAGTACACCAAGACGATTCCCAACTGGGTCGATCAGATGATTACCAATCCCGATACTTTCCAGCGTCTGTCGCTGTCGCAGCCGGCGACCGGAGACGTGCTGGACGCGCCCGGGCTGACGCTGTCGATTCGCAACATGACATCGGTGCCGATGTCGCTGGGCGAAGATCGGACCATCAACTCGCGCGTGCTGCTGGGGCCTCGCGTGGATACTCCTCGTGGGTTTCCCGATGGCCTAGTCGAGGGCGAGGTGGTGGAGTTGAACCAGCGGCTGCGCCTGAACCCGGGCGAACAGATCAGCGTGGTCTTCTGGCCCAGCGAGACGCCCCTGGGCTGGGTGCTCGACACCGTCAGCGACCAGACGACGCGTCTGCGATATCGTGCGTTGCAGGGCTTCCAGATCGATGAGGAGGGGATTCGCTACGCCCCTGCTGGCAGCCTGGACCGCAGTTCGTCGGTCATGCAACTGACCAATCTTGAAGAGGCCAAACTTGAACCCGCGTCGCTGGCTCGGCGAGTGCTGGAAGCATCCGAGGCGCGGATTCCGACGCTGCTCATCGCGACGCGCTCGATGATCACCCGGCTTGCTGTGGATGCCCAGGGCTCGCAGGATCTGCTTGCGGTGACTGAGGCGTGGGCACGCAAACTGCCCACCCTGCCACCCACGCTGCGCATGCTGGCGTTGGTTGAACTGCCCAATCGCCTGGAGTTTGAGGGGATGTCGGTCTTTGATCGCGTTGCGTATGAGGACCCGGACCCGATGGTGCAGCGGTGGAACGTCTTTGCACGCGTGAGCGCGCTGGCCGACCCCACCTTGGAGAAAATGCTCAAGACCGAAGACCCCACCCTCCTGCGGGTCGCCCAGGCTCAGAAGGAGCGAATCGAGAGCAATCTGCGCATATATAGCGCGGGTGGCATGCTGGGGCGGACTGTGAGCAAGCCCGCCACCGACAACAAGCCAACTGGCGAGGCCGCTCCCAAGTAAGAACTGTGGTCAGACTTTGTGGTAAGACTCTTGGTCAGTTTTTGGCCAATTCGTACGTTTCCGGGCGTTGCTGGGCATGCCGATTTCTTGGCTGTCACGGCATGGCGTCGGACATTTTGTGCGTGATTATTGCCATTCTATTTTCGGACTGCATGTTCCGGTCGATCTAACAGTGCCCAGTTTGCGTATCGAATGGTGACCGGTTCGCGCCGATCTCAACGACACGCGGGGTGTTGGGAACGGCACAAAGCGGGCCGGGCGATGAACCATGGTCAACAGGATCGAACAAGACCACCAGCGCTTTCGCCAGATCGTCCGCGGCAAGATCCGCAAGGACCTACGGCGGTTCATCTCTCGTGGCGACATGCTGGGACGCGAGGGCAAGCGGGCTGTCAGCATCCCTATCCACGATGTCGACCTACCACGTTTTCAGTATGGCGACAACTCGGGCGTTGGGATGGGCGAGGGATCCGAGGGACAGGGCGTTGGACAGGGCAATGGGAAGGGACAGGGCCAGGGTGGCGAAGAAGAGGGCAAGCACATCCTTGAGGTGGATGTCTCGCTGGAAGAACTGGCGGATATTCTCGCGGAGGAATTGCGCCTGCCGCGAATCGAGCCCAGGGGCGCCAACAAGATCACAACGCTACGTGATAAGTTCACGGGCATCCGGCCGGTTGGGCCGGCGAGCCTGCGCAGTTTCAAGCGGACCTATCGCGAGGCGCTCAAGCGTCAACTGGCGATGGGCATCTATGACCCCGCGAATCCGATCATCGTGCCCATCAAGAGCGACCTGCGTTTTCGCAGTTGGAACGAGGTCAAGAAGCCCCAATCCAACGCGGCGATCGTCTACATGATGGACGTGTCGGGGAGCATGGGCGAGGAGCAGAAGGAACTGGTGCGGCTCGAAGCGTTCTGGATCGACACCTGGCTGCGTCGCAACTATGAGGGGATCGAGAGCCGGTACATCGTGCATGATGTGAAGGCGGCGGAGGTTGATAAGAAGACGTTCTTCAGCATCCGCGAGGACGGCGGGACGCGGATTTCGTCGGCGCTTGTTACTTGCAAAGAACTACTCGATCAGCACTACGACCCCAGCGAGTGGAATGTCTATCTGTTTCACTTCAGCGATGGGGACAACAGCAGCGACGCGGACAATAAGTTGTGCGTCAAGATGCTGCGCGAGCAATTGCTGCCGCGTTGCAATATGTTCGGATACTGCCAGGTCGCCAGCGCGTATGGCAGCGGCAGTTTTCTTGGGGTGCTCAACGAGAGTTTTCCGGGCGGAGAGCCGGACGAGAGCGGGCCGCGGCTGATCACGAGCAAGGTGGGCGGGCGTGATGATGTGCTGGAGAGCCTGCGGACATTTTTCAAGTTGGGGCGATAGAGGCTTCGGCGGGCAAGTGGTATGGGCTTCGGGCCTGCGGCATGCTTGCCTTGAGGTGGCGAGTAGACACTTGACAGGATGCTGCGGTGAGGAATTGAGTCTGTGTGATCCGCGTGTGTTTGACCGTGTGTGATTCCAAGCAGGAAACAACCAGAAAAGGCAAGCAACGCGGCAAAATGGCAATTCAAAAACGACAATCGCCGATAGCAACCCTGATAGGATGGCGATCGGCGGTGTCGGTGTTTGCACACGAAGACAAGAAAAAAATAGTTGGGGGCCGCTTGGACCGCACGTTACCGTGC
The DNA here is from genome assembly GCA_964425995.1 of uncultured Phycisphaeraceae bacterium. GTDB lineage: Bacteria > Planctomycetota > Phycisphaerae > Phycisphaerales > UBA1924 > BJHL01. The sequence continues at coordinate 6,472 of CAYRPC010000147.1, forward strand.
GGGTATGTCTTGTCCATCGTGTTTGCCAGAAGCGTGAGCTTCATATGCTGGACGATAGACAAAAGACGAGATTGTGTTGACTCATCCGGGTGCGGAGTTCTCCGCGGCAAGTCTCTGTTGTGAGACATGCGTCCCGGTCTAAGGAGATCCCTTAGAAAGGAGGTGATCCAGCCGCAGGTTCTCCTACGGCTACCTTGTTACGACTTCGTCCCAGTCACCTATCTTGCCGTAGGCACCACTGAATCGTGGCGACTTTGGGCACTCTAGGCTCCCATGACGTGACGGGCGGTGTGTACAAGGCTCAGGAACACATTCACCGGAGCGTAGCTGATCTCCGATTACTAGCGATTCCGGCTTCATGCAGGCGAATTGCAGCCTGCAATCCGAACTGGGGCGTACTTTTTGCGATTTGCTCCACCTCGCGGTCTTGCGTCGCTCTGTATACGCCATTGTTGCACGTTTGCAACCCTGGATGTAAGGGCCATGAGGACTTGACGTCATCCCCACCTTCCTCCGGTTTGACACCGGCAGTCTCGCTAGAGTACTCGCCATTACGCGTGAGCAACTAACGATAGGGGTTGCGCTCGTTAAAGGACTTAACCTGACACTTCACAGCACGAGCTGACGACAGCCATGCAGCACCTGTGTACGTTCCGGTCTTGCGACTGTGGCTCTGCTTTCACAGAGTTAATACGCACATGTCAAACCCAGGTAAGGTTCTTCGCGTTGCCTCGAATTAAGCAACATGCTCC
>CAYRPC010000148.1:0-7210 GCA_964425995.1 uncultured Phycisphaeraceae bacterium
TCCACGCCCTCATCCACGCCCTCATCCACGCCCCCTGTCCCCGCCTACCGCCAGGCCAAGAACGTCGCCATCATCACCATCAAGGGTGAAATCGACGGTGGCGGACGCCTGGGCGAATCTGTCATGGTTGCGAGCGTCGAGCGTCGCATCAAGACCGCCGTCCGCTCCGGTGCCAATGCAATTGTCTTCGAGTTTGATACACCAGGCGGCGAGGTGAATGCCTCCCTCCGCGTCGCCAGCCTCATCAAAGACTCCCCGATTGCAAACACCGTTGCATGGATTCGTCCCCGCGCGCTCTCGGGCGGTGCAGTCGCTGCCCTTGCCGCACGCGAAATCATCGTCGCCGATCCCGCCAGCTTTGGCGATGCGATGCCCATCCAACTTGGCCCGCGCGGCGCACAATCTGTACGCGATAGCGAGCTTCTCAAGAAGGTTCTCCCCCCGCTGATTTCCGATGTTGTCGATTCGGCCCGCCGCCATAACGACACTATGGCCACCTATCAGCGTGACGAGTATCTTGTCCGCGCAATCGTCGCTAACGATATGGAACTCTGGTGGGTCCGTGAGCAATCCACCGGCATCGAAATGGCAATCGACCGGCGTGAATTTGAACTGCTTTTTCCAGGCCAGTCTCCCGACGGGGCAACCCGCCTTGCCGGCACCAGCGTGGGACGAAGCACTCAGAACACTGTTCCGAGCGCTCCGATCAACGCCCCGGGTGGCTCTGCTAAACTGGAACTGGTCGCCTCCGAACTTGCACAAAACGCGCCGACTCGTGCCAGCACACGCCCCGTCCTGACAGCTAACGACGCTGGGAAGTGGACCTTGATCGACAAGATCATGGATGGGACCGCCCCCGCCACCTTCTCCGCCCTGGACCTCGCGCATTACAACTTCGCATCAAATTGGACGCGCACGTCAGGCTGGACTGGCACATCAGGCGGCACCAAGTCCATCTATCCGATCGAAACCGACGAGCAATTGAAGGCTTTTTTCGGCGCTAGCGAAGTCCGTCGCCTCAAGTCCAGTTGGTCCGAAGGGCTGGTCCTGTTTCTGACCAACCCGATCATTCGAGGTATCTTGATCGTCCTGTTTATCCTCGCCTTGTTTGCAGAGATGAGCCATCCCGGCGCAGTCATCCCGGGCCTCGTCGCCCTCATGGCGCTCACAGCGCTCATCGGCCCACCGCTGCTGATCGGCATGGCCAGTTGGTGGGAAGTGCTCGCAATCATCTCTGGACTCATCCTCATCGCCCTTGAAGCCTTTGTCATTCCAGGCACCACCATCGCCGGAGTGCTGGGCCTTCTGCTCCTGTTTGGCGGACTCGTCGGCACCTTCCTTCCAGGCGGCCAGGGCCTGTTCCCCAACAGCGTTCGCGAATCCAACGACCTCGCCTGGGGCGTGGGCACGGTCCTCGCGGCCCTCGTCACTTCGAGTGTTGGCATCTTTTTCATAGCCAAGCACTTTGGCAGCCTCCCACTCTTCAGCAAGTTCGTGCTCAAAAGCACGCCCGAGGATGCCGCCACGGTGACAAGCATCGGCATCGCCGATCTTTCCACCTCTCCGCTCGCCCGTGTTGACGAATTGGGCACCGCCATCACGCGCATGGCCCCAACCGGCCGCGTCGATATCGATGGACGCATCATCGATGCCGCTTCTGACTTTGGCTTTATCCAGGCGGGCAGCAAGGTCCGCGTCAGCAGTGTCGATGCGTTTCGCATAGGTGTGGAACGTGTCCAGGACACCTGAACGCGTGACAGGCCCATCGGTGCGACCGTCGACCTTCACACATACTTCATCAACTCAATTGATTGATGAAACCCGCCTGATTTCACTTCTGCGGTTGCGGACGCACCCGCTCGAAACAAGCAACCGCGTTCAATCCCACCGAATACAATTCGGCATGGATCCAATGTTGGTCTGGGGCCTCGTCCTGCTCGGTTGTGCCGTCCTCCTTCTGGTGGTTGAACTTTTCGTCCCCTCCGGAGGCATCATCAGCATCACTTCCGCCGTGGTTGCCATCGCTGGAGTCGTCTGCCTATGGCGCTACGACGCCATGGCTGGCCTGGGCGGCGCTCTCTCGGTCATGGTTCTTGGCCCACTCTTCATAGCCTTCATGATAAAGATCTGGCCCCATACGCCCATGGGCCGACGCCTCATCAACGCTCCGACCGAAGAAGAAGTGATGGCCCTGCGCCATGACGAAGAGCAGCAACGCAACCAGCGTCTTGCCCTGATCGGCAGGGAAGGAAAGGTTGTCACCGACCTGCGCCCCATCGGCCTCGTCGAAGTTGATGGCCAGCGCTACGAAGTGCTCAGCGAAACCCACTTTGTGCCAGCGGGCAGTCGCGTCAAGGTCACGCAGGCCGACCTCTCACAAATCAAGGTTCGTCAGGCCTGATGCAACGCAACTCGGTCATCGCTCAAGCCGGTGACATTCTTTCACGCCCCCTACCCCCCGGCATCTTCGCTCGCTCTCGCCACCAATCCAATACTTTGACTCAAGACCTGCCCAAGGAATCGACACATGCGCGTCTTCGTCGCCGATAAGTTTGAGAAGTCAGGCCTCGAAGCAATCAAGGCCCTGGGATGCTCCGTCATCAACGATCCCAACGCCGCAGCCACCGGTCTTGCAGGGCTTGTCGCCACTCACGATCCCGAGATTCTGATCGTGCGCTCCAGCAAGGTCCAGGCACCAGTCTTCGAGAGTGCCAAGTCCCTCCGCCTGATCATCCGCGCAGGCTCGGGCGTCGACAATATCGACGTGCCCGCCGCTACCAGGCACAAGGTCGCTGTCTGCAACTGCCCCGGCATGAACGCCGTTGCGGTTGCGGAACTCACCATGGGCCTTCTCCTCGCCTGCGACCGGCGCATCCCCGACCAGTGCGCCAGTGCCAAGACGGGCCTCTGGAACAAAAAGGAATTCAGCAGGGCCCGTGGCCTCAAAGGGATGACGCTGGGTGTCGTGGGCGTCGGCGCTATTGGACAGGAAGTCATCAAGCGCTCCGTCGCCTTCGGCATGAACGTTGTCGCCTGGAGCCGGTCAATAACTCCTCAGCACGCCAGCGCACTCAATTGCGAGTTTGGCGGCACCGATACCCCGGCCCTGTTCGCCCTCGCCCGTCGCGCCGATGCAATTACCGTCCATCTTCCACTCGCCGATACCACCAAAAAACTCTTCAACGCCGACTTCTTCAACGCCATGAAACCCGGCGCCTACTTCATCAATACCAGCCGAGGAGGCATCGTCGACGAAGCCGCGCTCCGCGAAGCAGTCAAAACCAAAGGCATCCGCGCCGGCCTCGATGTCTTCGAGCAGCAGCCCGCCGAGACCGAATCGCCCTGGCAGAGCGAAACCGTTCACCAACCTGGCGTCTATTCCACCCACCACTGCGGCGCCAGCACTGACCAAGCCCAGCTTGCCGTCGCCGAAGAAGTCGTGCGCATCGTCAAGCACTTCAAACAAGAAAACCGCGCCATCAACTGCGTGAATGAAACCCAGGTCTAATCAAGGGGTCCATTGACGCCCCTCGCCATTTACTACCGTGCTATCGCGCCAGCCACGTATGCAGGCGCTCAGCTGACCATGTATTGACGCACGCCTCTTTTGTCAGCCACCCGCGTCGCCCAGTCATCACACCAAACCGCAGATTGTCAAAGTCCTCCCCCACGTGAACGTCGCAGTTGATTGCGATCAAGCCACCCGCCTCGACCGTCGCCCGAACATGCGTGTCCCTCAAATCAAGCCGCATCCAATGGGCGTTGATCTCGAGTGCCACACGGTGCTCCTTCGCCGCCGCGATGATTTCTCCCATCGCTGGTTCCAAGCCTTGCCTTCGCAGAATCAGCCGCCCTGTCGGGTGTCCGAGTACCCGCACCAGCGGATGCGCAATCGCCCGAAGCAAGCGCTTTGTCGCTGTGGTTGCGTCCTGCGTCAGTGCAGCATGCGGGCTTGCCACCACCACATCAAGCTCCGATAGCAGGTCATCCCCATAGTCCAACGATCCATCTGCAAGAATGTCTACCTCGCTGCCCGCTAGGACGCTGATGCCTAATTCAGCGTGCAGTTTCTGATGCACCTCCCGTACCGCCTTGATGTGGGCACGCAACCGATCTGGCCGCAAACCACCCGCGATCGTCGAACTCTGGCTGTGATCCGTCACCGCAATTGTGTGAAACCCGCGCGAGTACCCACGCCGCGCCAACTCCTCGATCGACATGCTCCCATCACTCGCCGTCGTGTGCGTGTGTAGTTCGCTGACAACGCTCTCTAGCGTCACCAGATCCGGCAGGGCCTCAAGACCAACCTCGCCCCGATCCTCGCGCATCTCTCCAGGCGGACAGACCAGCCCCAACTCTCGATAGATCGATTCCTCGCTCTCCCCCGCCGTGCCCTTGGGCATCGCCGCCAGCATCGCCGCATGCCCCAACACATCATCCTTGAACTTCTTCGCGCGAAATGCCTCCCACTCCTTCTCCGCAAACAACCCCCACTCATTCAGCGTCAGCCCCCGCTGCTGTGCCATGCCGCGCACACGCACGTTGTGCTCCTTGCTTCCCGTGAAGTACTGCAGCGCCGCACCAAAGCTCGACCGCGGCACCACCCGCACATCACACTGCATCGTCGGCCCACTACTCCCGCCAGAAACCGCATCCGATGTGACTTCCGAATCCCCCTTTCCCCAGCGATCCATATCTCCATCCATCCGCACTCGCACGCTCGTCTTGGTATTCCCACGCACCACCACCTGCGCCACGCCACCCCATGACACCACTCGCTCCATCACTCCTCCACCATCCTGTCCTTCCTGCATCGCCACCACAATGTCAATATCCGCGACCGTCTCTCGCCCGCGCCGCAGCGAACCAGCCGCCTCGACCCGCGCAACGCCCCGCACCGAGCGCAGGTGCTCCACCAGCGCCATCGCGATTGGCCAAGCTTTCCCGATCCACGTTCGTCCCTCACCCTGCGCCGCCAATGCCAACGCCCCGCGAATTTTCTCCACCGCTTTTTCGCCCATGCGAGGCAGCGTCAACAGACTCCCATCATCCATCGCGGCTTTGAGTTTGACCAGGCTGTCGATCCCCAGCGTCTTCCACATCGCGCTCGCTGTTTTTGGCCCCACACCATTCAACGCAAGCACATGCAGCACCCCCTGCGGCACGCGTTCCCGCAGCGCCGCATACTCCCCGATCGATCCCTTCTCGCAAAACTCGATGATCTTGTCGGCGAGTTTGGGACCAATCCCCTCGACCTCAAGCAATTTCTTGCGGTCCTTTGCCAATGCCGCGACATCCCCGCTCATCGCAGAAATCGCCCGCGCTGCCCGCGCGTGCGCATTCACGCGGAAACCGTCCTCCCCAAGGACCTCCATCATCGCCGCGATCTCTTCCAACTGCTGCGCCAGCCGCTCGTTCGTGCTCATGCACCAAGCGTACCAAACTCGCGTGTATGGCAGCGACTGCTGTCGCGCCAATCATCCGCATTGTTACCGCCTGTTCGCCGCTCAGTGCGGCGATCCCGCCCGAGCAGGTTCAAACCCCTTCCCCCAAATAAATATTTCCCGCGAGATGTCTCTGCTCGCCTTCGGCTTCGTTGTCCCAGCCTCCCGAAACATCCCCCTGGTTCGCTTGATCACATCGGGCGTCGGTTCCCCTTCCAAGATCTTCATGACCAGGTTCCCCCCTGCCCGAAGCATCTCAGGGCACATGTCCAGCACCCGCTCACACAACCGCGCCGAGAGAAAGCCATCCCCATGCCCGGTGGTGTTGGGTGCCATGTCCGACAACACCACATCAAACCGATTCCGCCGCGCATCATCCACGAGCGCAAGCAGCGCCGCAGCATCCGTCTTGAACGCGTCCCCCACCACCGTCACCACATTCTCCGGCAACTCAATCTCCACCGGCTGCAAGTCAATCCCCACCACGCGCCCGCCCCCACCCATTCCGCGCGGATTGACCAGTTCCGCCACTACTTGCAGCCAACTTCCAGGCGTGCATCCAAGATCCACCACATAGTCGCCCCGATGCACGATCCGCCGCTTCTCTTGAATTTCCAGCAGTTTGTACGCCGACCTCGCGGCGTATCCCTCCTCCTTCGCCCGCAGGAAGTACTCATCATGTAGTTTGCGTGGCTGCGGCATACGACTCCCAAGTACCGCGCCCGTCTGGAAGCGACTCCCGACGCCCCATTCCATGCCAGCGCACCACCATCCCCGTCCCTTACTCCCGCTCCTACTCCCGCTTAACTCGACAACTTCGTCACGATGCGGCGCACGTTCGGAACCACGATGTACGCCGTGGGCCACGCAACCAGCATGGCAATCAGCCAGTTCCTGACCCATCGCCCCGGAAACCGGCTATCCAACGGCATATTGATCAAAGCCATCGTCAGGGAAATCACGAATGACATGGCGAGTACCATCAACGTGACAAACACCGCTTGCTGTCTCCGAGGCGACCATGCCATGGCACAAGGGTAGGGGCTACAGAGAGCGACAAGCAAAGACAGGATGTCTCGCACGCCAGGACTTCCTGCGGGTCGTTGCCGCCTTCAAAACATCACGCTTTTTCTGGTGAATCATTCCCCACACGTTCTTCCCGAACCATTCCAAGGAGTATCCCATGAAGCGCCCCACGCCCGCCCTCGCCCTCACCGCCTTCCTCGCCATCGCTATCGCCGCCATTGCAAGTGCCGCCTTCGCGCAGCCTGATTCCCGGCGCGACCGCTCGCTGTACCGTGAACTCAGCCCCGACCTCAACTTGAGCGTTGGCCTTGGCTGCATTGTGTATCTTCGCACCCCGCCCGAAGGAAACTCGGGCATCACCTCCAACGCCTACGGCATGGGCAAAGATCGCTCCCGACCGGTCGTTCTTGAAGGCACACTGACCGCCGTAAGCCCAGTTGCCATCACACTTCGCTCCAACGACCGCGTCTACTGGATCAATCTCGACACCGTGACCGTCCTCGAATTCCAAAGTAAGTAGACACAGTGGACAAGATGTTGCCATGCTTCATCTCGAATCCCGCCCATTCGCGTCACGACATCACCCCGCGCTAAACAACCCAACAACTGCATCCGACACCGCCTACCCCAGCAATAATCCCTGCTTAGTTGGCCTGTTATTTTCCTCATTCGCTCGTTGGCATGTTTGCTCGTTTGCTTGCTTCACCCAATGTCCACACTCCCCACCCACGCCCCATACT
>CAYRPC010000149.1:0-7206 GCA_964425995.1 uncultured Phycisphaeraceae bacterium
GCGTTGGGGGGAAGGTGGGCGGTTAGCCGAGCGAAAGAAAGGAGAAACGATTACAAAAAGATTGGCGAGGATGAGTTATGGTGTGCCCACACCGCGCAATGAATCGCCTTGCAGTCGCCACATGGTCCAGTCCGTCATTGCAAACGCACCCATGCGTTTGTAAAACTCTTGAGCAGTTGTGTTCCAGTCCAGGACCATCCAATCCATCCGCTGGCAACCACGAGCAACGGCGGTCTGCGCCACGCGCAGGAACAACGCCTTGCCCAGCCCGCAGCCGCGAGCGCTGGGTCGAACGAAAAGATCTTCGAGGTAGATCCCTCGCCGACCCACCCATGTGCTGTAGTTGTGGAAGAACAACGCGAAGCCCTGCACCGATCCGTCGACCTCGCCCATGATCGCTTCGCACACGGGCCGGCTGCCAAAGAGATCCTCGGTCAGGTTCGCATGCGTTGCCACGACCTGATCGAGGGCTTTCTCATACTCCGCGAGTTCGCGAATGAGATCGAGAATCGCAGCGACATCTGCGGGAGTCGAGTTACGAAGGGTGACCTGTGGCATAGATCTCATTCTCGTGTACAAGCACAAAATCCAATCGAGCACGAAAGCGCGAAAACCGCTTCGTCCTGTTCCTATCGAAACACGCTCTGCACGCCGCCATACGCAATGTAGTCGATGTCGTTCAGTAACTTCGCCAGCACCAGCGTCATGATGATGATCGTGATGAAGCAAGTGACGAACGAGTTGGTGGTTGCTTCTCCCACACCGACCGCGCCGGGCTTGCAACTGAATCCCTTCCAGCACGCGATCAGGCCGATGCCCATGCCGTAGAAAATCGTCTTGAACAGCCCGTTCAGCATGTCGTACCACCCCACGAACTCCTGGCTGAAGCGAATATACAGGTTCGGATCGGTGTCGTAGAAGCGCGTGGTGATCAGCCATCCACCCAGCACTCCGCAGAGGATGCTCACGATCATCAGGAACGGAATCATGATTGTGCAGGCCAAGAATCGCGGCACCACCAGCACCCGAATCGGATCGCTGCCCATCGCCCGCATCGCGTCGAGTTGCTCCGTGACTTTCATCGAGCCAAGTTCCGCCGTCAGCGAGCATCCCACACGCCCCGCAAGCATGACCGCCGTGAGCACCGGGCCGATGTTTTTCACAACGCTCAGGTTGATGATGCCGCCCAGGCGGCTCTCCTGCCCGATCGCCTGGAACTGGCGAAATCCCTCGAAGGCCAGGATCATGCCGATGAATCCGCCCGTGAGCGCCAATACCGGCACTGATGTCGTGCCCACAAAGAACATTTGTCGCCCGATCCGATCACGACGCAGCCACGTCCGAGGATGCATCACCCCGGCAAAGGTTCCCATTGCGAATCGGACAAACTCGCCAAACTCGCCGATCTTGAACAGAATGCCATTGCCCACTGCTGCGATTGAATCCGCGATCAGAAGCACCGATGACCATGGCGAGGACATGATCCGATCGATCAGATCAGGCGGAGCGATCGAGGGCGGTGCTGCGGGTTGGGGGGCGGGCTGGACTGCCATGTACCAAAGGTACGTGCGCTGCTCAAGACGGAACGTGGCAGCGCTGGGTCGTGCACGAGGTCGTCCGGCCAGGCAAGCGCAGGCGGTACTTGGCAAAGAGGCGATACCCGGCGTCGGCAATCGGGCGAGCCACGGGCCAGCGGGTCCAGTTCAGTAGCCAGGGCATGCCCACTGCTGTATACGCGCGACGAAAGACTTCCATCCCGGTGATGAGTTTGCCCTCAGCGGTGATGCCGTGAATGTGGCCCATCACAGCTTCGAAGGTCGTGCCGAAGGCGGACGCATCGAAGTCGGCAGCCGCGATGTTGACGAGTTTGAGATTGCCACTTTGCTTGTCGAGGCGTTGAAGCAGATTGGCCTCACGCTTGCAGAGCGGGCAGTCGTAGTCAATAAGAATGGTGAAGACACTTGGCACAAGAATGTTTTCGCTTGAAAGGCCTCTGGGGATGCAGCGGGGATAATGGCTGAATGGGATGCAGTCTGATAAGAACCCTTGTCCGCGACCAGATTGCCAGTCAATTCGGCTCGTTTGACATCCAAATGAAGCCGATAGAGCATCTATGATCGATTCCATCTCCTCCGTCCAGCAGGCCAGCCTGACGTCTCAGATCGGTTATGCCGTTGCCAAGAAGTCGTTGGACGCGCAGCGAGCAGAAGGGGACGCGGCGATCCAGTTGCTGAAAGCAGCTGCAGACGTTAGCAAGAACCAAGCCTCGCAGGCAACGGCTCGCAGCGCGGTTGGCGGTATCGATACGTTGGGTTGATTCGCTAGGACTTGGATCGCTGGGATCAATGCCGGATATGTCCCAGGCGTAGTAGTCACACAACGCATCATTCCCACTCGATCGTCGCCGGGGGCTTGCTGGAAATGTCATACACCACTCGATTGATCCCCCGCACCTCGTTGATAATGCGGTTGCTGATTCGCGCGAGGATGTCATAGGGGATTCTGGCCCAGTCAGCCGTCATGAAGTCCTGCGTCTCGACAGCCCGGATGGCGACGGCACGCTCATACGTCCGCCCATCGCCCATGACACCGACGCTCTGCACGGGCAAGAGCACAGCAAAGACCTGACTGGTGCTGCGGTAGAGGTTTGCGCTGACAATTTCTTCGAGCAGGATTTCGTCGGCATCGCGCAGTATCTCGAGCTTTTCCTTCGATACATCGCCTAGCACACGTACCGCCAGGCCCGGACCAGGGAAGGGGTGTCGCCAGACCAGATGGTCGGGCAGGCCCAGCACGCTCCCAAGTTTGCGCACCTCGTCTTTGAACAGTTCGCGCACGGGCTCAACGAGTTCAAAGCCCAGTTCGGCCGGAAGGCCGCCCACGTTGTGGTGCAACTTGATGCCCGCAGCTGTGCCCGCGTGCCCATGACCGCTCTCGATCACGTCGGGATAGAGCGTCCCCTGGGCAAGAAACTTGGCGTTGGGAATGTGGCGGGCCGCATCCTTGAAGACGTCGATGAAACGATGGCCGATTCGCCGGCGTTTCTCCTGAGGATCGGTGATGCCGGCAAGATCGCTGAGGAACTGCGCTCCAGCATCGACCACTCGAAGATCGATCTTGAAGTGGTCTCGGAACGTGCTCTCGACCAGTTCGCGCTCGCCATTGCGAAGCAGCCCGGTATCAACAAAGACGCAGTGCAATTGCGCCCCGATGGCCTTGTGCAGCAATGCCGCAACCACCGCGGAATCCACGCCCCCCGACAATCCACACACCACATGCCCATCGCCCACCTGCGCTCGAACGCTGGCCGCCATCGTCTCGGCAAAGTCTGTCATGCGCCAGGTTCCCCGACACTTGCAGATGTCATACACAAAGTTGCGAAGTACGTCGGTGCCGTGTGGCGTGTGCGTCACTTCAGGATGAAACTGGACGCCAACGAACTGGCGGGGCTTTCCCGTAGCATCGGGTGTCGAGCACGCAGCAGCGGCCAGCGGGCATGTAGTGGTACTCGCGAGCGGTGTGAAGATGCTGGTGGGGTCCGCAACCTGGTCGCCATGGCTCATCCAGACGGTTGTGCGGTCTGGCACGCCATGCAGCAAGGCATGCTTCTGACCCGTCAGGCTGAGGTGGGCGCGCCCGAATTCTCGTTCACGGGATGGCTTGACCTCAGCCCCTAGAACCTGCGCGCCCAGTTGCATGCCATAACAAATACCAAGGATTGGCATTCCAAGGTCGAAAATGGCTGGGTCGCAGCGGGGCGCCCCCTTCTCGTACACGCTCGCGGGACCACCCGACAGGATGATCCCCTTCGCCCCCATGGCAAGCAGTTCGTTGGGGGTGATGTTGGGTGAAACCATCAGCGTGAAGACACCCAACTCGCGGACGCGGCGGGCAATCAATTGGGCAGTTTGGCTGCCGAAGTCAAGAACTGGGATAATCTCGTCGTGGCGAGGGGCGGGTGCGGGGTGCATGGAATGGTTCCAGAGGGAAGGGGGATACTAGGTATCAGGAAACTGGCGGGGCACCACGGAATCGAAAGGTGTGTGGGTGCTGTGGTCGATGAAGCCATAGACCCAAAGATCTTCGCGCGGATTGTGCGAGTCGTCGTGGGGTACTGGAAGCGAATTGAACGCCATGAATTTTCGAAGCGGACGCATATTGGAGTGGATGGTGGGAGGCCCGCTGATGCTGGCTACCTGTGTTTTGGCTTCATGCGGGCCCGCGATTCACGCCGACTTTGATTCGCCAGAGCCTGCTGCTCGCAATGCGGCGATCGTCAAGGCAGCGCGGAACGCAGACCAGCAGAGCGTCGATGAACTCGTCCATCTGCTTCGCAGCGATGACCCGGCAACGCGGCTGCTGGCATCAGAAACCCTCGAAAAACTGACCGGGGAGAGTCAGGGGTACGATCCCTCTAGCAACGAGACGCAGCGGGAATTGGCGATAGCCAAGTGGGAACAGTGGTTGAAGGATCGAAGGTAGTGTGTGATTGGTGCGAGCTTTGATCCGTTCGGACAGAGGGGGCATTGCTGGAGCGATGATGAAACATGTGAACCATGTGAACCAGGTGAACCAGGTGAACCAGGTGAACCAGGTGAACCAGGTGAAATCGCATGCGGAAGGACTAGGGCCTGGTGGCGGGAGCGGTGTGCCGACGACTGGTACTCCTTCCGTTCTTACTGCTTCAGGTCTTATTTCCCCAAGTCTTACTTCCTCAGATATTGGTGACCTTCGACTCGAAATCGTCAGCAAAACCGCCTATCTCTGTGCAGTGCGTGCCTTCATGCAGAGCCTCTGCCCTCGTCTGGGCTTTGATGGCGCACAAAGTTCTCAGATTGTGCTGGGTGTTGACGAGGCCCTTGCCAACGTCATGAAACATGGCTATCAGGGAAATGAGCACGGGCGTATCTGGATCACAATCACGCCATTCCAGGATTCCGCCACGCATCGCGGCGCGGGGGTCCGTATTGTCATCGAGGATCAGGCCAATCAGATTGACCTGGCAAAGATCAAAAGCAGGGATCTCGATGATGTTCGCCCGGGCGGTCTGGGTGTCCACATCATCCAGCGAGTCATGGACGAAGCGACGTATGAGCATCGGTCGGGCGGAGTTGGCATGTGTCTGACGCTCGTCAAGCACGTCAATTCACCCGCAGTTCGCGGGGACACGCTGGGCCTGGACGGCACGGGGCTTGATGTCCCGGGCCTTAACAAATGTTGCGAGGCAGAGGGTTCATCCTCAGGTGGAGCGGCGGCATGAGCGAGGTAGGGCATATCCAAGTCGGCGTGACGTTTGCCCAAGCGGCCTCGGGCCCGATGGCGGTAGTTTCGCCAGTCGGTGACATCGGCACGCACGAGGCACCAACCTTGCGTAACGCCATTCGGGGTGCGTACGACAAGAAGCCCTCCAAACTCGTCGTCGATCTGTCGGGCGTTACCTACATGGCAACCGCTGGCCTGGCGACGCTGGTTGAAGCATTGCAACTGGCCAAGAAGAGCAGCACCCAGTTGGTCCTGTGCGGGATGCAGGAACGGGTGCTGGCGGTCTTTGAAATCTCACGTTTGACCAGCGTCTTTAAGATTGTCAAGACAAAGGAAGAAGCCTGAGTCAGCAGCATCACGTGCCGGATATCGGGTGAGCGACTCGATTCGCTGGTAGACTTATGCCCTTCTTCTCTGTGATTGCATGTCCAACGCTTCGTCTCCATCTTCTCCCGTTCCTGCTCAAGCAGCGATGCCCAAAGCGCTGGTGCCATTCGAGATCGTGGGCGGGCTGAGCATCACGCTCCTCAACCACGTTGGTGCCGCCTTCTGGCTCTTCTATAACGCCATGTCGTGGGCAATTCGTGGGACATTCGTGCCCGGTGTCCGGCTTGGACGCGCGGCCGTCTTCTCTCAATTGGTGCGCATCGGCGTGCGCAGCGTCTTCATCGTTTCGCTGGTGTCGGGCTGCGTGGGATTGATCCTCGCCTTTCAGTTGTCGCCGCCTCTGGATGACTTTGGCCGTAAAGACCTCGTGGCCAACATCATCTCGATCGCAGTCCTGCGCGAACTGGGGCCGCTCATTGGCGCCATCGTCCTGACCGGATTTGCCGGTGCGAGCATCGCGGCGGAGATCGGAACGATGGTCGTGTCAGAAGAAGTCGAGGCCCTCGAAGCCCACGCTCTGGATCCGGTGCGTTTTCTGGTGGTCCCGCGCCTGCTCGCGTCCATTGTCGGCATGACCTGTCTGGCTGTCATTGCCAGCGTCACCGCGATCGTCTCAGCGATGCTGATGAGCGTCGTTGTCCTCCAGATTCCCTACGCCACGTTCATGCGAAATATGCTCGATCAGGCCAAACTGGTGGACTTCGCGACAGGTGTTGCCAAAGGAACCGTCTTTGGCATCCTCATAGGCGTGATCGCCTGCATCAATGGCCTTCGAGTCTCAGGTGGCGCGGCGGGTGTCGGCAAAGCCACCACCGGGACCGTCGTGCAGTGCGTCGTCGCGATTGTCATCGCGGACCTGGCCTTCACCGCAGTCTTCTTCGCCCTAGGCCTGGTCTGAGCCAGCGCATACGATAAGTCGCATGGCCAGGCGCGAACGATCAACGTCATCATCCAAGGGTCCAGTCGGCTCGGGCGTGGCCCGAACTCGTAGACATGGCGGCACCCTGCCCAGGTTGGCAGTGGTAGTCAGCCGCTATAACGAGAGCATTACCAGCCATCTCCTTGAAGGCGCGCTGGGCGAGTTGGAACGCGCGGGCGGAGATCGCACCGGCGTCTTGGTCATCGACGCGGCGGGAGCCTACGAACTGGTCGCGCTCGCGAATGGAGCGGCGCGGAGCGGGCGCGTCGAGGGAATCGTCGCCCTGGGGTGCATCATTAAAGGCGAAACAATCCACGATCGCGTACTCGCAGACGCCGTGACCCAGGGATTAACCAACGTCACCATCGTGACAGGCATCCCCATTGGCCTTGGTGTATTGACGGTTGATAACGCGGAACAGGCGCGGGCAAGGGCTGGTGGCGACAAGGGCAACAAGGGTGCCGAAGCCATGTCCGCTCTACTCGCAACGCTCGCGGGCTTGCAGCGGATTGCCGTCGCATCAATCGGCGGTGCTGGGGGCGGAGCCAGTCTCGCTGGCGGCTCGAGAATTGTTCGACCCGACACGGCAGGACGACGCGAAGACCGTGGCTTGCGTCGTCCGCGTCGCGGTCGTGGTT
>CAYRPC010000150.1:0-7137 GCA_964425995.1 uncultured Phycisphaeraceae bacterium
GGCGGGGGGTAGGCTGACGGGGCGTGGGTTTGAACTTGTGCTGGGACCAGTCTGAATCGTCCCGGGATCAACCACTTCGACCCGGCCCGTGCGCGTGTTTATGCGAATCTGCGACGCATCGAGGGGCGGTTGATCCTTGGTCGCTGCCACTGTGACCGTGGTGGAGGCGTCGCCAAACGCGAGGAGCATGCCAGCGATAGCGTCGAAGGTTGCGCGAGCGGAGGTGAACTCCTGGCCTTGCATGCTGCCCCACACGCCGCCCACAGCGATGGCACTTCGTAGCGTTGATGTCGAGGGTGGTGGTTGGGAGGGTTGGCTGGCGTCGCCTTGCTCACGTGACATCAGTTCAAGGGTCAAGGTCTCGCATTCCAGGAGCGAGGGTGTGACTGGCGTGGTCGGTGTGTTGGCTTGCGCATTCCGATCAAGTTCAGTTCCAGTTCCCGCCACCCCCCGATGGATCAGGCGCACGCCGCCGACTACCTGGGCTTGGTTCGTCGTTTGCGAGTAGGTCATGCGGTCTTTCCACGAGACCAATGTGTCGCCTGCACTGCCTGTGTCGCTACTTGCGCTCGCGCCGAGGAGGCCTGGTTGTTGTGGGCGCGGATTGGTGGCGGGTGATTGCTTTGAGCCTGGCGTGCGTTCAGAGGACGCAGCGCGCGTCGCGAGCAAACGACCCGCGCCGCGTGCTTCCAGTGATTGTTCCAGCGGGAGGGCGTGCAGTTCCGGGGCTTCGACGTAGTACATCGTTGGGGCGTCATCGTCGAGACTGCGAATCGTCGCCTGGACCAGCGAGTCTGGGCTTTGTGCCTCGATCATTGTGACTCGCACTGTCATGGCTGGCTGGTTGGTCGGGGCATCGATGCCTTGGGCATCGCGTGCGGTCGCGCTGGGGTCAGGCGTGCCCTGGGTTGTCGCTGGCTTTGACTCTGCCACCTTCTCCCGCTGCTCGAATCTGACCTGCAATCGCTCTGCCTCTAGGGTCGCGGTGCTGATTGCGTCCTTAAGCGAGGCCACGACAGAGCGCTCCATGGTTGCAAGGCCCGCACTCTCATCCAGCGCGATCAGGCCAGTTGATGTCGCGTCTATGGTTCGGACAAGGCCGGTCGCGTCGGTTTCTCTGAAAGCGAGCGTGCCGCCATTTGGCAGGCGTGCTGTGCGGGCAAGGCCGTCCAAGTCAATTCGTGTGCCAGAAGCCGAACCAGAAGCCAAGTTAGATGCGGGCTTGCTCGCGCCTGCATCTGGCTGCTGCTGAGTTTGATCGAGTTCGTCTCGTGCGACGACCGCCAACTCTCCATCGATGCCCAGCAAGGTTGCCCTTTGCAAGGATGGGTCGGCTTCGATGGTTCGTGCTCGCGCCAATAGGCCGTCCTTGCCCACGAAGCGAACCGGCGTGCTTGCGCTGCCCGAAGCCACCAGCGATGCGACTTCGACTGATGAGGTGGGATTGGCTTGGGTTTTGGTCTGGATTGAAGGTTGGATTGTTGGTTGGGTGATCGTTTCCGCCTTGGCCACCACCTCGCGCAGTGATCCGCGAATGCTTCGTGCGTCGAGGGTCTGCTCACCAAAGACGGCGCGGGCTTGTCCCTGCACGTCAAAGGTCGTGGGCGTGGCTTGGCCAGTGACTCCACGCACGAAGTCGACCGTCAGGAGATCCCCTTCGATCAGATTCTCCTTTGCGTCGCGCACACGAGCACGCCCAAGCACCTGTGCTCGCTCCGCGATGATCGCGTCCGTTGCTGGCATTTTTTTGGATTTGGATTCAGGGTTGGCGTTGGCTTCTGGATTGGGCAATGCAGCGAATGCAACCATCATCTCATTGCCCGAGATCGTCGAGCCCTGTGCGACCGACTCCACGCGCCCGAGAAAGTGAGCCCGCTCGAGTCGCTCGAATTCTCCGCCAGTTGCCTCTGCCCCCGCCCCTGCCCCCGCCGTATTCCCAGGCGCGAAAACAAAGTCGGCCTTCTCGCTCCAACGGATTGTTGCCGGCGCGGATTGCTGTTCGTCGCTTGAGATGGCCTTTGCAATCTGTCCATCCGCCGTATCCGATTCATCCTCGCCACCAGCCTCGGTTGCGGTCAGCCGTCCCGCACCCACCACGCGCGCAACCGATCCACCCCGATCTACTTCGAGGCGTTGGGCTTCGAGTGTGCCCGAGTCCTTGCTGATGACCTGCACGCCACCAGCATTCGTCGATTCAAGTGTGATCAGACCGCGCGTGCCCATGGCCACCATCGAGTTGGCTCGGACGCTCAGTCCACGCTCCTGGTCTCGGGCTTCGACATCCCGCTCGGGCGATGACCCCAACGCCGCCCACCAGTCGTCGCGAAGCAACTCTGCGGGAGCAGTCCCATCAATGAGCCGGCGAACTTCCAACGGGCCTGCGAGTTTGATCCGCGTGATGCTTGCTGCAGCGATGGTTTCCGGCGTTGGTGGCGGGCTGGTCGCAATGTCTACTTGTTCAGCGCTGGTGGCTGCGGGCGCGTGTTGTGTGTTATTATTTCCAGCACTCGCTTGCGTCTCTTGAGACGTTGCCGAAGTATGACGCTGTGGCAGCGTCCCATCGATCAACCGCGCGCCGCCTCGCAACGATGCCGCCTCGACCGTTGCCAAGCCTCGCGTGATCCTGACTGCACCATCCGTCATCACGCTGTAGAGCGATTCTGCTTGCAAAGCCGGCGTGTCGCCGGTTGACGACGTTGTGCCCGCTTCTGCTGCGCTCGGTTGGGTATCCGGGCCAGTGCCAATGTTGGCACCCGCATTTGCACCCACGTTTACACCAGCACTCGCAAAAGTACCGCTCGCAATATTGGCAGCAGTGGGGGAGTCTGCGTCGCGTTGCGTAGGGACCGACTTTCTGCCCGCCGGTGCGATCACGATCTCACGCGTGCTCGCGATCGCCAATGAGTCGAGCACCTGGGTCTGCGGATCAAACTGAGCGATGATGCCCTTGCCCTGATACGCCATCTGGTTTGCGATCGTGTCCCACGTGAGGTTGAAGTCATCGGGCACGTCAAACTGTCCAAGCGTCCAATCGATACTCATGCGGCTCGTGCGCAGAATACCCGTCGCCTGGTCCTGCTGCGGATCGGGCCTCGCGCCGTCGCTGCGCATCGCGTACAGGCGCAGGACCACATCTCCGACGAGCGTTCCCTGCTCGATCCCTCCACCCGTGCCGCCCGTCGCACGCTGGCCCGCTGTGAACGTGCCCGAACGCGACTCGACATAGACGCTTTGCCCATCCTCGAGAAAGAACCATGCTCTTGGTTCGGTCAGGGAGTATCGCCTTTCACCCAGGGGCACGCTGCGCTCTGCGATTACTTCGCCCGAAATCCGGCCCACATCCTTCTGGTCCGCCAACTGTAGAAAGAACTTATCTCCTTGTGCGAGGCCAGCACCTTGAGGTCCGCCGCCGCTTGTCGAGATCGTGGTCGCCGGTCCGACATCGGGCGGTATGGTCGCCCGGCTGGGCAATGCCGCCTTCTCGCGGGCCTTGCCGCGCTGCGCAATCACGATCACTCCAGCCAGCAAAGCCAGGGAAGAAATGCTGGCCAGGACCAGCCCTGTCCTGCCGATCGCTGCGCGTCGCGCTCGTGTTGAAACCTGTGGTGCTCGCATCAAGTGGTTCGCGAGCCATCATAGAACCAGAGATCGAGCCACACGCTTGCATCGCATCCATACCTGCTTGGTGCTGCCAGCCTGCTTCCACGATCACCCGCTTCTACGATAATTGGTTGCATTCCTCCCGCTATCACCGACAGGAAATGCTGACGGGCATCGGCACCGAAGGACAGGCTCGCCTGCGCGCGGCCCATGTCGCGATTCTCGGCATGGGCGCACTGGGCTGTGCGCTGGCCGATCAGATTGCTCGTGCTGGGGTTGGCATGCTGACACTGATTGATCGGGATGTGGTCGAATGGACAAATCTGCAACGACAATGCCTTTATTCCGAGGCCGATGCCGTTGCTGGGCTTGCGAAAGTTGACGCTGCTGTCGCGAGACTACATGCGATCAATGCCGAGGTCGTGCTGCGTCCGCGAGCCGCTGATGCAACCCACGCGAACATCGAGATGCTTCTGGGCTTTGGCGAGAGCGATGTGCAGCGCCCGGCGGTACTGCTGGACGGCACCGACAACTTTGCAACTCGGTATCTGCTCAACGATGTCGCGATCAAGCACGGGGTTGCCTATTGCTACGCTGGTGTGGTTGCATCGCAGGGAACGCAGGCGACATTCGTTCCAAACGTGACAGCCTGCCTTCGGTGCCTGTTGCCATCGCCCCCGTCTCCGGGCGACACGCTTACTTGCGATACCGCGGGCGTGCTGGGGCCAGCCGTTCACATCGTTGCGAGTGCTCAAGTTGCTGATGCCATCAAGATCATCACGGGCAATGTTGGCATGCTATCAGGCTCGCTTGTGAGTTTTGACATCTGGAACAACCTGCGTCGTCGCATCGCGTTGCCCGCACCCGACCCCTTGTGTCCCTGCTGTGGCCTGCGTCGGTTTTCATATCTTGAAGGGACTGGGACGCTTGACGATGCTGCCCAGATTTGCGGGCAGGAGACCGTGCAAGTCTGGAACCAGGCGGCCATCGATCTTGAGGTGCTGGCCCATCGCCTTGGGCCGCTTGGCATCATCCAGCGCACCAGAGCCATGCTGCGGTTTGACCCAGCCGATGCACCCGCAATTCGTCTCACGATCTTCCCGGATGGCCGCGCCTTGATCAAAGGGACCAAAGACCCAGCCCGTGCCCGCACGCTGTATGCCCGGTACTTGGGCGGCTAATGCAGCGGGCCGGGGCGTGTTGTCCGGGTGGCCCGTGTCGGTGGATTGAACCCTTGAACTACTTCGCTTTGTGCAATGATCTTCCTTGGGTCGATCTATGTGCGGGGACATGAGGCCCTCGGACCATGAGGACGGGTTTGTGAATCACTGCCCGGCGGGAAGCTGGGCCTACCTAAAATATCGTCCGTGCTCGACCCGCTACCTACTCGACATCCCGGTCCCTTTGATGCCGCAGATGATGCGCACACGCCTCTCCCGCCGGACATCGCTGTACTTCGCGGCACTCAGGACTTGCAGCATGACATTGCTCGCCGGATTGTCAGCCAGGCAAGCGCCAACTTGGATGAGGCCGCGGAGCGGTTGATTGCCAACGGCCCGCAGCATGGGATCGACTTTCGATGGTCGTGGTGTACGGTCGATCGTTCGGGTCTGGGCAACACGCTGCGGGTGCGTCAGGCATGCCTGATGGTTCCCGGTGCGGGTCGCACGGGCATGGTCTTTCTCAGTGAGCCGTTTCGCACCGGGGAGCCTGGCGGGGCGCGTCTAGCTCGGGCCGAGCGAGCGGCTGGGTTGACTTCTCTCTGTGCCGCAGCCTCGAAAGAGTTGAACGATCGCGTCGTGCTGGCCCAGTCACTGCCCGGCGTGGACGAACGCTGGGCGATCGACGCATTTCGTGATGCGAACTTTGCGAGCGTGGGCAACTTGCTGTACATGCGACGCGCCCCACGATCTGGTGACACCAAGTTGTGGTTGGGTGCAGACATTTCCCAACTGACATGGCCGGATGGTGTTGGGGTTTTGTCGTATCGCCAGTGCGAGGCGCTGGGCATGAACCCGGAGACGTTGCTTGTTCAGGCGATGGACGCGAGTTACGTGGACACCCTGGATTGCCCCGAACTGTGCGGACTGCGCACGACGAGCGATATTTTGCTGTCCCACAAGTCCACGGGCATCTTTGATCCGTCCTTGTGGTGGATCATCACACTGCGGGGTGCGCCGCATGGGTGCGCGCTGTTCAGTCCCTGTCCGGATCAACGCAGTTTCGAGCTTGTGTATCTTGGGCTTTCTCCGGCGTTAAGAGGCAAGGGCTTGGGCCTTCGGCTCTTGCGGCACGGTATAGGTAGTTGCGCCGCGATTCAAACGGCGTGGAGCATGGCGTGTGCTGTCGACGAGCGCAACCTGCCCGCCGTGCGTTTGTACGAATCCCAGCACTTTCGTGGCTTTTCTCGGCGTGCCGCACTGGTTCGCACGCTGGTCGCGAGCGTGAGTAGGGAATAACCCTCACGCGCGGGTGCGTCTAGCGCGCGAGCGGCATGAGGCCAAGAAAATCTCCAAGTAGCGCAGATGGACGAGTTTGCGCGATCAAGTTCTGTGAGGGTTGGCTCATGCGAGTTTTGCACAATCTTTATACACAGACGCGAATAACTATTTATCGTGCGCGCAAGTGCCGACGCTTGCAGAGCAAACGATTCGTGCGCTCAGATTCGCGCATGAAAGGGATAGCGGAACGCGCCAGATTCGTCTATCTTGTGCTCACTCGCGAGCACGAAGGCATGAAGCCATAACTGCTCGCGGGCGCTCTGCGCAACGCCACTCTCGAAGCGCGGAGCCCTGGTCATGGATCGACCGCTCGTTCGGATTGTGCAAGCCTTGACGCGGCCTTGGTTGCGTCAAAGTGGTGACTGACTCGATGCTTTCCCAAGTATCGCGACGTGGCTGCTCGTGCTTGCATGATTCGTGCGTGGTGTGAAGGATTCGGAAACAGAAGCAATCCCTTTGGGGAGCGCTCATGCCCTCTTGTGCCTCGCGCACAGCAGGGCAGGCGCCGTCGGCGGAGGCCGACGAGGATTCCCCTTCTTTGAAACCCGTCCGGAGCGATGGGTACAAGGAGCCAGGGCAGTGTCTATCGACAGCTTCGTGCCGCAGGCCGCGCGTGATTCCGAATCTTCCCAAGGCGTGAGCGCGGCACAGACGTCGCGCCGCGCCGAGTCGCGCAGCCGTGGCGAGCGTTCGCTCGTGACGGGTTCACGGACGGAGGCTGCACCCGTCCCCATGCGCGGGCCCATTGGATTACTTGCGGGTGGAGTTGGTGCGGGGGGACTTCGTGAAGGTGAAGTTGATAGCGGGAACAGTTCTGCTCGCGAATCGGTCTCGGGCGATGAACCGCTTGCCCTTGCGATCACGAGTGCCATGCTTCCTCAGGCACTCGCGCCCGGTGTGTCTTCCCCGGGCGTTGGTGTGCCTTCGTCGCGACTGGCGGGGGCGACGGGCTGCTCGACGAATTCAGATTCGCCCGCAGACGCATCTGCCCCGGCTCCCACTCCCACTCAGGCCACCACCATCACCACCATCACCC
>CAYRPC010000151.1:0-7049 GCA_964425995.1 uncultured Phycisphaeraceae bacterium
GCCAGCCCCCGCCCCCTGACTCTCTTCAGCGGACAGTGGGCTGATCTCCCGCTCGATATACTCGCCTCGAAGGCGAAGTCCTGGGGATATGACGGCCTGGAACTGGCTTGCTGGGGCGATCACTTCCATGTGCAGCAAGCATTGCGCGAGCCCGCATATTGCCAGGGGCGTCACGCACTGCTTGCCAAGCATGGCCTCAAGACTTGGGCGATCAGCAACCACCTTGTTGGTCAAGCAATTTGTGACGAGATCGACGCTCGCCATCAGAGCATACTGCAAGCGCATGTCTGGGGACAGCAAACCGCCAGCAGTACCGCTGCATCGCCTGTCATCGATGCCGAGTCGGTTCGTCGCCGCGCGGCTCAGGAACTGATCGACACCGCTCGTGCCGCAAAACTGCTGGGCGTGCCTGTCGTGAACGGTTTCACGGGTTCGTCGATCTGGTCCAAACTGTACTTCTTCCCCCCCACCACTCCCGCAGACATCAAGAAGGGCTATGACGACTTCGCGCATCGCTTTGGACCCATCCTCGATGCCTTCCAAGATCAAGGCATCAAGTTCGCACTTGAAGTTCACCCCAGCGAGATCGCCTATGACATTCACACCGCCCGTGCCGCACTGGCCGCTGTCGGCAACCACCCCGCCTTCGGGTTCAACTTCGATCCTTCGCACCTCTTCTGGCAGTTTGTCGATCCCGTCGCATTTCTGCGCGCCTTCCCCGATCGGATTTTCCACACTCACATCAAAGACTGCGCTCGCACGCTTGATGGCTCGACCAGCATTCTCGCCAGTCACCTTCCATTCGGCGATCATCGCAGGGGCTGGGACTTCCGCAGCCCAGGCAGAGGCCAGGTCGACTTCCAGGCCATCATCCGCGAACTCAACCGCATCGAGTATGCCGGCCCGCTCAGCGTGGAATGGGAAGATGCGGGTATGGATCGCGAAGCCGGTGCCATGGAAGCAGCCCGGTTTGTGCGCAGGCTGGACTTCCTGCCCAGCGCCATCGCGTTCGATGCTGCCTTTGAGAAGCGTTGAGAAATAGTGCAGTAGCCAGGCAACTCAACCTCGAGTGCCGCGTCCAACCTAGTGCTGGCTAACCAGACCCGTCGCAGGCCACGCACGGGTGGCACGTTGGCGACGGCCATGCTTGCCCACATCGCAGGACGGAACGCGACAGCGTTGCCGCGCAGCGTCCTGTGCACAGTCTGCACAAGGAAACAGATATGTTGCAGAAGTTCTTTCAATGGTCCGCTGCCCGCACGCCTGTTGTGTCGGGTCGGCGGCTTGGGATTGGAGCACTGGCGCTCTGCGCTGGGCTGCTTTCCCTCACTGCGTCCGCCGAGGCGGGCGAGGGACAGCGATCAAACGATTGCAGTCATGACACGTATCGAGGCGATCATCGGTCAGACAGGCAGTACGGGCGAGAACGAGACAGAGGTCGCTCTTCTCGTGAATGCCGCCCTTCTCGTCCTCGCTGCGAGGAGCCCCGTCGTCGGCACGGATCGGGTCTTCGGATCACGGTTCGGACTCCGCGCATCATCATCATCGGGGGCGATCGAGGCCGCTGTCGATAGCATCTATCAACTGAGGACCTAGGGCAGGACCTGGGTCAGTACTTGGGTAAAGTCCTCTCGAAGCCGGGCGGCGCAGCAACGCCGCTCGGTGTTGTGTTGCCGGTCCACTCTCCGAAGCGTGCGCTTCGGACTTGCAGTGGACAGAAGAATCCGATAGACTGTGCGGCTCATGGAGCCACATCAACGTTCGTCACACTTCTTCTCGCTGTCTTTCATGATGCTGCTGCAGTACGCCGTCTGGGGCGTGTGGCTGCCATACCTGGGCAATTACCTTCTGGCCAGCCCCACCGATGGCGGTCTGGGGTTTACTGGCGGGCAACTGGGCTGGATTTTGGGATTGGCGGGCAGCATCGGAGCGATCACCGCCCCCTTCATTGCGGGCCAGGTCGCCGACCGGTTCTTGAACGCAGAGAAAGCCCTGGGCCTGCTGCTTATTTTGGGCGGCCTGATCAAGTTCGCGACGTTCTATGTTCATAGTTTCTGGGGCTTTCTTGCGCTCTCGATTCTGTACTCAATCGCGTACATGCCGACGCTGGCGCTCACCAACAGCATCGCCTTCGCCCACCTTCGCGATCCTGAGAAGCAGTTCCCGCCGGTTCGCACGTGGGGCACCATCGGCTGGATTCTCGCCAGCAACGCTTTCCCGCTGCTCTGGCTCCAGACCGACCTCAGGGCCGTCGCGCTCCCGCCATTCCTTGAGGGCACCCAGAAGGCAAATGCGACGGCACTGTTTGCCGACTGCCTGCGGGTCTCGGGCGTACTTGCCGTGGTCTACGGCGTTTGGGCAATCTTCTTTCTGCCCAAGACTCCGCCCACAAAGAACGTGAAGCATCCGCTGGCCTTTGTTGAGGCCTTTGCCCTCTGGCGTGATCCTGGCCTGGTGATCCTCACCATCGCCGCCCTTGCGATCGCGATGATCCACCAGGTCTACTTCATTCGCATGGGCACGTTCATCACGGGCATGGGCTACGAAGCCAAGTTGGTTGGCCCGATCATGTCGATCGGCCAGGTCTCCGAGATTGTGGTGCTGGCGGTGCTTGGCTTATTCCTGAAACGCCTTGGATATCGCTGGGTGCTGGTGCTGGGCTGTCTCTCGTATGCCCTGCGATTCACGTTGTTTGCGCTCGCAACGCCCGAGACTCGCAGTATTCTCCCCTACGCGACCATCCTGCACGGCTTGTGCTATGGCTTCTTCTTCGCTGGTGCCTACCTCTATGTCGAGAAAGTCGCACCAAAGGATGTCCGTCACTCCGCCCAGACCGTTTTCGGCATTGTGATCCTGGGCCTGGGTCCCGTTCTGGCCGGCCTTTACAACACCATTCTGAGCGACGTCGCCAAGGAATCCACCGAGATGCAATGGAGCACAGTCTGGTATGTTCAAGCAGCCATCGGTCTTGCGAGCGCCGTGCTTGTTGCCCTTGCTTTTCGGGAAAAAATAACCCCGCGGGACGAATTGAACCCTGGGTAATCCTTTCCCCCGTAGCGTCCAATTCTGTCTCATTTTTCTGTCCCATTTTCTGTGGCCCGCTTTGTCCCCTTGACCAACCAAGTACACTAATACCCATGAACAGCCCTACCCGCCGCCAATTCCTTTCGACCGCCGCCAGCTCGCTCGCAGCGACTTCCCTCGCGATTGGAGCGATGAGCAAGATCGCCGGGGCTACGCCCGCACCTTCACCCGCCCCCGCCGACAACCAACCCATCGGCAAGGCCAAGGCTCGAATTGCCACCGACCCGACCAAACCTCTGCGGATCGGGCTGATCGGCACGGGCGGCCCCAACGGCTGTGCAATGGGTCTGGGCCACGCGCTCTCGATTGCGTCTCTGGCAGAATCCAACAAAGTGAACGCTGAGATCGTCGCGATCTGCGACCTCAATACCCTGCATCTTGATTATGCCAAGAAAGTCATCGACGAGGAGCAGGGCAAGCGTTCGATCAAGCCCGTGCAAACTCATGCGAAGTACAAGGACCTGCTCTCCCGCGACGACATTCACGGTGTCGTGATCGCAACGCCTGAGCACTGGCACGCGCAGATGGGCATTGATGCCATCCTCGCTGGCAAGGACGTCTACCTTGAAAAGCCGATGACTCTGAATCTTGCGGATGCCCTCGCCCTGCATCGCGTGCATCAGGCCAACCAGGACATCATCTGTCAAGTCGGCACGCAGCAGACCAACTACCCAAAGTGGCATGAGGCCCGCAAACTGATCGACTCCGGTGCGATTGGCACCCCGATCTTCAGCCAGACCAGTTATTGCCGCAACAGCAAGGATGGGGAGTGGCACTACAAGGTGAACCCAGAGTGGAAGCCGGGCGTCAACCTCGACTGGGACGAGTGGTGTGGCCCGCTTGGCCCGATGCCCTGGGACCCCAAGGTCTACTACCAGTGGCGGCGCTATCGCAAGACCTCGACGGGCATCATCGGCGATCTGCTTGCCCACGTGATGACTCCAATGATCATGACCCTCGCGGGTCAGGGTTGGCCCGTTCGTGTGGTCGCGAGTGGCAGCCACCTCATCGACAAGACCATGGAGAACCACGACCTTGTCAACATCCAGATTGAGTTTGAGAGCGGGCACCAGATGCTTCTCGCGGGAAGCACCTGCAACGAAACCGGCCTTGAAACCATGATCCGCGGGCATGAGGCCAACATTTATCTCAACAGCCGCCATTGCGTCGTTCGCCCCGAGCGGACCTTCGCCGAGGAATCCGACGAGAAGACCATCCAGTGTGCCGACGTCGGCAACGATCAGGATGCCCATCGCGTGAAGTGGATGAACGCCATCCGCACTCGCGAGCCGGTGTGGAGCACGGTCGAGTTGGGATTGCGCGTGATGGTCGCCATCGACCTGGCAACCCGCAGCATGTGGGAGGGCGGGGCGTTCAAGTTTGATCCCAAGACCATGGCTTCCAGTCGCGCTTGAGGGCGGCGGATGCTTGTGCCCACCATGCTCGTGCCACCATCTGGTACTGTGCTGACCAGCGCATGACTGGCCATCGCATAACTGCCAGCAATGCGTTGGCCGGTCCCGTGCCGCAGCAATCGTGCATATAAACAGCGCTGTGGACGAAACGATTCCAGGATCATCACCGGCAGCCCGCCCGCACCCCACGTTTTCCCCGCCCTCCCCTCAGCCAGAGCGGGGCTACACCATGGCTGTACACCTGCTGCCCAATCTCTGCATCCTCGTTGTGGTCCTGTCAGCGGGCGCGGCCTTCGCCCTCCCGCTGCTGGCCGCGTGGCTGCTTTGGATCATCAAGCGCGAGCACTCGGTTTTCATCGACGACCATGGACGCGAATCCATGAACTTTCAATTGACGCTGCTCATCTACTTCGTCGTCGCGATCATCCCCACGCTGATGACGTGTACATTCGGCGGGCTTGTGCTCTATCCAGCCATCGGAGCACTAGCCCTCGCCGGCACCATACTCGCAACCAGAGCCGCGTGGCAAGGACGCGTGTATCGATATCCGATTACTCTCCGCTTTATCAAGCCAGGGATGTGAACCGGTGGCATGGGCTTCGAGGCCGGGATCAGTTCGTGCTTTCCACAGGCTTTGCGACTTTCCATGCCGCCCCGCACTCCGGGCAGACCCTGCATCCATCTGCGTCGGCAACTTGTCCAGTCAGGTCGTAATCACAGCAAGGACACTGACACGCCCGCAAGTACCCGACCCTCAGTCTTTCCTTCGCTTCGCGCCGTCGCTCCCGCAGCAAGACTGGGAACAGCGGACAAATGATCAATCCAGCCAGCAATGCCACCACCCAGTCTTTGCCTGCGAAGTTGATCCCTTGCAAGAGATACCTCGCGGCCCAACTGGTCGCAAAGAAACTTCCCCCAACCAGGAACCCATACCAGTGTGAAGCACTGAACAACTCCTCGAATTTCACCCCGTGACCAGCATGCTTCCCGACATACCTGGGCCACCATCGAGAGCGGTAGTCGGATCGATCAACCTTGGGCGGGCGCACCAGCGCCACCTCCCTCACCCGATCATCTTCGATCATGATCGGCCACTTCTTGAGTACCCACCGCACCATTCTGCGAGCGTAAGCCCCGCACCCTTCCCAGCGAACTCAGTATGATCCTGCCCATGTCTCACCTTCCACCTCCCCCAGATCTCCCCCGCAAGGTCGGCTTCTGGGGCGCTCTTGCCGTGATGGTTGGTGTCGTCATCGGCAGCGGCATCTTCCGCACGCCCACTTCCATCGCCCAGAACATGGGCGATCCATATCTCATCCTGCTGCTCTGGTTCGTGGGCGGCCTGATCGCTCTCGCTGGCGCGCTCACGTTTGCCGAGTTGGCCACCATGATGCCAAAGTCCGGCGGCATCTACGTCTTCATCCGCGAGGGATATGGACCGTGCCCCGCCTTTGTCTTTGGATGGACGTACATGCTCATCACCAAGCCCTCAGCGGCGGGCGGCATCGCGTTCATCTTTGCCGAGCACTTCAACACGCTGACAGGTCTCGCGTGGAATCCCCAGGCACTGACCTGCGTCGCACTCGTTGCTCTGACCCTGATCAACGTGCTGGGCGTCAAGGGCTCTGCGCGATTTGCAATCGTGCTCACGAGCCTGAAGTTCGCAGCATTGGCAGCGGTGATAGTGCTGGGAGTCTTCGCGGCGGTGCGAGAGATGCTGGCACCCGTGATCGAAGGCGCCGCGAACGCCTCGGGGGGCTCGGACGGCATTGGCGGTTTTGTCACAGTTCCAAGCCCCAAGACCCTGTTCCAGGCGCTCGTGCCGGTCATGGCGGGCATCATGTGGACCTACGACGGTTGGAGCGATGTTGGTGCCATTGCAGGAGAGGTCAAGGATCCTCGCAAGAACCTGCCTCGCGTCTACATCCTGGGCACGCTCAGCGTGATTGTGCTGTATGTCCTGGCCAATGCGGTCTATCTCTGGCACATTCCTATCCCACTGATGCGAGAGACCCCCACCGTCGCGCCGGTGCTGCTTGAGAAACTCGCCGGACCGATCGGTGCCGCAGCGGTGACGCTGATCGTGATCATCTCAACATTGGGCAGTTCGCATGCGAGCGTGATGACGGGCGCTCGAGTGACATTCGCGCAGGCTCGCGATGGATTGCTCTTCAAATTCCTCGCACGGATTCACCCCAAGTACGAAACGCCCGCCGTCGCGCTCTGGGTCCAATGCGCACTTTCCTGCTCCGCCGTGGTGCTGCTGGGCGGCTTCGCCGAACTTGCGGGCAGCTTTGTCTTCACGATGTGGATCTTCTACGGCCTTGGTGCAGGAACACTGTTCATCCTCCGCTATCGCGACCCCAGCGCAGAGCGGCCATTCCGCGTGCCGGGCTATCCGATTGTCCCGGCAATCTTCCTGCTGAGCAGCATCGCCATGACCGTGCTGTCCATCATCGACGATCCCAAGACCACGCTGATATGGCTGGGCGTGCTAGCAGTGGGCATACCTGTGTATTACATCTGGAAGCGATTCGCATAGGAACGGAT
>CAYRPC010000152.1:0-6957 GCA_964425995.1 uncultured Phycisphaeraceae bacterium
GGGTTTGTTGGGTCAACCGGGGCGGTTTCGCCAGGCATTTGCTCGACCGACGCTCCCTGATCGGGGCGTTCATCTTGGGTATCACGATCCCCCGTGCGTGGCACACCCAGACCTTTCACAGTCGTTCCACCATTCGGGATGCCATCGCGCTCCATTAGCACCGGGAGGAACGCACCCGCCAAGCTACCCACCAGCAGCCCGATGATCAGCCCTGGCATGAAGTGCGTGATAAATGCGGCATTGCCAGTGCGGGCTGGAGATGGCGAACCCGACATGGTTGGTTGATGGGAGTGAGCGGCTGGAGCATGTGAGTCGGCCATAGAACACCTCGGAGTTTCACAAGGAAAAAAAAACCCGCCAGCGACAGCACCAGCTACACTGGTTGGAGGGTGAAGGAAACTGTATCCGTTCGCACTGTAGAACCACCTTGAGCGACGGTCGCGGGCGACTGCGCTAAGACCGCGAGCCTTTTAAGCCTATCGGCGGGTCGACACAGCTGCTTTGACAGAAGGTTGCAGTGTGCTATCTATCAAGCCTGCGCGAGTGTTGCTCAGCCGCTGGTTCTGCGCATCCGTGCCACCCACCGCCCATACTCCAGCATCGCCCGCCATCGCTCTGTTCGTGAGATGGTGGGATTTGATCCCATCGCCGTCTGCCAGCGCCAGGTCCAGTACTTGCCGCGAAAGTTGAATCGCGTCACTACGCCCAGGCGAGCCAATTCGTACAAGGCCCAGAGCGTGTCGACAATCCAGAAAAAGTAATGTCGCATGTGGTATCGCGTGAGGTATGGCGTGCGGAGTTGCTTCAGGCGGTGGCCATGGTCCGCTTGACCCAAGCAACGGTCTCTTCCAGTCCCGCTTCAAACGATGTCACAGGCTCATACCCAAGCAATTGCTTTGCGAGTGCGATGTCCGCCTGCGAGTGCTTCACATCGCCCTCACGCTCGGGCACGAACGCGGGCTGTATATGGGGTACGCCCACGAGTTTGGCCAGCGACTGAGCCAAGTCCAGCACGCTGATCCTGCGTCCGGTCCCGATATTGACCACCTCGCCCAACAGTTTGGTGGTCGAAGCCCCAGCGAGCAGCGTCGCCAGGACCGCGTTGCTCACGAACGTGAAGTCGCGGGTCTGGGCTCCATCGCCATAAATTTTCGGGGCATGCCCCGCGAGCAAGGCCGTGGCAAAGGCTGCAACCACCGCCGCGTAGGCCGAGTCGGCGGGCTGGCGGGGTCCGAAGACGTTGAAGTATCGAAGACTGACAGTCGAGAGCCCATAGCAGCGAGACCAGGTCGCCAGCAGTTGCTCGCCCGCGATCTTGCTCACCGCGTAGGGCGACATCGGGCGGATGGTCATCGTCTCGACCTTGGGCAATTCGACCTGATCGCCATACGCGCTGGAACTGGCGGCAAGCACCACGCGCTGGGCCTTGGCATTGCGGGCGGCTTCGAGCACGCGAACAGTGCCTGTCGCGTTGACGCTCCACGAGCGTTGGGGCTGGGCCATCGAACGCGGCACCGAGCCAATCGCCGCGAGATGGAAAATCGTGTGAACTCCGTCGCACGCCTGGGCCAAAGACTCGTCGTCGAGGATCGAGCCATGGACGAACGTCAGGCGATCCGGCTCGAGTTCGATCAGGCCAGCCAGGTGTTCGAGGTTGCTGTTGGAAAGATCGTCGATAACGCGGACGCGAGCGCCCACCGCCATCAGGGCATCGACGAGGTGCCCGCCGATAAATCCAGCGCCGCCCGTGACGCAGACCGTGCGCCCCTCATAGTTGCTGCGAAGCCTCGCGACCTTGTCGGCGGGCAGTTTCATTCGGTAGTAGCGTAGCCAGAATGCAAAGGGGCTGCTGCTAGGGTGGATCGGGTATGTTGTGCGTTGGGAGGTCTCAGAACACTGAAGCCGCACGGGCAAACCATGTTCGGAAAGTTCTCGTATACTACCATAGCCATGGTCCGCGTCGTCGCCGCAATTCTGCTTTTGTTGCAAGTGCTCGTCGCGCCGTGGATGCAGAGTGCGCTTGGGCTGTCGCTGGGCACTTGCCAGTCTGCCAGTGTTGCTCAATCGACGCAAGCAGACGACGAGTGCTGCTGCTGTTGCGGCGATGTCTGCCCCTGTGCTCTGCCCACATCCGCACCACAAGTCCCGTCCACGCCAGATCCCTCGTCACACCCCAAGTCGCTGCCAGACACCTCACCTGCTTGTCCAGCACCCGTTGACCGGGGTGCTGACTGCCGCTGCGCCGCTCGTCCCAACACTCAGGTTGCTGTGCAAGTGGCTCGCCTCCGCGCGACCCCTCGTCGAACGCTGCACGCGCCGATCAAGGATCGCATGGCACGCGATCTGCTTCGACCCTCGTCGCAGAAATTCGCAGACTTGCCGGTACCCCCATCCCTTTGGGCCGCCGGGCCGCCCAGATGCATGCTCTGCTGCTGGACTACGTAGCGGTTCCGCGCGCCCGATGCACCCGTGACGCCGTGGCCACTCGACCCTGTGGCGCCCCCTGCTATCGACTGGCGCTCACAGCGCTCGGTGCGACATGGCATCTGCATCAGGCTTGAACCACACCCATCATCTGTTCCAATCCACGCTCCAGGCATGGCCATCATCCATTGGTTGTCCGCGAGCATTGGACTTTTTTACTTCATATTCGCTGTGTGAATCCCATCTCAAACATTCAAACTCAAAGGAATTCTCCATGAACATCAATCGCTCCATCGCCGCGTTCTCACTTGTGCTCATCGCTTTGTCGGGCTTGGCCGCCTGTTCCTCCGCTCCCTCCACCGCAAGCATGGAGGAGAACGCCGTCACCCACCAGGTCCAAAGGGCCGACATCGACGCGACCCACAACACCGAACCCATGAAGTCTGGCACTGCTGTGCTATGGGTCAATGGCCTGGGATGTCCGCAGTGCGCGACCAACGCCGACCTCCAACTCAAGCGCATCCGCGGCGTGAGCAATATCCGCACCGATCTGGGCGAGGGAAAAATCTACATGACCATCGCGGGGGGGAGCAAGAACCCCTCTCCCCAGCGGTTCCACGATGCCATCGAGGACGCGGGCTTTACGCTTGTCAAGGTTGAGTCCTTCTAAGTCATGGCCTTCATCACTAGGGAAAAAAACCATAATGTGCGTGATGCATGGAAACGATCGTCGTCCTCGCCCCTTGCGATTCCAGTACTCAGAACCCAACCATGAGCAAAAACACCATCAAGGATATTCTTCGTGGCATACCCGGTATGTTTGTCGTTCCTGGCATGCACATCATGCCCATCATCCTCTCGTATCTTTCCATCTCCACGGCATCCGCACAGGAAGCCATGGAGACCGAGGCCGCGACCATGCCCAGTCCGGGCATCTTCACCTTCCGCCCCCAGTTCCACTATGAGAAGTTCGGGCAACGCCCCAACGTCGAGTCGGGAGGCATCCTCAGTGAGGAGGAGCACAAGTACGCCTTCAATGTCGGCTTGCAGTACGGCATCGCACGCGACTGGTCGCTGATACTCGAAGTACCGATTGTCTTCGAGCAATTCAACACGCCGGACGGAGCGACCGAGGACGATACAGGCGTTGAAGATATCGACGCGGCCCTCAAGTGGCGATTCTACAAGCAAGACCAGGGCGGTATCGACACCATCCGAGCGGCGGCAATTTTCGGGGCGCGCTTTGCAAGCGGCGATGACGAGGATTTTTCGAGCGAGTCCGTCAATCCGCACGTCGGAGCCGTCATCACCATCGTCAAAGGCCGGCACGGCTTCAACCAGGACATTCACTTCACCTGGAACACCGGCGGCACCATAGAGAGCAACGACGGAGGCGACGGCCCAGACGATGACATCATGGCGGGCACCGCCTATGTCTATCGCATTTATCCAGATGCGTTCACCAGCGAGTCGGTGGGCGGCTGGTACGTCACGGCGGAGGCGATCCAACACTATGAAACCAACGGCGACTACGAGATGCGATTCCTCCCCGGCGTGATGTACGAGGGACGAACCTGGGCCTTTGAGGCCATGCTGATTCTGCCCGTGATCCAGGAGCTCGACGAGCGCCCCGAATTGCAATGGGGCGCTGGGTTTGGCTTCAGGTTGACGTTCTGATGCGATGAGGCGAAATTGACAACGCCAGTTTGAGTACACCAGAGAAAAAGCCCCGCCAGATCGGCGGGGCTTTTATTATCTTTGAACGCTGCGTTCTGACTGTTTACCGGAACGGCATGTTGAGCGAGTCGCTCAGACCCGGATAGTTCTTTTCTTCCTGCTCGCTCTGGATCAGGATCGTGGGCTTGAGGAGAATCAGCAGGGTCTGTTCTTCGCGTGACATGATGCGATTGGTGAACAGGCGGTTGAGGATCGGAATCTTGCTCAGCACCGGCACGCCCGACTCGACTTCCTGCTCGGTCGTCAGACGCTGCCCGCCCAGCAGGATCGTGCCCATGTCGGGCACGGTCACCGTCGTGCGGACGCGCGTGATGGTCACCTGCGGCAACTGGATGAAAGACTGAGCCGCCGCGGAGTTCACGAGCTGACCGCCCGCGATGGCGGACACCGGCAGGTTCGTGATCGAGTCAACACGCGACACGGACGCGTCGATGTTCATCGTGACGTACTTGCGATCTGCGGAGACCGTGCCATCCACCTGCATGACCACACCTTCCGGCACCGCGCTGGGAGTGGGGTCAAAGGCGGCGGCCGATTCACTGGTGACGGGAGTCAGATCGCTGACGAAACTCACCTGGGTCGCGACGAAGATGTTGGAGATCTGGCCGTTGGTGAAGGTCAGGCGCGGGGCCGTCAGCGACACGGTGCGACGGTCGGCCTGGGTCGCCTTGATCATGAAGTCGACCTGAATGTCATCCAGGAACTGTCCGGCGATGCCCAGAGCGGGAGCCGTCTGGAACACGTCCTGAGCGAAGTCCGTACCGATCAGCGATTCAACCAGACCGAGGCTGTTCTGCCCAACCGAAACCGGGGACGTTGGATCACTCAGTGGCGTTCGGTTGACGTTGGCACCGGTCGAGCCGGCCTGCGGGAAAGTATCACGATAGCGACCGGTGATTGGATCGAAGAAGTCGCTCGCGCGGGTCGTGGGGCGTGTGCCTCGGGCCTGACGGACGACGTTGCTATTGGCATTCAGGTAGACGTCCAGGTCAACACCGATCTGCTCGAAGAAGTCCTGACTCACCAGCAGGAAGCGTGTCTCGACGTTGATCTGCAACGCTCGGTACTCGCGAAGTTTGCTGAGTAGGCCATGGATATTGCGGTGGTTGGCTGGGGTGTTGGTGATGATGAGCAGGCCGCTCAACTGCTGGATATAGCCGGTGTCACCACCATTCTCGCGCCAGCCGTCGGTGTCGACGTTGGTCGTGATGATGTCGATGATCTCCTGCGTGCGTTCCTGGAGCGTGCGGCGCGGGACGTCTTCGTCACCGGTATCGCCGAACGGGGATTGGCCGCCGCCGCCGCCACCACGCTGGCTGGCTTGCAGGGCTTGCTGCAGGTCAAGCTCGGGTGCGTTGTCATAGTCGGGCACTTCAACGATCAGGTCGCGGATGTCGTAGATCGCGAGGGTGCGCTGACGATTGATGACCTGCTTGCTGGCGATGTTGACTACGCCATCGTTGATCGTCCAGCCAGCACCGCCCTGGCTGTCGCCTGGAGGGCTGACCTTCTCAACAACACGGTTCAGAACCGTCTCAAGTGTGACGTTGGTCAGGTTGAGATTCACGGTCGTGCCGCGATCGATCCCCTGGTCCTCCAGGCTGGCCCAGTCGACGTCGACATTGAGCTGGCTGACGGTCTGGACGAAGTTCAGGGCCGCTTCGAGCGGAGTTTCTTCAAACTTGACGGGAATGCGCTTGGACTGCAGTGTCGCAAGGGCCCTTCGGTTTTCTTCGGCCTCTGCAAAGGCGACAGGCGTGCCACGCAGGTTTGAGATTGAAGGCCAATCGCTGGGATAGTTGATGATATCTGTGGGAGCGATGGCGGCTTCCATGTTCTCGACGTCTTGGTTGGACTGGGAGTACTCCCGGGCCTTGTACAAGGCGTTGTACTGACGCCAGATGATGGTGTCGGCAAGCACATCACGCAGGAGCAGGCCCGTGGGGTTGGTCGGATCGAGGAACAGAATCTGGCTCTCGACAACCTGCAGGGCTTCCTGATACTTCTGTTCGATCTGCAGGGCCCGAACCCGATCGATGCTCTCGTTGAGTTTGCGGGCCTTGTCCTGGGCCTGGGCCACACGCTGCTGATCGGCAGTCATGCGAGCCTGGCTGGCCTGATCCTGGATCAAGTTGGTGCGAATTTCCGCTTCGCGAGCGTCGATGCGACCCATCAGTTCATCGACTCGCGTTGCATATGCCTCAACTTCTTCGTTGGTGAACACATTGCGGTTGGTGCCGATTCGCACGCGAGCCTGGGCGGCGAGTTCACGGGCACGCTGCGTGTCGCCGCGCGAGAGGGATGCTTCGGCCTGGCCAAGGTCATTGGTGTACTCGGCCTCGGCAGACTGACGCGCCACGCGGTTGTTCTGCAGGACGTTGTCCAGCAGATTGCCCTGCGTCGCATCGCTGCCCAGCCGCACCTGCGCGTCGCTCAGACGCTGGCGGGCCTGCGTGGTCTGGTCGGCGGTCAGTTGATCGCTGAACTGATTGAGCAACTGGCTGTACTTATTGACCGCTTCGTTGAAACGATTCTGATTGAAGGCAAAGTCGGCCTCTGCGAGCAGGCTCTGGGCCTGCCACTGCCGAGCCGTCGCGATCGGATCGCTGCTGCTTGATGCTGGCTGCATGACCGTCACGGGGGCTATAACGGGGGCTGCCGCAGGCTCAGTTGGCTGCACCTGGCCCAGCATGTCCTCAATCATCGGTGCAGGCTCTGCCGGAGTGACTGGCTGAGTTGCTGCTGGTACTTCGACGGGTTGCTCTGCGGGGGCGGGAGCGGGGGCAGGTGCAGGAG
>CAYRPC010000153.1:0-6868 GCA_964425995.1 uncultured Phycisphaeraceae bacterium
GGTTCGTGCGCGACGGGATGGGTCAGCGGGGTTGACTGCTTGAACTTCTTGATGCCTTCGCCGATGGCGTTGGCGCCGCCAGTCTCTCCCGCGCCGGCACCGACGGGTGGGAGTTTGTGGATGTTGGGGTTACTGAGTGAGACGGCGATCCAATTGATGAGGAGGATGAGGATCACGATGGGGGAAATGATGAAACCCGTGAGGAGGAGTTTGCGATGGAACTGGTTCTTGAACTGGCTCTTGAACTGGCTCATGCAAGGATGGTAGGAAGGGGTTTCAGGCAGTTGGTTTGAGCCAGCCGCCGATAGCCTTTTCCTTGAGGGACCTGATCCAGAGGAGCGTGCCCACGCCCCCGACAACCATCAGTAGACTGAGCCACTGACCCCGTGAAAACCCGAGCATGCGGCCCGCATCGCCAAACTGGGCATCGGGGAGGCGGAAGAACTCGGCGATGACGCGGAGCACGCCGTAGGTGATGAGGAACCAGCAGCCCACGACGCCCGGGCGGCGCGGGATGCGCCAGACGAACCAGAGCACGGCGGTCAAGACGACACCCTCGAAGAAGGCTTGATAGATCTGCGAGGGATGGCGGGCGGCGATCAGGGGTTCGAGTTGGGTATTGAGGCGACCGGCGGTGGTTGTGCCGCCATGCTGGAGCATGTCGATCATGCGGGCGATGGCCTGATCGCGGCTGTCCATGGGAGCGGCAACGGCGTTGATGATGGTGTCGAGTTTGGTTTGTTGTTCGAGGCTGAGTTTGGGGGCGTGGCCTTCGAGGAGTTCCTGGGGGAACTTGATGCTCCACCAGGGAGCAGGCTCGCCCGGCATGGCGACGATCTTGCCCAGTAGTTCGCCATTGATGAAGTTGGCGACTCGTCCCAGGCCCAGGCCAATGGTGCAGGCGAAGGCGATGCAGTCCATGGCGTGTCGCCAGGTGGAGGCGCCCAGGCGCTGGGTTGTCTTGGTTTGTTGGTTGACGGTTTCATTGAACCCCTTGGAGATGATCCAGCCCGCGACCATGGTGCCAACGACGGCACCGTGATAGGCCATGCCACCATTGTTGATGGCGAGGGCATTCCAGTAGGGAGGGGACTTGGAGAAGGTCGTTAGCAGGGCGGGGTCATAGATGAAGACATAGCCCAGGCGGCCGCCCACGATGACGCTGATGACGAGGATGAGCATCGCGTCGGGGATGCGGTGCTCTGGGAGGAGTGTGATGCCCTTGCGAGAGAGCCAGCGGAGAATCATCCAGCCAACGAGGAAGCCCAGGGCATAGGAAAGCCCATACCAGCGCAGGCCGAATGAGTCGGAGAACTTGAGGAGGAATGGACTGAGGTCGTGCAGCCATACGGCGAGCATGGGAGGAGCGTAGCGACCATTTGCGTTCATTCCATTCCATCAACTGAAAGACATCAAGCGAGTCTAGCTAAGTACCAACCGAAAAGGAAAGGCGCCAATGCTCCCACGAAACAGATGACAACTGCTACAGAGAGCAGAACGGGCATTGAAAAGAGCGCGCGGAGTCCAAGTGAACTCGATCCAATTCTCCTGTACGGATCGACCAGTTTCGGATTGTGGTTGCCGCACTCCGGGCACGGGAACGATCGAGCAGGATATCCGCAAAGTCCGCACCCACGAGCTGAGTCAGGAAGTTGTGCCCAACGCGCAATGACGTACTTTCTCCATGACCTCGATTCCCAGCACAACCAGCACAAAAGAGCACCGATTGCGAAGTTCGCAGCCAGCAAACCCATGGACGCTGGTGTCAACGCTATCAACGCGGGAAAAGATCTTGATGAAAGGGGGCCAACGTCGACTTCACCCCAAAATAGTTTAACATGCGAGGTGGAAAGTACTTCGTATGCGCTGACAATGGTGTACGCCGTGACGTTATGAAACGAAAGAGTGATTGTGCAAACCACGAGAAGCCTGGTCGCAGACAACAAAATCCAACTTGCTGCCATGTAACTGCAAAGCGACCATTCTCGGGAGAATGGCGTACCTATAAATGTCCTAAATAACAGTGTGACGCAACACGCGACTGCTAGTATAAAAATCGTGATGATCAATCCTTCGCCGAGGTCGAGTAAGCCTTGATATATTGCGATATCTGCGGTCTGACGGAAGCTATCTCCAAACGGAATAGCAATGCGAGGACGATACTTGTCCGCTTCGGCAACAGGGTATCCATTCAGCGAATAAAAGACATCAGGGCGATCTGATCCTCCAGGAACAAATCGCGCAATATTTTTTCCAAGTTGTTCGTACCAACTAACAGCGATTTGAGTATATGAAGTAAACACCGACGTGAAAGACAAAGCAACTCTCGCGGCGATCAGCAGCGAGAGTGCCACTATCAACTGAGATATCATAGAGGAACGTTTCATCGGCAGGTTGGACGAGGAGGGCTTGTGCAAGCACCACCACACACTCGAACGATTGGTCGCGTTACCGTAGTGCAGGTGATCACACCACCAGTGCCTTGGCAACAGGTAATGTCGGTGGCAGTGCCAGTGTACCTGCATCCGCCACCTAATCCAACGCAAGTGGTCGCCGTTGCCCACGAGTTCACTGTGACGGTTGAGCACGCACGGGATGTCCAAGGCGGGAGCACTACGACATCATCATGGTCTCTTGCTCCAAGTTCCAATAGCTCGGTGTGCTGGGTTATCCACGACAACCGATCGTCCATCTGGTTCGTGTCAGCACTTGTGCTTTGCGATGACGCAGTACCATGAAGCGCCGAAAGTGAAACAGCACCCGCTGCTCCCGCCTCAACCAGAAACTCAATTTCCTCCGGCTCCAGCAAGGGCGCGACTAGACTTGCTGGATCAGACTCATCAAAGCCGTGAATCGTCGATACGGCATCCACGCCGGGCGCAGGGGTGTTGTTTGCGTTGCACGCAGCGCATCCAGCTCCAACACTTGAGCCATCCCCGAACTCGTTCTGATTGAACAGTACATTCTCGGTGCCAAGGAGGGTTTGCACCGCACAGGCCGCAGCTCGCAGCGAGTTTGCCATCAAACCGGTCATCTCATAAGTTTCGGTAGTTCCATTTCTCTTCCACCACACGTACTTGAACGATGTGGACGGGACCGTCGCTGATGCAACCGCCAAGTGCCCTACTACTTGGCCGTTGAGCACCTCAGGGAAGTACTGCCACCCTGCGACGTCCTCAACAACTATTTTGAATTCGTTTGTGACTTCCCCCCCCGCCTGCCTGCGCGGCAGCCAGAAGCGGAAAGAGAAAGCATCCAAGCAAAGCTGAAATCACTTTGATCGCGATACTCCTAAGTATGACTCCTCTGATTTACACGTTATGGTAGCGGATAGAGCGGATAGAGCGGATAGAGCGGATAGAGCGGATAGAGTGGATGTGCATGAAGCCGCCAACTTTCTCGTTGTGATGGGCGGCGCAATCTGAGGTCGCTAAAACGCAACCTCTGAACATCACGCATTCGCGTGCGGAAGCTGAAAAAAACGAGTTGTCGTGCGATTGATCGCGGCATGGAAATCAGGCCAAGATTCGCTTCGAAGTTCTGCGACTGACCTGGCCGTGATGCTGGCCATCCAAGGTTCGCAGGGACGGACGGAACGATGGGGGTGTGGGGAGAGGAAGGGTGCGTCGGTTTCGATCATGATGCGGTCGAGGGGCGGGAGTTTCACGGCTTCGCGGAGTTCTTGCGCGTTCTTGTAGGTAGCGACGCCTGTGAAGGAGACGCAGGCACCAAAGTCGAGCAGCTTGCGCATATTGGCGGGTGTGCCTGTAAAGCAATGAAAGACGAATCGCGCCGGATCGAGCGAGGTTCTGGCGAGGATCGGGATCAGATCATCGAATGCTTCGCGACAATGAATGACGATGGGCTTGGTGAGGGTGGGATGATCGCGATGAAAGCGATGGATGAAGTCGAGTTGCTCGTCCAGAGTTTCCCGTTGCAGGGCGGCGGAGGGTTCTTTGTAATGATTGTCCAGGCCCAGTTCGCCCCAGGCGACGCACTTGGGATGGTTGAGCAGGATGCGAAGTTGGTCCCAATCGTGGGGGCCATCGTTGGCGTAGAGCGGATGCACGCCTGCGGAGCACCAGACGTTGTCGTGGGCCTTGGCCATGGCAAGGACGTTGTGGGCATCTTTGGTGGTTGTGCAGATGGTGATGCAGCCGAGGACTTCGTGCTGGCGCGCCTTGGCGAGCAGGGCGGGGACGCCGCCTGGGTATCTGGAAGCGGCGAAGTCGGGGAAGGTGAGGTGGCAGTGCGTGTCGATCACGCTGGAGGGTACGAGCGAGCGGTGTGCATGGGGAGTTGCGCGTCGTGCTGATTGGCTGAGCGGGGATGGTGTATTTGGTATGGGGTTTTGGGAACTGGGGCTCAATCACGTTCGTCTACAGTGTGGCACAGGAGTCCATCTGTCATGATTTATCGCCGTCCAGTTTCGTGTCTTGCTGCCCCTGCACTTGCGTTGATACTTGGGGCTGGGTTGCCAGCGATGGGGCAGGCGACGAGTACGGAACCGACACAATCAAAGGCGGGGCAGGGGGCTGGGCAGGCTGCGGAGGCGGCGAAAGTCGAGGACCGGTGGTACAGCGTGGAGATGTCTGGCGTGCGCGCGGGCTACATGCATGTGCAGACGCGCGAGACTGCGGAGCAGGTCATCACCAAGACGCGCATGCAGATGAAACTGGCTCGGGGCGAGATGAACATCGAGATTCGCATGGATTCCGAGTCGGTTGAGACCAGCGAGGGAAAGCCGGTCCGGATGAGCAGCAAGAGCAAACTTGGACAGATGGCGGTCGATCAACTGTGGACATTCAAGGGCGATGAGATCGAGGTGGCAACGACTCAGGCGGGGCGGACGAGCACCAAGATGGTTCCGGCGCCAGTTGGCGAATGGATGATGCCTGGGGCTGCGGACAGATACTCGCGCGAGCAGCTCAAGGCTGGCGCAAAGGAGATCGTCATCAAGACGGTGGATGTGCAATCTGGACCAGTGATCGTGACGAGTTCGCGCAAGGGGTTTGAAGCGACGAAACTCGAGATCGATGGCAAGCAGGTGGATGCGATCAAGACAGCCGTGACGTTGGAGGCAGGCCAGGAGGTCAAGAGCACC
The DNA here is from genome assembly GCA_964425995.1 of uncultured Phycisphaeraceae bacterium. Classification (GTDB taxonomy): domain Bacteria; phylum Planctomycetota; class Phycisphaerae; order Phycisphaerales; family UBA1924; genus BJHL01. The sequence goes on from CAYRPC010000153.1 coordinate 5,105, forward strand.
GAGTACATCGATCAGAACGGCGACTTGCTCAAGAGCCAGACCAGTTTGGCGGGGCTTGATTTGGTGATGGTTCGCACCACGAGGGCATTGGCAACTGGGGCTGCTGGTGGGGGTGCTGGTGGTGGGGGTGCGCAGGTTCCGGAGATCATGGTGAGCACGTTTGTGAAACCGGACAAGGTAATCGAGCGGTGTCGCGAAGTGAAGGGGGCGACATATGTGCTGCGGGTGAAGGAGGGGGACCTGCCAGCGTTGCCCACGACCGGCTCGCAGCAGGTGACGGTGATTGATCAGGCGAGCGCGACGGTGGTGGTCACGAGCCAAGAGCCGATGAGCGCCGCCCCGGCGGATGCGACGAACAAGGTATATACGGGTTCGTCGGCGATGATTGACACGGGCGACGAGAAAATCAGGGAGTTCGTGAACAGGGCGCTGAAGGGATTGGAGCAGGCGAGCGCGGGCGAGAAGGCCAAGCGGCTGCGTAAGGAAGTGAACGAGTTTATAAAGGCAAAGAATCTGGGCGTGGGCATGGCGACGGCATCGGAAGTGGTGCGGACGCGCGAGGGGGATTGCTCGGAGCATGGCGTGCTGCTGGCGGCGGCGCTTCGGGTCGCGGGGATTCCCTCGCGGGTGGCGACTGGCCTGATCTACGCGGACCAGTTTGCGGGCGGGCAGGATATTTTCGGGTATCACATGTGGGCGCAGGGTTTGCTGCCCAACGCCAAGGGTGAATTGGCGTGGACTGACCTGGACGCGACGCTGGCACCGGGGCATCGGGGGTATGACGCGACGCACATCACGATTGCGGTGACGAGCCTGGATGACACGGAGGGTGTGCAATCGTTGATCAGCATCGCAAACGTGATGGGCAATCTGGAAATCAATGTACAGCATGTTTCGTATGACGATGAGGGCATGATGAGCGACTCAATTCCCAATCCAAAGGCTGGTAAGTGAGTTTCGCAGGGTCATCGGACAAGGTGTCGCGAGTGTCTGGAGCGACTGAACTCCAGCGTTGGTACGCTCGCGCCAGCAACGGTCACAAGGGCACGTTCGGATCGGTGCTGGTGGTGGGCGGTTCGTGCGCGGGGGCGGAGCGGATGATCGGAGCGCCGGTGCTGGCGGCGCGGGCGGCGCTGCGATCTGGATGCGGATTGGTTCGGATGATGGTGCCCCAGCCGATTGCTGTGCACGCCGTGATGATGCTCCCCTCGGCGACGGGCATCGCGATCCCTGTGGATGGGCGGGGCGAAGTGATTGCACACGAATGTGCTGAGCTGTTGGACGAGTCGATCGCGCGATCGCACGCGCTGGTGATCGGGCCAGGGTTTGGAGATCATGCGAGCATCGAGCCCATCGTGCTGCGTGCGTTGCAGCAGTCGGGCGTGCCGGTGGTTGTCGATGCCGATGCGCTCAACGCGATGGCACGGATTCCGGAGTTGTCGCGCGATCACAAGGCGAGTTGTGTGCTCACGCCCCATCCGGGCGAGTTCCGCAGGCTTGCCCAGTCCCTCAATATTGATGCCGATCCGGTGGAGCCATCGAAGCGGGTTGCGGCTGCGGAGATGCTGGCGCAACGTGTGGGGTGCATTGTGGTGCTGAAGGGGGCTGGGACGGTAGTGACCAATGGCCACGACACGTGGACATGCACAGCGGGGCATGCTTGCATGGCGACGGGAGGCACGGGGGATGTGCTCTCGGGCGTGCTGGGCGGGTTGATTGCGCAAATGCAGGCGATGGGGCGCATGATGGGGCAGGCAATGGGGC
>CAYRPC010000154.1:0-6778 GCA_964425995.1 uncultured Phycisphaeraceae bacterium
TCCCGCCCCACCATCGAACTCGCGCCCGCCAGTTTCGTCACATGCGCGAACGCCGCCTCCAGCCCGCTGGGCAAGGCGCTGTACACATTGTGCGAAACTGTCTCTACCCCCCCATTGGCCAGCCACTCCTGAGGCAACTGCAAGTGATAACTGAGCGCGTCATACCCACCAAACTCGCTCTTCCACAACACCCCGGGCATCGATGCCGCCGCGGCGAAGATCACACCGATCGCGACCAACCAACCAACTACCAGCGGACCCATGAGCCGATATCGCTCACCGTCCACATCAGCAAGCACCCAATGCGTTCGTAGTCGTTTCCAGACCCACGCCCGTTGCAGCGCCAGCAGCGCCAAGCCCGGCACAACCAAAGCCCACGCCCCAAGCACAGTCCCAATCGCTCCGGCCCATCCACCAGCCAGCGTGATCGCCAATTGCAGCGATATCCCAACCCCCATCACCACCGAAAGACTCTCATGCTGTATTACAAGTGTGCTGCTTTCATCGCGTTCTCTGAGCGCTCGCACCACCGCCGTGCCAAGACCCAAGGCTGCCACCAGGTAGACGAACGCGGGCCAAGAGAACAAGAGCGCTCGCTCCAGCACCGTCAACCAAGCGATCAAGAATTGCTCAGCCTCGCCTCCCTCGCCCGAACCTCCTCGCGCGAAAATGCCCACTCCGAACAGCAAGCCAATCAAGCCCATGAACAGCATGACCACCATGCGCCGACCTGGCACCATCATTTTTTTTTGCTTGCCCTGCATCGCACCTCCGCACATCGCCACATTCCCGGACGATGACACAAAGCCTCCGACATGCCGCATGACACCCGATACGATACCCCGACATGACCGCCCGCGCAACCAATCCTGCCTCCGGCACGAGCAAGGCTCCCGCTTTGCCTGTCGAAGTTGCTCCCGACGATGACTACAGCCAACACGCTAGTACCCAGCCCGGCCTCCACTCGAACCCCCAGCAAGTCCTTCCGCCCGTCCACAACTTTGATCACGACCTCGACTTCCATATCCTCGAACCCCTGTGCAGCGTGTTTCGTCGAAAACTCAAAGCCGAGGGCCTCAAGTACACCCCCGAGCGCGCCCAGATTCTCGAAACCGTCATTCGCCTGGGCACTACTACTAGCACCCCTGGCCGCGCAAGCCTGCCCGCCCCCGCCTTCCACGCCGATCGCATCCTGGCCGACGTGCAAACCGCTGGCTTCAATGTGAGCAAGGCCACCATGTACCGCACATTGAAACTCCTGCTTGATGCTCACATTCTTGAGCGCGTATTAGGCGATGGTGATCAAATCCACTTCCGCTTCACCTATGGCAACACGCTCGCCCTGCCCCATACTCCCCACGCCACCAACCAACATCCCATCGCCTCGCACCACCTCCACCGCACCGACACTGGCCACGCCGCGCCCATCGACGACCCCTCGCTCGAAACCCTCACCCGCACTCTCCGCGACCTGTGTGCGCAGCATGGACTTGCCTACGAAGGCCATCGCCTCGAAGTCCGCGCCCGAGCACAGCGTTCATAGTTCAAAGGGGACAGTCCCCCACCTACGCCCCGGTCGTTGAAGCAATCCGCGCCATCTCCCGCGCCAATTCTTCCTCACGCATCACCGGCACGCGCGCCTTCCCAGTTGACAAGGCCAGGAGAATATACGGCACGCACATCCCGCAATTCGTCCCGCACTGCGTGATCGCTGCAAGCTTTGAATAGTCTGGCCCGACCTGTTTGGACAACTCCAGCAGTGTTTTGAACGACACTCGATGGCAGATGCAGCGATCAACGCCCATACGTCACCTCGCTCTCAATGCCTGCTACCAGGAACTCGCGTCCGGCACATAATGCCCTTCGTTCACCACCCCGTCGCCCGCGCTCCCGCTCGCTTCTATCGCCAGCCCATCGCCCAGCACACTCCCCAGAAACGTGCCCGGCACCAACCACCCCGCATTCGCCCGCACGCCCGAAACGCTCCCATCGCCCCGCGCAGTCATCGCCCTGCCCGTCGCTCCACCGCCAGAAGTGCTGGCAGTAGTGCCTGTAGAACTGCCACGACCATCCGTGCGTCGGATGGAGTGCCGAAATGCTGTCGTTGGTGAGCCGTTCCATGCCCATGCGTTACTACCAATATAAAGCACCGGCGGATCAAGCAGTGCTGAATTCTTCAGAATATTTCCTTGTCGGATCATTGTGTCAGCAAAGACAATCAACGCACTTGGTTGTCGCAAATCACCCAGACGTTGCCAAGGCCGATTTCCAATCACCGCGTCATACCCAGGCGTGCGCGAAGGTGTCAGAAAGTATCCATTGTAACCGTATGTACTCGTCGGCCATCGAGCCCCTGGGCCTTGAGGGGTGTATGTGCCAAACGCCTGTGCCGCGCACTCAAACACGCTCCGCTCCGCAAGACTCGCGTCCAGGTATCCCGCGATGAATCCCTTCTCAAACTCCGGCGGCGTGCTCGCCGTCCCATGCGAGCCCCACCAATACCGCGCCATGCCGCCAGGCCCGACATCCGCTGCGCTGGTGTACGCGAGCGGCATCGCCCGCTCGCAGAAATCATTGGCGTACATCGTCCACGCCTGCACCAAGCCCCGCTGCTGCGCTCCGCACGACAGACCGCGCGCCACATGGCGAGCATGCGCAAGACCAGGCACCAGCAGGCCTATCAAGAGTGCGATGACCGAAATCGTGACCAACACCTCAACCAGCGTGAAGCCATGCCGCTCGCACCGTCGACTGTGCGTCAATCTCATGGCACAACCTCCCCCAACCCGCGCGCCCCCATCAGATGTCCTGTTGATCGCTCCTGCCAGCGCAACCAAGCGACCATCGTTGCACGATCCTGCGCATCCACATCACCATCTCCATCGACATCCCTCACCCCCGCGCCGGCCTCCCACGCATACAAGTCGTCGATGCCGATCCGCCCATCCGCACGAACATCCGCACCGGTCCATGCTGGTCCGAAGGCCGCCAACCCCGTCGCACCAATGCTGTACGCATTCAGCCCCGCCATAGCAACACTACCACCGCCCACACCTCCGGTGCTGCCGTTCGCCTGCTGCACGATGAACAACGGATCAGCAGGCACTCGCGATATATCAACCGCCATCAAACGCTGCGCCGCCTGAGTGTTCGATCCGGTAGCAATGGTCCCCACCAACGCAATCGAGCGTCCGCCCGCGATGCTCACCACCGGTTGATGATTCCACCCGCCCATTCGCCGCCCCGCACTTGTCCAACTATCCCACTGAGCAGCGCTCCCATTCTCGCCCATCGCCATTCCCACCAGCGACGCCACGCTTCCAAACCCGTCATACCCCGCGCTAAGTACCACGCGCGACGCAGCCCCGCTCGCCCCGGCAACGCACAACCCCACCGGCAGCACCATCGGTGTCGTACTGCTCCGGTTGCTCGATACCTCGCCCAGCATCGCCCCGCTCCGCGCATCCAGCCGCAACGTGTTGGCCAAGTCATAAAACGAATAGGAACTCGCGAAGACCTCCAACCGTCCGGATGCTCCCAGTGCAACGCTCACCCCACCAAAGTACCCCTGCTCAATGGTGTTGCTCACATTCCAGACCATCATCGGCATCGTCGTCGCGCGAGCATCCAGCGCAATCACGCTCCCGCCTGTCACCTCAGGCTCCCCCGCGCTCGCCACGTACACCAACCCCGCTCCCCCCTCGCGCCGCCGCACATACGCGACGCTGTTCCCCGACGTGCCCCCCAGCGCAAAGGTCCAAACTATTTCACCCTGCTGATATGGATTAGCTGTCGCATCAAACGGATCAACGTTCAAGCAGTAGACGCTTCCGGGCGAGCCAGACGCGTCAAAGTCATAGTCCGTGATGAAGACCCGATTCTGTGCAACCAGGCGCGTACTCCCACCAATCCCTGTGCCCACGACAGTCGCCAAGTCATCCGTCACGACAGGCGACGCATTCACCACCGCCCGCATCAGCGTCGTCTGCCACAACTCCGCTCCATCACTCGCCCGCACCGCTGTCAGGAACGATCCCGTCGCGATGAACAACTCGCCGCGTGCCGCGCTGAGTGCAGGCGAACTCTGACTGCCCAGACTCGCACCCCCATTGGGCAACACACGACTCCACGCGATTCCGCCATCGCTCCTCTTAATCGCAAAGCACTTCAGCACATCCGCGCCCGCCGGACGCACAGTGCCCAACGCGAACACAAACTCCTCCGCCACGATCGGCGTCGACTGCCATCGCCAGACAATCGCCAGCCCGCCCTCATCAAAACTCCGCGTCCACCTTGCCTGCCCAATATCAGGTACGATCGCATGCGTCACCGCGTTTCGTGAAGTCAAACCTCCCACATGCGACCACATCCCTTGCGCTGCACTCCCCTGCGCGCACACCGTGGCAGCACCGAAAAACGACGCTGACACGGCATACAAATTGAGTACTCGCTGCTTCATGAATCGATCAGAGCCCCTGCCGCCGGCGACGCATCGCCAGCAGCCCGCCCACGCTCACCAACACCATCGATCCAGGTGTCGGCACTGCCTTGACATCCGACACCGCATCAATCTCAAACTTGGTTAGCGCCGCATCGCTCGCAAGTGAAAATCGCACATAACTCACGCTGGATAGTCCCACACTGCCGATGTCTACGCCCGAGCCGCCACCCGAACCGTCATAGCCCACGACCAGGCCCGCCAACCCCAGCCCCTGCCAGCCAAACGCAGGATTCACAGGCTTTGTGAAGTCCGCGAGCAGACTACCAGCAGGGCCGCCAAACTCATTGGCTTCATCGCTGTATCCAAGCGTCGGAAAAACGCCATCTGCGTTGATGCCGCTGATCACGCGCCAGTCCGCGCCATCGCTTGATACCTCGATCACGCCCCCGGGCTGCCAGATGTTGTTCGCGATGGGAGAAAAATCATCGCTGTAGAAAAACGAGTTCCCGAAGACCAGCAAGTCAATCCCGTACGGATTCATCGCATCATCCGTCACCGGCTCATCAAACCGAAGCGTGAGCCGCCCGCCCCGCCCGATCGAGACGATCTCGTCTCCTTCAAAGGGCGCCGCGAATGGCGTCACACTGCCCCCAAATCCAGAACTCTCGCCCGTGATCCGCGTCGGACTACCCACCGCAACGCCCGCTGTCTGGAACGACCCTGGCGCTCCCACGCCCGGCTCATACGCCACCACCGCATCCGCCCACGGGTCCGCGGCCATCGCGCCGCTCGCTAAGCCCACGCACGCCGCAGCTATCACCGCGCGGACAACTCGCGATGGAGCAGATGTATCAACACAAATGAAACGACCAAGGATTTCAGAACGCAAAGCACACCATCCACTCCGCAACGCGGCCCTTCACCCTGATTCGCGCAGGGCGGCCTCCGCCAGGAAATATGTGGGCGTACTCGCGGATCAAGCAGCAAGCAGCCCTCGCGCGGAAGCAAGCGCGGGGCATACTGACCGGTCCCTTGCCCAGGCTCCTCTCGCATCGCGAGAACGCCCAGGCCCGCGAGGGCCCAACAGCACACTGCACGCGACGACATCGCGCACAGGCTCCAGGCAGGTCTTCCGGCTTAGGGCTTTGCGATCCCAGCAACCCTTCCCGACGAATCAACGTCAGTGGGTCCGATGCGCTTTCACGCATCGCAAGGCCAGAATCGCACACCCATCACGGCGGCGCGTCCGCGGTGGAATGAAGCAGCGTCAATGACGCCGCTCGCACCACACTTCCCTTTTCACCCAAGCCCCAAGGCTCAGGCACCGGGAACACATTGAGAATATCACACCCCCGCCCCAGCATCAAGCCCCAAACTAAATTTCACTTGATGCCTTGATGCCACCCCTGCCTTCATGCCTTCCCTTGCTTCAGAACTTCTTATGCGCCGCCCGCCCCTCGGGGTCCTTGAACCCCATCAACGCCCGCGCCAGCCCCACGTCCTCAGGCGTCGTCAGTTTGATATTCCGCGCCTCGCCCTCCACCACAATTACCTCGCCACCAAACAGTTCAATCACGCTTGCATCATCCGTGATCGCTGGTCGCTTGCCTTGAGGCAACGCGCAATACTTCGCATACGCCTCGCGCAGCACCGCAACCTCAAACACCTGGGGCGTCTGTACCAGCACCAATTCGCTCCGATCAATCGTCTCCGCTACCGCCATCACCGGCTTCTGCGCTATCGGCGCTTCACCAAGAATCGCCGCCGCCGCATCACCGCTACCGAACCTGTGCGAAGTTCCCCGCACTCGCTTCACGGTGTCGGCACACGCCAGCCCTGGAATCACCGCAGAAAACTGGCGAGCCGCCCCGCACACCCGCGACAGCAACCCAACGCTCACGCACGGACGAGCCGCATCGTGTACGCCAACGTGCGTGCATGTATCTGGCACCACCGCAAGCCCCGCCACCACGGTCTCCCACCGATGTGTCTTGCCCCCAGGCACCAACCGGGCACCCAGGAGCGCCAGCCGATCCTGATGCCGTTCCGCAAACGCGGCAAACTCGCTCGCATCGTGCGGCCCCGCAACGATGATCGGACCCACCAGCACCTCGTCGTCGTCAAACTTCGTGAACGTCTCAACCACGCGCTGAAGCACCGGTTTGCCGCCCAGGTCCTCGTCCAACTTGGAACGCAGCCCCCCCGCCGCCTGATACCGACTCGACGCACCCGCCGCAGGCACAATCACCGCTAGTTTCATCATGCGCGAAGGTAGCCACTAGCAGCTCACCTCAAGGTTGCCTGCCCCCACCTCAATCCGACACCCTGCTCCCACCC
>CAYRPC010000155.1:0-6758 GCA_964425995.1 uncultured Phycisphaeraceae bacterium
TCGCAAGACTCACAGCGCAGGCGACCACCAACGCGGAGCAGTGTTCGATGCTCAATGGCGTGCCGCTTTGGGACATGGGAGAAGTATCGGTTTGTGCGCCCATGGCGCATCACCATGACCCCTCCGCACGGCTCCCCAATAACCGACCCGAGCCGAAACTAGGAGCCTCCATGGCCAGCACTATCCCGACGCAGACGATGCGATGCCAGCATGAGGAAGATCGCGGCCACACCCAAGTAGGCTCCGCCGACCACAATGAGCAAGCCGCAGAATTCGAAGAAGGAGAGTCCTGAGTTGTTAGGGAGGCTAAAAGTGTCCTTGAACGTGTCAAAGGTTTTAGGACGTTCCTTGACAGTTGTGACCAATGTCGTAAGACCCAAAACGAAAGGATTTGGCCAGGTGACAAAGGCCGTCAAAGTACGCGAGTTCGCAGTGACCGCCACGAACATGCCGAGCATCATGGGCAGCCCGACCCATAGGCCAAGGCCGAACATCACGTTGAAGACGCTGGCGCGGGTTGTTCGCTTGGTGATGGTGCTGAAAAAAACACCCGAAGCGCAGAGCATGATGACAGGTGGAAGCACCGCCGCAATGAAAAGGGGAACAGCGAGCAGGCTTGCGGTGGCTCCCTTCCACAGTCCAGTCCGATCAAACTCTACCTGCCACTTGTTCGGGAGCAAGTGATCGATCGAACTGAGAACGTACGAGATGGGCCTTGCAAACTGGAAGACGATCAGGTGCGCCAGGAGGACGAGGCCGATGGGCCACAAGCGCCATAGTCCCCCCCAGAACTTCTGGCGTATCACATCGCTGCTCAAGATCGGCGTGGCAAGCAGCACGTCGAGCGTGCGCCCCTCGCGCTCTCCTGCGATCGACGCCGCGTTCACGCCACCGGCATTGATCAGTAGCGCAAGGATGCCCAGCCCCGAGAGCACGATGCAGACCATGGGATGCATCTGGCCCAGCCAGTAGATGGCGATCATCGCGACCGAGACAATCAGGACGAGCGAGCGAATGATGAACGTGCTGCCCTTGAACAAGCGCAGTTCGCGTTCGCGCCAGAGGATCGCCGGGTCGCTGACAAGTCGTGACACGCCCGCACGCACGCCACTGGATCGACGCTTGGCTTTGCCGGTCGTTCCAGACTCCGCCGCATCCTGCAGAGTGGTCGGCCCGTCTTGCTTCGCGAGTTTGGATGCTTTCGGTGCCTTCAAAACCGGACCCCCGCCCGCTTCGGCGGCCATGGCGGAGCGGAGGCGGATGGTTGAAAGGGCAAAGAGCATACCCCAGATCGCGAGCAACGAGAAGACGGAAGGAATCCAGGTGCGCGATCCCCAGCGCGAGAACGGCGCATCGGGCGCAAGCAGTTCGGTACTTAAAAACAGCATCACGCCTGGCGAACTGGGCATGAAGATCCACTGCATCCACGAGGGCGGCGCGGGAGCACGCATCGCGCCAGTGAGCATGAGCGATGCGACAAACGCCATCAAGGGAATGCCCACCAGCAAAGTGCCCAGCAAAGTGGCTGAGGAAAGGAAGGCAGCGCCCGATCGCTTGGACTTGATCGACAGGTAGATGGCCAGTTGGCACGCAACCATCGATGTGGCGAAAGTGAGCGAGAAAAAAGCGCCGATGTACCAGGCTGGCACACCGCCAAAGGTGCGAATCGCCAGCAGCAGCGGCGCACTGAGGAACATCAGGATGCACAACTCAAGCATCCGGCTCGTGAGTTTGCCCAGGATGATCTGCCAGGCGGTGAGGGGAGTGCTGAGCAGAGTGCCCAGCGTGCCCGCGCGTCGTTCATCGGCGATTGCGGGCGCACCCAGCGCGCAGGCAACCAGGCTGAGCAGGATGAACTGGGTCCAGGCGATAGTCACCGTCACGGCGGGAGCAAGCGTTTGATATTGCTGAAGGGTCGCCGCAGCGCCGCGCCCGGACGTTTCACCAGACGTTCCATTGGGCGCATCGGACAGGCTGGGTGAATAGGTATCAAACGCAAGGATGCCAAACGTGAAACAGACGATTGTCAGCAGCACCAGGCCATAGGCGAGGCGAATCCACGAGGTGCTCAGCCGCTTGTTGATGGACCAGACTTCCTTCTGGAAAACCGGACCAGGAACCCGACCCTTCCACGCCCGAGGCCGCAGCGGAGAGAGCAGTCGGCGCAGCCTGGAGGGCGGCGACATGACCCCGGCAACCGGATCCGCATCGGTCATTGCAGGGCTCCGGTCGTGAGTTTCAGGAATGCATCTTCGAGGCGGATGGGCTCGGGTGAGAAACCGGCGATGCGCCCGCCCCGCTGCATGATGGCCTCGAGCAGGAAGTGATGGCCATGGTCACCCTGAGCAATATCCACAGCAAGCGTTCGCTGGGTATCGTCGCCCTGCACCGAGGCGATGCGGGCGTCACTCGTCAAGTGCGCCGCAAGCATGCTGGCGGGAATACTGCCTTCCTCAAGTTTGATCGCGATGCGTTCGGAGATGTTCGCGGCGGCCTTGGTCTTGGCATATGCATCCTCAATGCTGCCCGCGTAGAGCAACTTGCCGCGTTCGATGATGCCGATGCTGGTGCTCATCTCCGCCAGTTCGCTCAGGATGTGGCTGGAGACCATCAGGGTCTTGCCCATGCGACCCAGTTCCACGAGGAGGGATCGCATTTCGATGCGGGCGCGGGGGTCCAGACCACTGGCGGGTTCATCTAGAAACAAGACCTGGGGATCGTGAACCAGGACGCGGGCTACGCCCAGTCGCTGCTGCATGCCCCTGGAGAGGCCATCGACCAGCGAATCTCGCTTGGCAGTGAGGTCGGTGAGTTCCAGAACCTGACCCACAACGCCTGCGCGATTTTTTCGCGGGATGCTATAGATGCTCGCAAAGAACTGGAGATATTCATCGACGGTCAGGTCGTCGTACACACCCAGAAAGTCGGGCATGTAGCCGATGCGCCGGCGCACTTCGTCACCATGGGTCTGGATGTTGAATCCGCAGATGCTGGCGGTGCCCGCATCGGGCTTGAGCAGACAGGACAGAATCTTCATCGAAGTGGTCTTGCCCGCGCCGTTGGGACCGATGAAACCGAAGACCTGGCCCGGGCCGATCTCGAGCGTGAGATTGTCCAGGGCCGTCAGAGCGCCATATCGCTTGGTCAGGCCGCGAGTCTGAATGCCGATGTGCGTGCTGGCAGTAGTCATGCTGGCTCGTCCTTGTCGTTGTCTGCGGGCGAAACTGGCTGGACTGGCGAAGCAGGCTGGGCGGGCGCTTCATCCTTGAACCTGACACCATGCAACCGCTCGATGTCGTCGAGTGCATCACGGGGAATGGGCACGATCATGCGCACCACCTCGAACGCGAAGTTGCTGCGAGACTGTTTGCTGTTTGGCTCCACGCCCCCTTGGTTGACGGGCACTGTCGTCGCGTCGCAAATCGCAATCACCACCAGTCCCCATGCGCTGCCATCCGCCGCGGGAGCCTGTTCTGCCCACGAGCCAAAGGCATGGTTTCGCTGGGCAGCGCCTGGCAGCATCCCTGCGAACCAGGGCAGGCGTTCCTGACTTTCCTGGGGCTGGTGTTGGGACCAACCGTAGTTATTGGTTGAAGTGCCGTCGATAAGCCAATCGCGTGGGCTTCGTGGCAGACTCGCACTGTCAACGACCACTTCGAGCACGCCGTTCTCGTCTGGCTTGGCCCATTTGGCGCCCGACCTTGCCTTGATGGGCGCGGTGGCTGCCCGTGCGGAGCCGGCGTGCGTGAAGAGCCAGACTGACTGCACGCGCCGGGACGCATCAAGGCCGCGGATGCGCACGCGGTTGCCCGGGCGAATCACTACACGAAGGCTGGGCACATCGGCGGATGTCGCAGAGCGTCCGCCCCGCGAGGATGAAGCGGTCCAAGCCGCCTGTTGCTCGAGAAAAGCGCGAAAGGTCCACTGGCCAAAGGCGATCGGACGGGCCATGCCGGTGCGCATCACGCCCAGGGCTGGCTGCGTGAGAACGACAGTCAGGGGATCGCCCAGCGAAACCGGGCTATCCGTGTTGTTCGCGCTGGACATGCCTCGCCACCAGCGACCCTCCGCGGGCTGCTCCACTACTCTCCCAACTGCTCCCCCTCCTCCACCATTGCCCTCGCCACGAGCCTGAACCACAAGAGTTTCGGGCTTGCCCGAGAACAGGCTCTTGACGGTGGTCGATGCATGTACCACGGGTTCGCCCGACTGATCGCAGATCATGTCGTGGACGGTGGTGGTGCTGGCGAGCGTCTGACCGCTTCGAACCAGCATGGGCGCCAGCAGGCCAACCAGTGATGCAATGCCCGTCAGGACGAGGGCGACGACCCAGGAACTGCGAAGCAGGCCGCGCTTGCGGAGAACCCCTCTGCCCACCGGACCAACACAGAGGATGAGCAGCAACACGGCGACCGCCACCACGATAAAAAACCAGGGACCGACGGGGCGGGCCATCGTGGTCTCGTCGAGAATGGCCTCGATGGCAGCACGCTCATACGAGGCTGCGCCCGAAGTATTGCGATACTGATACCAAGCATCGTAATTATGCAATCGGATCAGTGCATCGGAAAGCACATCGCCCATGATCGCACGCCAGGTTTGTCCAGTCGCCGAGTCGCTCATCACTTCGCTCATGCGCGCGGGGTCTATTCCCAGCAGTGTGAGGGTTCCAAGGGCGAGGGGGCCAGAGACGATCGGACCTGCTGTATTGGGTGCCCCTTGCAGGCGCACCCTCCAGCCCATATTCCATGAACTCATGGATGGCGCTGCATCGTCTCTCCAGCGTGCGACGCGCATCATGGCTAGCGACGAGATACCTGATCGCTCCTTGCCACTACCTCCCCCAGCCACACCACCGGCACCAGGATCGCCCTTGGCCTGCACCATTGCGGCGCGAAAATGCACATCTATTGGGGCCTCGCTGCGTTCGCCAAACTCGATCTGGGGAGGCACGCCCTCGGGCGCGACAGCGCGCCATGTCTGCGCCGCGTTTGAAACCTGAAGGATCAGGTGCCCGCCCGATCGCACCCAGGCGTGAATCGCTTCGCGGGAACGCTCCGAGGCGACCTCGAGGTCGGCTTCGCGTGCGACAATCACATCGACGCTCTCGTAGGCGATCCAACTCTGCGCAAGGTCCTTGGGAGCGATGCCCACAACAACTGCATTGGCGAACATGCGTGTTCGTATCTCGCTCAATGAAGGCGTACCACCCGGATTCTGAACGTTGATGGACAGGTCCTTGCCAAGCAAACTGACCGTCGAGCGGGATGCGTCGCTATCCAGCGCGAGGACACGCAAGCCATCCAGCCTCACCGTTGGCATGGTGAGTTCGTCCGGGGCAGCGATGGTGCTGGCAAAAACTTCCTGAGTCGTCTCGCCATCGCTGATGATGAACTTCAATTGCGGCAGACGGCCGGGCACGCAGATCACCAACTCGACCAATGCCCCAAAGCCCGGTGTCGTCGAGAAGGGTGCAACCACGCGCGCCTTCTGCGACGCATCCTGCTGATACTCGATGGCGACGAAGCCTTGGATGGCGTTGGACCCCGAATCGAGTTTGACCCACACCGGCGTGTGGCGTTCGGCTGTAATCTGCCCGCCCCAGCCAAATCGCACGCCCGAGAGCGACAATCCCGAGCCGCGGAATTGCACGGGCTTGAGCGTGTTGACGAAGGTCCCGGTGAATGTGCTTGCGCTTTGGATCCGATCGCTCGCATCATCAACTGGGAATCGTGCTGCTGATTCTGATTCTGGCTGTGACTGTGGCGGCCCTTCGGCAGGAGCCGAGTCCACGGATTGGACTTGCGCCGGTTCGCTCTGGGGAACTGGCCCGTCTTGTGCCCATGTCACGCACGCACACGCGACGGGAACAACCACAAGCCCGATCCACATTCGCACCCACCCAAGCCTCTTCACACATACACCTTCCGGTTGTAAATGAACCACTCCAGCAGCACGATGCCCAGGCCCAGCAGAATCAGGTATGGCCACAGTCGCCGGTCGCCCTTGCCGGTATTGCCGATGGATGCTTGCTGCACCTTGCTTGCCAGTTCCAGTTGTTGGGCAGCGGGGACATCCGATTCCTGCTGGTCGAGCAAGTTGGCGGCAAAAATTCTCAGTACACGCCCGCCCTCGCCCTCACGAACATCGCCCGGCGCGGACTGCCCCTCCCACGAGACTTCATACACGCCGGTCCTGGGCGGAATGCGATAGTTGATGCCGCCGTCTGGGTTGGGACGGATACTGGCGCGAAGGTCGCCCGGTCCATCAACGCGAGCCTCGACCACGCCTATCGGCAAACGGTCCTGCAATTCGCCCCCTGGGGCGAGCGAGCGGGCGTCGTACGCACCCCCCACTTCCTCGCCCAGGTACTTGACCGTTGACGCAACGAAGACCACGAATGAGAGATCCAGGGGCCAGGTGCTCTCCATGTAATCAAAGGGCACGATGATCGCGCGGGTGTCCGCCTTGGCAACTTCGAGCAACGCCGGGCCTCGCTCGGCATACGCGAGTTTGGTCACGCCCGCAGCGGGATCGACCACGACTTCGCGGAACTGAGCAATTTGGAGCGAATCCAGAACCAGGTTGCGGGTGGCGGGATGATCGCGGTTCCAATCAATCACGGTCGCCTGCTGGGGCATGATGCCCATGTCGCTCAAGCCAAGCCCTGCGGGAACGATGCCAAAGACGATGTACTTCCCGGGCGGCAAGGGACGTGTAATGCCCGCCGCAGTTTTGCTGCCCTCAGCTAGGGAAGG